>NZ_SDLS01000023.1:0-156320 GCF_004522315.1 Amycolatopsis sp. CFH S0740 | reverse complement strand
GGTCACGCGGCCCGGGCAGCCACGACTCAACCGCACCCGAAACCTCGCCTTAGTGGCGCGAATCGATCATTTCGGCGTCGCTGGCGTCTCTTGCGGACGGTCAGCAAGCCGAATCGGCGGCTTAAGTTCCTAGCAGTGGCAGTTCAGGCAGGCGAGTCCTAAACCGTCCGCGGCCAGGGATTCGCCGATTCCAGTTCCGCCGCCAGCCCCAGCAGCACCGGTTCCCCGCCGGGGCGGGCTACTAGTTGCACGCACATCGCCAGGTCATGGACGGGGTGCCGGGCCACCGGGACCGAGAGCGCGGGGTATCCGGCCAGGTTCCACGGGCCGGTGAATGACGCCACCCTCGAGGACGGGACTGCGTTCGCCAGCCACGGCTCGCGGTGCCAGCGGCGGGCTTTCAGCGGCAAGGTCGCCAACGTCGGGGTCACCAGCACGTCGTGGGACTCGAAGAACTGCTCCGCGATCGCCTCCCATTCGTCGCGGGCTCGGTCGTTGACCAGGCGTGCCGTCAGGCGGCCGAGGCGGACGTGGACGCGAGTGCGGGGTTGCAGGCGCGACAGGTCGAAGCTGCCCGCGGCCTGCTCAGCCGGACCGGCGAACCAGCGGGCGACCAGGCCGCCTAGGGCGCGGAGTGGGTAGGCGGGGGTCGCGGAAGTGACCGTGTGGCCAGCCGAAAGGAGCGAAGCGGCCTGGTCGACGGCGGCGCGGAGCGGGCGCGGCAGGGGAGCTCGGGTGAACGGGACCTGGGTGGACGTCGCGATGCGCAGGGAACGCGGGGGCGTCAGGGTGGCCCATTCCGGGCGGTCGGCCAGGACGGACATCAGGAGGGCGGCGTCGGCGACCGTCGTGGTCAGTGGGCCGTGGGTGGAGAGGCCGAACCAACCTGGAGCGTCTTCGCGGACCACGTCGCGGCCGGGTTTCAGGCCCACGATTCCGCACATTCCGGCGGGCAGGCGAATGGATCCCAGACCGTCGGTGCCGTGGGCGATCGGGACCAGGCCCGCGGCTACCGCGGCCGCGCTGCCGCCCGAGGAACCGCCTGCGGTGAAGGCTGGGTTGCGGGGGTTGCGGGCGATCCCGGAAGGGTCGTCGCTGGTCGGGAAAATGCACAGCTCCGGCACGCGGGTCAGGCCGACGATGACCGCGCCGGCTGCGCGCAGGCGGGTGGCGATCAGGCCGTCGGCGGTCGCCAGGTCGCGGGGGCCTGCTTCTGAACCCCAGCCCTGGTATTCGCCAGCGACGTCGGTGACATCTTTGACCGCGACGGGGACGCCGGCCAGCGGCAGCGAAGCGAGGTCCGGGCGGGCCGCGACTTCGGCGGCTTCGGCTCGGGCCTCGGCGAAACGCACGCGGCGGAACGCGCCGACGACGCCGTCCGCTGCTGCGATCCGGGCGAGGGCTTCCTCGGTCACCTGGACCGGGTCCAGCTCCCCTGCCCGCACTCCGCGAGCGATCTCTACCGCCGTCTGTGCCATGGGTCAGAAGACTAGATCGCGCCGGCGCGCAGGGCATAGGCCACGGCGTGCGCACGGTTGTTCAGACCGCAGCGGGTCATCAGGCCGTACAGCACGTTCTTGACCGTCCGCTCCGAATAACAGAGCTTCGTCGCGATCTCCTCGGTGCCGTAGCCCTCGGCGACCAGACGCAGCACGTCGCATTCGCGCGACGCCAGGCCGGACAGCGTGAGGCCGTTCGGCTCCAGCACGTCGCGGCGCATCCGCTGCACCTGTGCGAGCAGCGCGCCCTGCAGCCGCGGCGGGAGCGTCGCCGTGCCGTCGCCCGCGGCCAGCACTGCCGCGACCAGTTCGCCGCCGCCGGTTTCGCGGCGCGGCAGGATCGCGACGACCCCGCATTCGACGGCCGTCATCAGGTCGCTCTCGCGGAAATGGTCGACCACGATCACCAGATGCGGTCCGGTCAGCTGCTCGGACTGCCTGCCGAGGTCCCGCACCTGCGACAGCACCCGGTCGGTCACGTGCTCCTCCATCACGAGGACCACGTCCGCCTGGCTCGCCGCGTCCTGGCCGAGCAGGACCAGTTCCGGGCGCGAACCCAGCAGGCTCGCGGCTCCGGCCCGGGTGATCGGGTCCGAGGCGAGCACTGCGACCTTGACGAGCTTCACGGTTACCCCCTTCACATTGCCTGGACGCAGTGTGGCGGGCGAGACTTCACGTTTTCTGGCGCGCTCGTGAAGGCCGGTGGAGAAAACCAGGGTTTTCCCTGCTCAGCGGCCTCTTTTCGGGTCTGGAGACGAGATCTCGCGGAAGGCTTGCGCCGCCCGGTCGAGGCATTCGGGCATCCGGTCGAGCGCGGCGGCCCACTCCCGTTTGGCCTCCCGGTAGCGGGCGCGCGCCGCGGCGGGCCAGGCGGCCACCTCGGGTTCCACCGCCGACTCCAGTTCCGCCAGCACCGCGCCGAGGTCGCCGGTCGTGCGGCGGATCCGGGACAACACTTCGGCGGCCTGCTCGAAGCCGGGATCGCCGCTCATCGACGATCAGGGCACCGCACGCGCTCATTTGAGCACTGTGCGGTGGTGGACGCGGCCGTACCGCGCGCGACGTCCACGAGATCTGCCAGACTTGCCAGAATGCGATCGAACTGCTGCTCCCAATCGTTCATCGCCTGGCCGAAGCGCACCGCCGCCTCGCCGCGCCACGACGCCTGCAGCGCCGCCATTTCGCTGTTCACCGTGCCGAAACAGGCGTTCGCCGCGTCGATCGCCGCCGCGAACCTCGCCCCCGCCGGGGCCGGAACCGGGTCCACGCCTCCTCCTCACCACCGCCGCGCCGAAGCCGCGAATCGAGCGCGCGGGTTCCTCATCGAGGCTGCCGCAGGGATTCCCGTCCGGAAACCGGGGAGCGCGGCCGATGCCCCTTTGTCGCGGCAGGTGTGCCTGCCGGACCGCCCGGCCGGTTTGCCCGGCGTTCACCGGCGGGCCTCTCCCCTGACCATGTCCACCGGACAATTCGCTGGACAAGACCGGCAAAAGCAACCCGGGGCGGTCCCGCGACGTCACCTTTTCGGCGTAAGCTCACCAGTGGCATCCGGCGTGTGACGATCCGTCAGCGCGTGAAGGGAGACCGATGTCGGCATCCGGCGGCGTCCCGGCGCCGGAAATCCAGCTGCTCGGACCGGTGCGAGCCTGGCTCGGCGACCGGCAGCTCGACCTCGGTTCCGCTCATCGGCGCACAGTTTTCGCAGTACTGGCCTTCTCGCCGAACCGCACCGTCTCCCGCGAAGTGCTCATCGACGCGGTGTGGGGCGACTCGCCCCCGGCCAGCGCGCAGGGGAGCATCTACACCTATATCTCCGGGCTGCGCCGCGTCCTCGAACCGGGCCGCCGCAAAGGCGCCGAATCGCGGCTGATCGCGTCCACCGGATCCGGCTACTCGCTCTGTGTCGAACCGGAGCAGATCGACGTCCACCGCTTCAGCGCGCTGCGCGACCTCGGCAACCGGCTGCTCGCCGAGGGACGCCGGGCCGAGGCGCGGAGCGTGCTCGACGAGGCTCTCGCGGAGTGGGACGGCACGCCGTTGCAATGTCTCTCCGGGCATTACGCGACCGCGCAGCGGGTGCGGCTGGAGGAACTGCGACTGGCGACCGTCGAACGCCGGGCCGAGCTGGCGATGGACTCGGGCGAATCCGCCGGGCTCGTCACGCAGCTCGGCGAACTCGCCGCGGAACACCCGTTCCGCGAGCCGCTGCACGGACTGCTCATGCGAGCACTCGACCAGGCTGGCCGGCATCACGAGGCGCTCACCGTCTATACCGAGCTGCGCGAGCGGCTGGTCGAAGCGTCCGGCACCGAGCCGGGTCCCGCGCTGCGGGAGTTGTACGAAAAGCTGCTGGCCGTCAACGATGCGGTCACGCCCGCGCCGGTCACAAAGGTCCCCCGCTTCCCGCTGCCGGTGCTGCCGCCGCGTCCGGCGACGTTCGTCGGGCGGGAAGACGAACTGCAGCTGCTCAGCGAGGCCGTCGCCGGTCTCGGCGGCGGCCTCGGCCGTTCGGTGTGGGTGAAGGGCGAACCGGGAATCGGCCGGACCGCGCTGCTGGCCGAAACCGTCGCGCTGGCACACGAAACCGGTTACCCGGCGCTGTTCGCCGCCGCGGACTCGCTCGACCAGGGCTTCGCGCTGCGTCCGCTGCTGGACGCGCTCGGCGTGCACCCGCGCGCCTCGGACCTACGCCGCGCGGAACTGGCGGTGGCGCTCGCCGAGAACCCGGACCTGGACCCGGTGCAGGGCATTCTCGGACTGGTCCGGCAGCTGTGCGCGGACGGCCCGCTCGTGCTCGTGGTCGACGATCTGCAGTGGGCGGACGAAACGACGTTGCAGGTGTGGCAGCACCTCGCTCGCGAAACCCGGCGGCTGCCGCTGCTGCTCGTCGGAGCGAGTCGTCCGCTCCCCCGCTCGGCCGCGCTCGAAGCGCTGGCCGCGGACCTGTCGTCCGGCGCGACCTCGCTGCTGCGGCTGGAACCGTTGCCGGACCACGAGATCCGGAAGATCGCCGCGGATCTCACCGGCGCGCCGCCGAACCGGATGTTCTCGGTGCTGCTCGGCCACGCCGCCGGAAACCCGCGCTACGCCACGGAAATCGTCGAAACCCTGCTCGCCAATTCGATGATCCTGCTCGACGGCGCGCACGCCATTGTGGACGGTTCGTCGTGCCGCTCGATCCCGTCGCCGCTCGGCTCGCGGGTCACGCTGTATCTGATCTTCCTCTCCAGCTCCGCGCGAGACCTGTTGCGCTGGGCCGCCTTGCTGGGCAAGGAATTCTCGCTCGCCGACATCGCGATCGCCACCGAACGCGCGCCGACCGCGCTCGTCGCCGCGGTCGAGGAGGCGCTCACCGCGGGAGTGCTGGTCGAGTCCGGCGATCTGCTCGCGTTCCGGCATCCGTTGCTGCGCCGCGTGTTGTACGAAAAGACGCCAGCCGCGATGCGCGTCGCGCTGCATCGGCAGCTGGCCGAAGCGCTCGATGGTGCGGGAGCGGGTGCGGAACGCGTCGCCGAACAACTGGCGGCCGCGCCCGCGCAGGTGGATCCGTGGATGGCGAACTGGCTGGTCGAGCACATCGGCACGGTCGCCGCGCAGTCGCCGCAGGTCGCGGTGGATCTGCTCAAACAGGTGGTCAAGCAGGCTGTGCTGCCCGCCGAGGCCCGCGAACCGCTTACCGCCACGCTCGCCCGGCTGCTGTTCTGGCTCGGCCGGGAGCCGGAGGCGGAGGCGCGTTCGGTCGTCGCGCGCACCCAGGACAGCAGGCAGGCCGCGGAAATGCGCTGGATCCTCGCCTACATCTATTACCGGCGCGGCGAATTCGCCGAAGCCTCGGCGGAAGTCCGTCGTACGCTGGCCGATCCGAAGGTGCCGGAGATGTGGCGCGGGCGGCACGAAACCCTGCGCGTGACCATCGAGCGGTTCGCCGTCGACCATCGGGCAGCCGCACCGGATCTGTCCGAACTGGGTGTGCTGGACGGGCTCGACAACGACGCGGACCTGAGCACCGCGCGCCGGCTGGCCGCGACCCGGGCGGTGCCCGGCGAAATGCACCTGGCCGGTGCGGTGCACTACTACTGGCGCGGCCGGTGGGGCGAGGCGCTCGCCGAACTCGACACGGTGATCCGGGGCGGTGCGGAAACCGCGTCGTATGTGTTGCGCAGCCCGGGATCGGCGTTGCTGGTGCACGGCGTCGGCGCGCTGATCGCAAGTCACCGCGACGAACCGGACGAGGCGCGCGCACATCTCGACGCGGCGGCCCGGCACCAGTTCCCGCACGGTCTCGAGCCGAACGGCGGCGACTACCTGCTCGCCGCGCGCGCCCAGCTCGCCGAACTGGAAGGCGATCCGGAAGCCGCGCTCGCCGCGCTTCTCCCGTTGCTGGGCCAGAACTATCCGCCCGCCGCGCGTCAGCAGTGGCTGCCCGACCTCGCCCGGCTCGCCATGCAGCTCGGCGACCAGCCGCACGCGTTCCGGGCGCTGCGGCTGATGGGCGACACCAGCGGGTACGACACTCCGCCGTCGCACACCGCGGCGACCGCGCACTGCCGGGGCCTGGTCACCGCGGATCCGGACGCGATCCTCGGCGCCGCCACGCACTACGAGGCCGCCGGACGGATGCTCAAGCACGCTCGGGCCAGCGAGGACGCCGCGATCCTGCTCGCCGAGTACCGCCGTCTCGACGAGGCGCGCACGGCTTTCCTCGCGGCACTCACCAGCTACACCTCGGTCGGCGCGGCTTGGGACGTGCGGCGGGCCGAGACGCGGATGCAGCCGTACGGCATCCGGCGGGCCAGTCCGGTCCGCGCGCGTGCGGCAGGAGAGTGAACCGGGGTGGACTCGCGTCCATGATCGACCGGTAAACTCGGTCAACACGGCGAATGGAACGGCATGCCAGGGGATTTGCGGGTGACGGCGCTCGGCCCGTTGCGCGCCTGGCGCGGGACGACCGAAATCTCGCTCGGACCCGCGCGGCAGCGGGCGGTCTTCGCCATGCTGGCGGTCGCCGCCGGACGGCCGGTGCCGCGCGCGGAACTGATCGCGGGCGTGTGGGGCGAGTCGCCGCCGGCCAGTGTCGAAGGCAGCGTGCACACCTACATTTCCGGGCTGCGCCGCGCGCTGGAGCCGGAACGCACCCGATGGTCCGCGTCGACGGTGCTCGGGTCCGGCCCGGCTGGCTACACGCTCGACCTCGCGCCGGAAGCGCTGGACTCGGCGAAGTTCGAGCAGCACCGGGAGAACGGCAAACGCGAGGCTGAGGCCGGGGCGCACAACCGGGCGGTGGCTGAATTCAGTGCCGCGCTCAAGCTCTGGCACGGCGAAGCGCTGTCCGGCGTGCCCGGCAACTTCGCCGAGCGGCATCGCGCATACCTGGCCGAGCTGCGGCTGGACACCCTGGACCGAGCAGCCCGCAGCAGGCTGGAAATGGGCGGCCACCAGGAGATCATCGCCGAACTGACCGCGCTCACCGCCGAGTATCCGCTGCGCGAATCGCTGCGGGCCTCGCTGATGCTCGCGCTCTACCGCAGCGGCCGGCATTCCGACGCGCTCGACGTGTTCCGCGACGCACGCCGCACGATCCGCGCCGAGCTAGGCGTGGAGCCCGGTCCGGGGCTGCGCGAACTGCACCAGCGCGTGCTCTCCGAAGACCCGGCGCTGGACCTGCCGCGGCCCGAGGTGCCGGAGCCGGTCGTGCGGGTGCCGCAGGACCCGTTGCTCGGCCGGGAAGCCGAGGTCGGCAAGCTGCGCAAGCTGCTCGACGGCGTCCGCGCGGGCCGCGGGCGGGCGGTGTGGATCGAGGGCGAGGCCGGGATCGGGAAGTCGGAGCTGCTGGCACACGCGTTCGGCGACGCCGGCGGTCTGCAGGTCGCCTGGGTCGCCGCGGACGAGCTGAGCATGCGGTTCCCGTTGCAGGTCATGCACGAATGCCTGGCGATCGACGCGCATTCGCCGGATCCGCGCCGCGCGCGCGTCGCGCTGAGCAGCGAGGAACCGGTGCGGCGCGTCGGCGACCCGGTGCTGGATTCGGTGGACCGGCTGCTCGCGCTCGTCGACGAACTCTGCGCCGAATCGCCGCTGTTGCTCGTGGTCGACGATTTGCAGTGGGCGGACGAGTCGAGCGTGCTGGTGTGGCACCGATTGTCCGCGGCTGCCCGGCAGCTGCCGTTGCTGCTGGTCGCCGCGACACGACCGGCACCGGAGCGGCCGGAAATGACTCAGCTGCGCCGCGGCGTCGAGACCCGGGACGGCATCGTGCTCGACCTCGGTCCGCTCGGCGAGGACGACGTTCTGTGCCTGCTGCAGCGGCAGATCGGCGCGGATCCCGGGCCGCGGCTGCGGGACCTGACCGCTCGTGCCGGCGGTAATCCGTTGTACCTCAAGGAAATGCTGGACGCGCTGGTGCACTCGGGCGCGGTCAAGCACCTCGACGGGCTCGCCGACGTCCCGGATCCGCTGCGGTTCGAGCCGCCGGAATCAATCGTCGCGGCGGTCAACCGGCGGCTGGAGCTGCTGCCCGACCAGACCCGGCAGGTGCTCGGCTGGGGCGCGATTCTCGGCATGGAGTTCGCGGTGGGCGACATCGCGGCGGTGCTCGGACAGCGTCCCTCGGACCTGCTCGGCCCGCTCGAAGCGGCCTTGGCGGACAACATCCTGCTCGACACCGGAACCCAGCTCGCGTTCCGGCTTCCGTTGCTGCGCCAGACGTTGTACCACCATCTGTCGCCGGAAACGCGGGCCGCGCAGCATCGGCAGGCGGCCGAAGCCCTGGCCAAGATCGGCGCGCCGGTGAAGCGGGTCGCCGAGCAGCTCGTGGCCGTTCCGTCCACTGTGGACCCTTGGGTGCTCGACTGGCTCGTGGAACACCAGAGCGCGGTGTCGAACCGGGCCCCGCTGATCGCGGTCGAGCTGCTGGAGCGCGCGCTCGCCGTGGTCGAGGACGACGATCCGCGCCGCGAACCGTTGCTGGTCGCGCTGGTGCGGGTGTTGTTCCGGCTCGAACGCAGTCCGGAAGACCTTGCGTTGCAAGCACTTGCGGTGTCGCGCGATCCGGACAACGCGGCGGAGATGCGCCACGTCGTGTCCGCGATGCGGTTCCGCCGCGGGGACGTGCAGCTCGCGGTGGAGACGCTCGGGAATCCGGCAGAGGATCCGGGAGTGCCGGAGCTGTGGCGGGTCCGCGGCCGCCATTTGCTCGCGAACTTCCGGCGCGGCGGGCTCGACGACCTCGACGTCGCGGAGAAGACCGCACATCGCGCGCGGGCCGAGGCGGACGGCGACCGCTACCTCACCGCGCATGCGCTGCAGACGTTGTGGCTGGTCGATTCCGTGCGGCGGCACCACGCCAGCGCGCTGAAGCACGTGGACGAGGCGATCGCGGCCGTCGGCGACGAGCACGAATTGGCTGACCTGCACCTGGATCTGCTGGACAACCGGGTCTTCACGCTGCAGAACCTCGACCGGCTGGACGACGCGAACCGGACGCTGCAGGAGGCCGCCGAGGTGACGCGGCGGCACAGCATGCCGAGCGGGTTGCAGGTTTCCGTTGCGGTGCACCGGTATTGGGAAGGCCGGTGGGACGAAGCGCTGGTCGAGCTGGACACGGTGACCGAGGACGGTCCGGCGATCACCTTCTTCGGCCTGCGCGAACCGGGTGCGGCGGCGCTGCTGCTGCACGGGGTCGCGGCGCTCATCGCGGCGCGGCGAGGCGAGCACGCGCAGGCGGCGGCGCTGCTGGACGCGGCGGAGGAACACGCGCCCGCGACCAGTGCCGAGCGGGAGAGTTTCGACTTTTTGCTTGCCGCGCACGCGCTGGTCGCCTATCAGGAGGGTGATCTGCAGAAGGCGATCACGGTGTTCGAGCCGATTCTGAATCCGACTTACGCGCAGATGATGTTGCGGCATCAGTGGTTGCCGCAGTTCGCGCAGATCGCGCTGGCAGCGGGCGACCGGGCCGCGGCGGAGCGGGCGCTGGCGGTGTGTGTCGAAGAGGCAGAGAAGGAACTCGAACCGGCGCGGGCGTTCGCGGCCGCGGAATGGTGCCGGGGGTTGCTGGGCGAGGATCCGGAGCCGGTGCTGCGGACGGTGGAGCATTTCCGCGCGGTGGGGCGGAAACCGGAGCTGGCCAGCGCGTTGGAGGACTCGGCGGTGCTGCTGGCTCGGGTGGGTCGGCTGGACGCCGCGCAGGCTGCGTTCGATGAAGCGGCTTCGCTGTACACGGAGCTTTCCGCGGCGTGGAATCTGGAGCACGCGGAGACGCGGTTGCAGGCGGTCGGCGTGCAGCGTGGGGCTTCGCTGACGTCGGCGCGGCCGGAGCACGGGTGGGAGTCGCTGTCGACGCTGGAGGTCCGGATCGCCCGGCTCGTCGCGGCTGGGCGGTCGAATCCGGAGATCGCGACGGAGCTGCGGCTGCCTCGACGGACGGTACAGGCGCACGTCGTGCGGTTGCTCGGGAAGTTGGATGCGCCGTCACGCAGCGAGCTCGCGACCGCTGTGGCGCGCCGGACCGGTTGACGAAAGTCGGGGGTCGCCCGCGACGGTCGGCAGGCGCGAGCAGCCCGGCCGGAACGGCAGAGTTCCGGCATGCGCTTCCGAACAGTCCTCGCCGCTGCCCTCCTCCTCACCGTCTTAGGGGCCGCCCCCGCCGCGGCGGAGACCACTTTCGAGCTGCCTACCCCAACTGGCCCGCACGCGATTGGCGAGCGCGATGTCCATCTCGTCGATTCGGCGCGGGGCCGGGAGCTGATGATCAGCGTCTGGTACCCCACTCGGCCCGGCGCTGGGCCGAAGGCGCCGTACCTGCCCGCAGCGGCCGCGGCGTACTTTGACCAGGGGGCGGCACCAGCGTTGGGGCTGCCGACCGGCAAGGTCGGCTGGGCGGCCGTCCGGACGCACGCCCGGGCGAACGCGCCGGTGCAGGGGCGGTGGCCGGTGATCGTGTACTCGCCGGGTTGGGCATCGCTGCGGGCGCTGGGCAGTGCGACAGCCGAGGATCTCGCCAGTCGTGGGTACATCGTGGTGACCATTGATCACACCGGTGAGGCACCGTTCGTCGTGTTTCCGGACGGGAGGGTGGTGTTCTCCCAGCAGAGCAAGGACCTGGTGGCGGGGATGCGGACGCGGGTCGCGGATGTCCGGTTCACTCTTGACCAGCTGCCCGGCATTCCCGGGCTCGGCAAGGCGATGGACCTGAGCCGGGTCGGGGTGATCGGGCATTCGTTCGGCGGGGATACCGCCGCCGAAGTGTCCACGGTGGACTCCCGGGTGGACGCTGCGGCCGATCTGGACGGGTGGCTCGCTTACGACGTCGACGGCAAGCAGCTCACTCGTGCTGGCGCGGACGGGGTGACGCGGCCGGTGCTGCTGATGGGGTCGTCGGGCAGCACCAGCGACGGTCAGGCGCGCAGCCATCGAACGTCACCGGCGTGGAAGTCGTTGTGGGAGCACACTTCGGCACCCAAGCAGGACATCACGCTGGCGACCGCGATGCATTACAGCTACACCGATGTCCAGTGGTTCCTGCCGAAGCTGGCGCAGCAAGTGCCAGTGGATCCGAAGGTTCAGGAGACCCGGATCGGGACGATTGATCCTCAGGTGAGCATCACCGTGCAGCGGTCCGCGATCGCCGGGTTCTTCGGACAGTACGTCTCACGACGTCCGTAGGCCGGTCGAGATGCTGCGCACCAGGTTTCGGCCGAGGAGCAGGAACAGGATGATCACCGGCAGGACACCCAGGGTCGCGCCGGTCAGCATCAGGGCGTAGTCGGTGAAGTAGCCGCTGGCCAGCTGGGACAGGACGACCTGCACGGTCGGCGTTTGCGCCGGGTCCAGGACTACCAGCGGCCAGAAGTAGTCGTTCCACGCACCGAGGAAGGTCACCATCGCTAGAACGG
This sequence comes from Amycolatopsis sp. CFH S0740, assembly GCF_004522315.1. Taxonomy (NCBI): domain Bacteria; kingdom Bacillati; phylum Actinomycetota; class Actinomycetes; order Pseudonocardiales; family Pseudonocardiaceae; genus Amycolatopsis; species Amycolatopsis sp. CFH S0740. The sequence continues at coordinate 144,931 of NZ_SDLS01000023.1, read as the reverse complement.
TCGCTTGTGGACGGATCGCCGGGACTGCCACGTGCCAGAACGTGCGCAGGATCGACGCTCCGTCCACAGTGGCCGCGTCCACCAGGTCCTGGTCGATCGAACCCTCGCACGCCTGGCGCATCCAGAACACCCCGAACGCGCTCACCAGCGCGGGCACGATCACCGCCTCGAGCCGGCCGTACCAGCCGAAATCGCTCACCACCAGGTAAAGCGGCACGACGCCCAGCTGTGCGGGCACCATCGCCGAGCCGACCACGATGAAGAACAGCGTGTTGCGGCCGCGGAACCGGAGCCGGGCGAAGGAAAATCCCGCGAAGCTGGACAGGACCACATTGGACACCATCACCGTCGTCGCGACGATCAGCGAATTGCCGATCGCGAGCCAGAAGTCCACCGTGGTGAAGACGCGCTGGATGTTGTCGAAGAGATGGCCGCCGGGCAGCAGCAGCGGAGAGGTCTCGCCGATCGCCGCGTTGTCCCGAGTGGACACCACGAACGACCAGTACAGCGGGAACAGCGAGGACGCGACCAGCCCCACCAGCACCGCGTACACCCAGCCCCCGGCCCGGCCCCGGCGGATCACGGCGCACCCACGAACCGGCGCACCAGCCGGTAGTTGAAGATCGCGAACACCAGGCAGATCACGAACATCACCCAGGACAGCGCCGCCGCGTATCCGGCGTCGAATTTGCCGAAGCCCTTTTCGTACAGATACATCGTGAGCGTCTGGAACTGCCGGTCATTGCCGCCCGCACCGCCGTTGCCGGTCGCGTCGAACAGCTGCGGCTCGGCGAACAACTGGAGCCCGTTGACCGTCCCGGCGACCGCGGTGAACGCGATCGTCGGGCGGATGCCGGGCACGGTGATTGACCAGAACGACCGCCAGCGCGAGGCACCGTCGAGCGCGGCGGCCTCGTACAGATCCTGCGGGACCGCTTGCATCGCGGCCAGATAGATGAGCGCGTTGTACCCGGTCCAGCGCCACATCACCATGCTCGCGACCGCGAGATGCGACGACCATTGATGCGACTGCCACGACACCGGCGGCACCCCGAACCAGCCGAGCACCTCGTTGACCACGCCGTAACCCGAGCTGTACAGCTGCGCGAACACCAGCCCGACCGCGACCACGGATACCAGGTTCGGCAGCAAAAGCCCGGCCCGCCACCAGATCGCCGCGCGCAGCGGCCGGTTCAGCAGCGCGGCGATGCCGAGTGCGAGGAAGAACTGCGGAATCGCGGCGAGCAGGAAGATGCTGACGGTGTTGAAAAACGCGTTGTAGAACCGCGGATCGCTGAACAGCTCCGCGTAGTTCGCGAGGCCGAGGCCGCCTTCCGGGCCGGACAGCAAATCCCAGCGATGCAGCGAAACCCACGACGTGTACAGCAGCGGGAACGCGCCGAACAGTCCGAAAAGGACAAAGAACGGCAGGATGAAGACGTAGGGGGTGAGCTTCCGGTCCACGACAGCTACTTGATCGCGTCGCGGCCCATCCGGACCGCGTCGGCCCACGCCTGCTCGACGTTCTCCGTCCCGTCCTCGATCCGGCCGAGCGCGCGGCCGAATTCGGGACGCACGTCCGCGTCGTGCAGGCCGCGGTAGTTCGGCCGCAGCCGGTCCGCCGACGCCGCGTAGATCTGGCCGACCGGCGCGTTCGAGAAATAGGGATCGGTGTGCGCGACGACCTGCGGATCCTGGTACACGCTCGGTTCGCTCGGCAGGATTCCGTCGGAAAGGAAAAGTCGTTTCTGCTGCGTGGGCGCGGTCAGCCACTGCGCGAGATCGTAGGCTTCCTTCGGGTGTGCGCTTTGCTTCGGCACGGCTAGGAAGGAACCGCCCTGGTTGCCGCTGTTGCCCGGCACCGTGGTGACGTCCCATTTGCCGCTGCCCGCGTCGCCGCCCGCTTCCTTGATCTGCGCGAGCATCCACGCCGGGCACGCGATCGTGGCGAAGGTGCCCTGTTTGATCGCGACGTTCCAGGCCTGGGTATAGGTGGTCGCGCCGGCCGTTTCGTGGGCTTGCGCGAGGCCGCCGGACAGCTGGAAGGCATTGCGCACACTGGGATTGCGGTCGGCGATGTAGGAATCGTCCTTGGCGGAGAAGTAGTTCTCCGGCGACTGGTTGAGCATCGCGGTGTAAACGGTGCCCGCCGAATCGGCGAACTTCACCTTCGGCAGCTTTTCGGTGAACCGGGCGGCGGCGTTCGCGTACCCCTGCCAGTCCGGCATCAGCTCGGCGACAGCCTTGCGGTCGGTGGGCAATCCGGCCTGCTGGAACAGATCCCGGCGGTAGCACATCGCGAGGCTGCCCATGTCGGTGCCGAGTCCGAAGACGTAATCGCCCGCGGTGCCCTGCGCCCACTTCCACGGCGCCCATTGCTGTTTGAGCTTGTCCGCGCCGTAATCGGCCAGGTTGACGAATTTGTCCTTGGCCCGGATGTACTTCGGGATGTACTGCTCCTCGACCGCGACGACGTCGGCCGCGCCGCGACCGGCCGCCAGCTGCGTGGCGAGGCTCTTGAAATGCGTGTCGAAATCGGTGACCCGGCTGCGGATCTCGATGTTCGGATGGTCCTTCTGGTACTGCTCGAACAACGGCGCGTAGCCGAACTCGCCGAACGTGGCCACGCTCAGCGTGATCTTCCCCGAGGACGCGGCGGAACCGCACGCGGCCGCCAGTAACAGGAATGCGGCGGCGAGCGCGGCAACGGCCGGGCGCCGGGTCAGCTTTCGCACGTGGTGAGCATCCTTCAAATCACTCCGGCGCGCAGCGCGTAGGCGACGGCGTGCGGACGGTTCCGCAGCTTGAGCCGGTTCGTCATTCCGTAGATCACGTTCTTCACGGTCCGCTCCGAGTAGCAGAGCTTGTTCGCGATTTCCGCGGTGTCCCAGCCCTCGGCCATCAGCCGCAGCACGTCGACCTCTCGCGGCGACAGGTTGGTGCGGTCGCCGCCCCGGCGCAGGGTCTCCGCCTGCTGCAGCAGGTCCCGCATCGAGGTCTCGCGCCCGGAGGCGGCGGCCACGATGCTGCGCACCAGCTGGTCGCCGCCGATCGCGTCGCGGGGCAGCACCGCGGCGACGTGCCAGGCGGCCAGCTCGGCGAGATCGTCGGCGTCGACGTATCCGGCGACGAACACGATGGCCGCGGGGGTCTCCGAGGCCGCGGCCCGCAGCGCCGCCTTCACCTCGCGGGTGACGCGGTTCGCGGCGAACACGAGCACCGCGGCTTCACCGCGCTGCTGGCCCGGCATCACCCGCACCTCGCGGCGCGTGCGCAGATGGTCGATGAGGCCCGCGAGGGTGATCGGGTCCGAAGCCCATGCCGCAACCTTGACCTGATTCATCGCTGCCTCCCCGGTGCAGAGCCTGTGCTTGTCGTGTGCCGGTCAGTGTGCCCACCGCGGCTTCACGAAATCTCTAGTCGGGACGCGCTCATTCTTCACAGCGTGAAGTTGGGCCCGCCGGTGGGGTTCCGTTACCGTCACGGAGACCTGTCCAGACCAGCAGAGGAAATGATGAAGGCGCACGCACGACCCCGCTGGAGCACCGCAGGAGCCGTCAGCGCGTTGACGCTCATATGTGCGCTTTCCGCGTGCTCCGGGGATCGTTCCGCTTCCGGAACAGCAACGCCCACCGCGCTCACCCCGCCGAGTGCGGGGAGCTCGCCGCAAGCCGCTCCACCTGCGTCAACCTCGCCGGCGCAGACTGTGCCGGGCCGGGGGTCGTGCGCCTCGGCGGTGTCGGCGATGGATCCGCGGGCACGCGTGGCGCAGCTGGTGGTGCCGGGCGTCAACGCGGGCGATCCGGCGGGCGTCGCGAACCTCGTGCGGACGCAGCAGGTCGGCGGGATCTTCGTGGGAGACAAAAAGACCACGCTGTTGCAAAATGGCGCGCTCGACGGGGTCCAGCGGGCGGCGAAGATCCCGGTTTCGGTCGCCGTCGACGAGGAGGGCGGCCGCGTGCAGCGCATCGACGACCTCGACGGCTCGCTCCCGAGCGCCCGGCAGCTGGCGGCCTCGAAGACGCCGGACGAGGTGCGCGCGATCGGCGAGCAGCGGGGCAAGCAACTGCGGGCACGCGGGGTGACGGTCGACTACGCACCGGACGCGGATGTGAGCGACGAGCCCGACGACGCGGTGATCGGCGACCGTTCTTACAGCCCGGATCCGGAAAAGGTGCGGCAGTACGCACTGGCGTTCGCCGAGGGCCTGCGCGCGGCCGGGGTGCAGCCGGTGCTGAAGCATTTCCCCGGCCACGGCCACGGTTCGGGCGACTCGCACCGGGGCACCGTCGTCACACCGCCGCTGGATCAGCTGCGCCGGGTCGATCTGGTGCCTTACCGCGACATCTCGGAATACGGACAGGTCGCGGTGATGGTCGGGCATCTCGAGGTGCCTGGGCTGACCGGGGACGAGCCCGCGTCGCTGGCGCCTGAGGCGTATCGGTTGCTGCGCAACGAGTTCCACTTCACCGGGCCGGTGATCACCGACGATCTCGGCGGGATGAAGGCGATCACGGACCGGTTCGCGCTGCCGGACGCGGTGCTGAAGGCGTTGCAGGCGGGGGCGGATCAGGCGTTGTTCTCCTCCGGGCACAACGACGTGGGGGCGGTCGTGGACCGGCTCCAGCGGGCGGTGGAGAGCGGGGAACTGTCCGGGGCACAGGTGCAGGCGTCGGTGGAGCGGGTGTTGGCGGCGAAGGGGTTTTGCCGTCCTTGACCTGGCGAGGGGGCTGGGTAGCGTCGGAAGACTGGGGCGGCGAGCGTGGCTCAATCCGGCGTTGCTCGCTCTCGCCGAGCGGAATTGCGCTCGGCGACCCCGGGCTTTCCCCGATCCCGGTACATCCGGCCAAGGGCATAGGCCCGAACCACCTCACCGCGGCGGAAACCGCCCTGCAGCAAGGCAAACCCTGACTCACTCCTGGATCTGAGCCAGCTCCGCAGCAGCGTTCACCGTCAGGGGATGGTCCTCGCCCAGCACCCTTCGGCACCTCGGCAGCAGGTCGGCCAGCACCTCAAGCGCCGCGGCCCGGTCGTCGAGGCGGAGGTGGATCCGCACCAGGTTCCCGGTAGTCCGCAAGGTGCCCAGTGCGTCCGGGCCCAGGGCGCGGCGGGTTCGGGCCAGGACGTCCTCCGTCTGGTCGCGGGCGCGTTCGTATTCGTTCAGCCCCATGTACGCCACACAGAGGTTGCTCGCGACGATCAACGTCAGCGGATCCTCCTCGCCCAGGACGCGGCTCGCCCGGGGCAGCAGGTCGGCCAGCAGGTCGCGCGCCTCCGCGTGTTCGGTGGTGCCGATCAGGCATCCGGCCAGGCGGTTGGCGGCGGCGAGGGTGTCCGGGTGGTCCGCGCCCAGCGCCGTGGTCCATTCGGCGTGGATGAGCCGGCCCAGGGCGGCGCCGGGATGAGCTTGGCCGGAGACGAAGAGGTAGCGCAGCACTCGGATGAGCAGCGCGCGGCGCTCCGGCAGCTCGTGGCCGCGCAAGTCGCCCGAGGCGGCCGCCATTCGGATGGCGTTGGCGACGCGGCGGTATTCGGGCCACGATTCCTTCAGGTCGGGATCCAGGTCCACGGAGGCCGGGGCGTCCGCGAGCGGAGCCAGCACGGGGTAGGACGAAGGCTGGTCCCAGAGCGAAACGGGTGCACCCGACGCGGCGAGCAGGTTCGACGGGCACCCGCGTTCGTGGAAGAGATCGCAGCCGGAGCTGAGCACCGTATGCGAGCGGCCGGAGTAGAGCGCCGGCACCGGGTACGCGTGGAACGGCTCGCCGTGGTTGTCGATGACCGTGGTGCCGTGGCGGCCCGCGCAGGTCCAGTCCACTTCCAACCGCCAGGCGACCTCGTGGGTGGTGGTGATCGGTTCGATCTCGAACTGCTCGACATCGGTGGCGCTGACGGTGAACGGGAAGTCCGGGCCCTCTGCGACGAGCCGCGGCGACGGGGCGTCGAAGTCGGTCGTGAAGGGGCGCGGTTTCAGGTGCCCGCCGACCCGGACCACCAGGCACGCCGGGCGCGGCGGGGTTCGCGAGACGACCGCGATCCGTGCGGATTGCAGGACGACGGCTCGGTTCGTTCTGGCTTCCACCGTGATGACGTGGACCGTCCCGCCGGGCACGGCGACCTGCGGCGGATCGGTGTCGAGCACCAGGTCCGCCAGTGTTCCGCCGGGTTTCAGGCGGACCGAGGCGATGAGCGGGTCGGCCAGGTCCGCCGGGCTGTCGCCCGACCGGCCGACGTTGATGTCGCCGTGCACCGCCCCGGCCATCACGACCTTGTCGAACTGGCCGCCGGTGATGCGGTTGACAGAGGACTCTTCCGCGTCCGTCACGGGAACGAGCCTAGCCGTTAACTCAATGAACGAAAGGTTCGTCCGGGGCCGATGCGGGGTGACTATTGTCGCGCTCGCCCGTCGATCGAGGAGGATCGGATGTCCGGACGTTTCCGTGCAGGCGTTGCCGTACTAGCGGCGGCGATCGGGATCGGGGTGCTCGCCGCGCCGGCATCGGCCGAAGCGGCATCGCCGACGACCGGGTGCGGGCAGGCGGTCGCCCGTCCCGGCGCCACGACCGTCGAGCATCTGACCTCCGGCGGGGTCGATCGCGAGTACCGGATCTACGTGCCCGCGCGGTACGACTCGCACCGGCGGTACCCGGTCGTCCTGTCCTATCACGGGCACGGCCGCACGGCGGAGTACCAGGAAGAACTGTCCGGCTTCTCCGGCTCGGACGTGATCGCGGTGTACCCGCAGGGCGTCACCGGCACCGACGGCAAATCCGCCTGGACCGGCGCGCCCTACTCGGCCCCGGTCGACGACGTCCGCTTCACCGCCGACCTGCTCACCTCGCTGCAGCACCGGATGTGCGTGGACCCGGCCCGGATCTACGCGGCGGGCAAGTCGAACGGCGGCGGGTTCGTCGGCGTGCTGGCGTGCCGGATGGCCGACCGGATCGCCGCGTTCGCCCCCGTTTCCGGCGCGTTCTACCCCCAGGGCGGCGCCTGCCAGCCGAGCCGGAAGGTCGCGCTGCTCGACTTCCACGGCACCGCCGACACCACCATTCCCTATACCGGCAATCCGGCCAAGGGACTGCCGTCCATTCCGGACTGGTTGAACGGCTGGGCCGCCCGCGACCGGTGTTTCCCTTACCCCGTCTCGGTTTCTCCGACGCGGAACGTGGTGAAGGAGTGGTGGCCCGGATGCTCGCTGGCGCATTACCGGATGGAAGGGGCCGGGCACGTCTGGCCGAGCACTCGCCCGAACAACGACTCCGACACCCCTACCGCCATTGACGCCACCCCGGTCATCCTTCAGTTCTTCAAAGCGCACCGCCTCGCCGGCGCCGCCCGCTGAGGTACGTGAGGGCCACCCTGAGGGAATCTGATTCCGTCAGGGTTCCCCTCACGTACGTTCACCGCGCGCCTCAACTGGCCGGTTCCCGCTTCTTGGCGAGCATCCGGCGGAACCCCTCGGCGACCACCTTCGCGGTGTCCTTGCCGTTGTCGGCGGTGATCCGCTTGACCATCTCCGCGGACTCCGCGGCGACCTTCTCGCTGCGGGCGAACATCCGTTCCTCGTGCCGGGCCAGCGCGGTCTCGACGTCGCCGGGATGCGCGGCGAGCAGTTCGGCGAGGTCGGAGCCGTCGAGCATGGCCAGGTTCGCGCCTTCGCCGTTCGGCCCCTGCAGGTGTGCCGCGTCGCCGATCAGCGTCACGCCAGGGGTTCGCTCCCACCGGGGCACGACCGGCAGCTTGTAGTGCTTGCGCACGATCGGCGCGGTGTCGCTGCCGGAGATCAGCTCGCGGATTTCCGGGGCCCAGTCAGCGAACTCGGCCGCGATCCGGGCGAGAGCGTCCGAGGTGTCGAGGCCTTCAAGCGCGTCGAACCACTCGGCCGGTTTCTTGAGCATCGCGTAGGTGTGCAAGGCGTTGCGTTCGCAGTGCACCATGATGCGCCGGTCCGGTCCCGGCGAGCCCATCCCGCCGCCGCCCACGACCTTCGCGGCCTCCGGATGCCGGTTCTCGGCGTCGTACAGGTACGTCTCGACAAAGGTGAGGCCCATGTACTCCGGCACCACGTCGGACAGCAGCGGCCGCACCCTCGACCACGCGCCGTCGGCACCGACCAGCAGTTTCGCGACAACCGAACCCCCGTCGGCGAAGGACACCTCGTGGCCGCCGTCAACCGTGCGGACGCCGCTGACCTTCCGGCCCCACTGGACGGTGCCGTCCGGAAGCGAGTCGAGCAGCATCTGCCGCAGTTCGCCGCGCAGCAGTTCGGGACGGCCGCCGGTGCCGTCGTCGGGATGGTCCAGCAGGACGGTGCCGTCGGGATCGAGGACCCGCATCTGCTGGCGGCCTTCGAGGATCAGGCCGCGGAACTCGTCCATCAGCCCGGCCGCCTCGACGGCGATCTGGCCGTTGTAATCGTGAATGTCGAGCAGTCCGCCCTGGGACCGCGACATCGGCGACGACTCGGCCTCGTAGACCGTGGCCGGGATCCCGTGCAGGTACAGGACCCGGGCCAGGGTCAGTCCGCCGAGGCCGGCGCCGATGATGGTGACTGGAGTCTGCATTGTTCTCCCCTGGTGAGCTGGTGACCTCCGAAGAGTGGCGGCCGTCGCTGGCACCGGCCGCACACTTCGCTGGCAGTCCGCTGCCAGGCGCTGACAGCTGGTCAAGGTCTGGGATCCGAGACAGAATCGTCCGGCGGCTACTTGGCCGCAACGGCACGCTGACGTTGAGTTCGTCCAGCGCATTCACCGAAGAACCGCAGGAGGGGCACGTGGCGGCCACACTGGAGCGACGCTCGATCGACCCGGTCCCGGAGTCCGAGCGGCACGGGCACCCGCGCAGCCTCTTCACCCTGTGGTTCGCCGCGAACACCCAGATCACGTCGGCGGTCACCGGCGCGCTGACCGTGCTGGTCGGCGTGCATCCGCTGTGGGCGATCGTCGCGGTCGTGGCGGGCAACGCGCTCGGCGGCATTCCGATGGCGCTGCACGCCGCGCAGGGGCCGAAGCTCGGCATTCCGCAGATGATCCAGTCGCGGGCACAGTTCGGGGTATACGGCGCGGCGCTCCCGCTGGTGCTGGTCGTGGTGATGTACCTGGGCTACTTCGCGAGCGGTTCACTGCTCGGCGGCCAGGCCGTCGCCCAGATCACGCACCTGCCGACGGACGCCGCGATCGCGGTCTACGCGCTCGCCTCGGCGCTGATCGCGATCGTCGGATACCGGCTGATCCACCGGTTCGGCTGGCTCGCGTCCGCGCTGTCCGTGATCGTCTTCCTCTACCTGACGATCCGGCTGATCAGCGGGCACGACCTCGGCGCCGTGCTCGCCGCGCCGCACCTGGACTTCCCGAAGTTCCTCCTCGCGGTCTCCCTGACCGCGTCGTGGCAGCTCACCTTCGGCCCGTACGTCGCCGACACCTCGCGCTACCTGCCCTCGGCGACGTCGGTGCGCGCGACGTTCTGGTGGACCTACGGCGGCACGGTGCTCGGCGCGGTGTGGGCGATGTCGTTCGGTGCGCTGGCCTACGCGATTGCCGGGAAGGCGTTCAAGGGCCATGAAGTCGCGTACGTCGTCGGCCTCGGCGGTGAAGCCCTGCTCATCCCCTTGCTGCTGGCCATCGCGCTCGGCAAGTTCACGGTGAACGTGCTGAACATCTACGGCGGCTACATGACCGTCGCGACCGCCCTGACCGGTTTCGGCCGCCGCGCCGCGCTCTCCCAGGCGACGCGGATCGGCTACATCGCAGGCGTCGGCGTGGTCGGCGCGGTGATCGCCATCCTCGGCCGCGGGCAGTTCCTGTCTAACTTCGTGCTGTTCCTCGACTTCCTGCTGTACTTCCTGACGCCGTGGAGTTCGATCAACCTGGTCGATTTCTATCTGCTGCGCAAGGAAAAGTACGACCTCGACGCGCTCTACGACCCGAACGGCCGTTACGGTCGCTGGGCCTGGCCCGCGCTGGCCGCGTACGTGCTCGGCATCGCGGTGCAGATCCCGTTCGCCAACGTCGAAGGCATTTTCGTCGGGCCGATCGCTCCGTTGCTTGGCGGTGCGGACATTTCGTGGTTGCTCGGGCTCATCGTCCCGGGCGCGTTGTACGTGGCGTTCATGCGCCGGTCGGTCGCACTTCGAGTGTGACCGTCCGGGCTGAGTCCGCGCCTTGATCCGCGCTGGAGACGGCGAATGCGGTCAACGGCAATCCGCTCTCCGCGGCCAGTACTCGGACCGCCGAGGACGCGCGAGCCAAGGAGACCGTCGAACCGCCGCTTGCCGGGCCGCCGGGGACTGCGACGCCGTGGCCGATCACGGTGACGCGAATGGACTGTCCCTTGAGGACAGGAGCCCAATCGGTCAACGCCGTTCGCCCGGCTGCGTTCGGAGTTGTCGCGTTAGGACTGAACAGGCTGCGGTCGAAGCTGACGGTGACCGCGCCGGAGCCGGCCTTTGTGGACACACCTGGTGCTGCCAGCGTTTGCGCTAGCTGCTTCAACCTCTCCTGCCGTTCCTTCGCGGCGGTGGCGTCACGGGATTCCTGGCCGTGGAGACGATCCAGCTCTGCGCGGAGACCGTCGTCCGACTTGGCCGCGGTGACGACCGGAGGGGGCGGCTGTCGCGTAGTCAACACCACCCCACCCGCGATCGCGCCGCCGATCAGCACCACCGCACCGGCGGTCAGCAGATACCGGCGAACCGGTCGTCGTCGCAATCGTCCAGAGTGGACTTTCGCGATCACCCGACGTCCCGCCTCCGCAGCGGAATTGTCCGGTTGCAAAGCCAGGACGGCTGCCCACGCCGCGTCCGCCGCCGCTAGATCGCCGGACTGGGCGTGTACGCGAGCCAGCAGGTCGAACCGCGCGGGATCGCCCGCCGAATCCGGTTCCAGGAGCGCGACGGCGGCCTCGTAATCGCCGCGTCGGGCTAGGTCGGCGCCTTCGGCGAGGACGAGTTCCCGTTCCAGTGCCTGCGAAAGCCCGCTCATCACCGCTCCCCGCGCAGAATGCCGCCGCCTGGCTGGCCTGGCCGGTCGTCGGGGAGCAGACGGCGCAACCGGCGGTTGACGTCCGGCAGCGCGGCCCAGTTCGACGTCGCGACCACGTGCTCGCCCTCCCGGATCAGCTCCCGCGCGCGGGCCGGGTCGGACATCGTGTCGCGCGCGGCCCGCAGGGCGTTGAACACCTCCAGGTCCAGCGAACCGTCCCGGCGCAGCAACAGCACTTGCAGGTCCAGCGCCCGCTCGGACAGCCGCTCGCCCGCCTCGACGTCGCGCGAGTCGGCGATGGTCGCGTACCGGCGCTCGATCTCGGCCAGTTCGGTCCGGTCCTCGTCCGCGCCGACCCGGTCGACCAGCTCGCGGCAGTGGTCGATCTGGTCCCGCAGCCGTTCCAGCACCTCGGGTACGCGCAGCTCCGCCTCGATGTCGTCAAGATCCGCCTGCACGTCGCGCATCCGCCGTTCCGCGGCGACCGCGGCCCCCTCGTCGGTGCCGCCGGAGCGCACCTCGTCCCGGGCCGCCGCGACGCTGCCCTGTTCGTCCAGCCGGTTCAGCAGCCCGCGCGCCCGGTCCGACCTCGTTCCCTCGACCTGCGTCCGCACCTGCTCGTGCCGCGCTTCCAGTTCGTTGAGCAGCCGCCGCAGCGTCGGCGGATCCGGCACGTGCTGCTGTTTGAGGTCGATGACCGCCTCGAATTCGTTGTCCAGCAAAGGGACCTCGGCCACCACGGACACCTGCCGCGAATCGTCCATCTCGAAGGTCATCACGACCTCGCTGCCGCGCGGCAGGTCGAACCGCACGTCTTTAGCGCGGATTTCGATGACGCCCACCTGCTGGTTCCGCTCGCCGCGGCGACGTTCGCCCTCCGCGACCGGAATCCGGATCACCGAGGAAGTGTTGCCGCGCAACAGCGTCGCCGTGGTGAAGAACGTCTGCCGTTTAGCCGCCGGCAGCGGCGCGTTCTTCATCAGCATCGGAGTGAAGGAACCGTCGGCCTCGGTCAGGCCGACCGTGTTGACCACGGTCTGGCCCATCATTTCGTTGAGCTGGTGGGTGATCGTGAGCGAGTCCGGCTGCACCGGAACGCGCGCACCGGTCGGGTCGAGCAGCTCGATCTCGAACCGGTTCGTGCTCAGCTCGTCGAGCACCGCGTCGACGGTGAAAGTGCCGTCCGCGGAAAGCGAAACCTCGGACGTCCGGTAGACCGGCCTGCGCTGCGGTGCGCTCAGCGCGATCCGGAACCGCGACCAGTCCGCCGAACCGTCCGTCGAACAGCGGCCGGACACTGGCACGCTCGGCAGGCTGGTGGTGGCCGGGTAGGACAGTTCCAGCGAGTACTCGCCGCGTTTCGCCGGGCGCACCGTCCTCGGGCGCGCCACAGTTCCGGCGTACGCGGCGGCACCACGCGCCACCACCGTGCTCGGATCCTGACTGTGGTCGAGCGGAATGCCGAGCCCGACCGACGGATCGGCCAGCAGCTCGCGCAACCCGGGCGCGAGCGTCGGACCGCCGACCAGCAGCAAGCGGTCGATGTCCGCCGGGCGCAGGTTTGCCGACTCCAGCGCGGTCCGGCACAACTGCACGGCACGGAGATAAAACGGCCGCGCGACCTGATCGACTTCCTCGCGGCGCAGGGTGTACTCGAACATCTCCTCCTGCCCGTCGCCCCGGTCGAGGTCGAGCAGCACTTGAGTCTGTTCCGCCTGGGAGAGCTGGATTTTCGCGGTCTCGGCGGTACTGCGCAGCCGGGCGAAGTTCCGCCGCCAGCGCGGGTTGTCCCGGCGGAAATCGGTGAGCCCGAGTTGTCGCACCACCTCCGGAGCCAGCACGTGGTCCAGCACGGCTTGGTCGATGTTGCGTCCGCCGAGGTGCGTGTCGCCCGCGTGGTGCAGCACGCTCAATTCTCCCTCGGCAGTGCTGACCACCGCGGAGTCGAACGTGCCGCCGCCGAAGTCGAACACCATCCAGTGCGCGCCTTTGCTTTCGTTCTGGAACCCGAACGCGAACGCCGCCGCGGTCGGTTCCTGCAACAGCGGGCAATTCCCGGTGAACCCGGCCAGTTTCGCCGCTTCCTGCGTCGCCTCGGTCTGGTTCAGCAGGAACGCGGCGGGCACGGTGATCACCGCCGCGTCCGGCATTTCCCGCGGAGCAACGGAACTGCGCAGCGACCGCAGCACTTCCGCGGACAGTTCCACCGGCGTCATGCTGACCCCGGCCTTCGGGAATTCCCGCCGCGCGTCCGGCAATCCCATCGACTGCTTGAATTCGACCTGCACACTGTCCGGGTCGTCCTCGAGCCTTCGCCGCGCCCCCGCCCCGACCTCGATCACGCCGCGCCGGCGGCACCAGACCGCGGAAGGCGTGTAATCCATCTGCATGTTGTTCTTGATCACCGAAACCGCACCGTCGTCGAGCACCGCGATCGCGCTGTTCGTGGTGCCGAGGTCGATCCCGAAATCGATCGTGTCACGCATCCGTTTCCCCGTTCCCCCGGGCGGCCGGGCGCCCGACGATGACCTGTCCCATTTGGATCCGGCGGCCGGTCAGGTAAATCGACGGCCGCACGGTCTCCACCACCCGCTCGACGTCCAGGTCCGGTTCGTCCTGGAACAACAGCACCTCGAGCGCCATCCCGGAGCCGAACGGGATCCGGTCGTGGTCCTGCACCAGCACGCCCGCCGCGTCGAGCGCGTCCTGACTCGCGCTGAGGAACCGGCCCGCCTGCCGCGCCACCCGGTCCTCGGCACCGGCGAGCTTCCGCCGCGCCCGCCACAACGCCGTCGCCGCCTCGGCCAGGTCCGATTCGGACAGTGGCGGCGCGTCGTCCTTAGTGGTCAATACCGCGGCGAGCTGTTCGAGTAATTCCCGCAACCGAGCGCGTTCTTCTGGCTGGAGGCCGGGTTCGGCGATCCGGAATTCCTTGTGCTGCTTGCGTTGCCGCGCTTCTTCGCCCCGCCGGTCTCGGTCTCGCATCACAATCTCCTCCGCAGCCGAACGAACGGGGCGACGTACAACAGCGCCGCCGCCACGGCGACAGCCAGCCAATACGGCAGCTCAACCGGACTGAGCACCAGGTAAACCACGAAGTCCAGCCCCAGCAGAACCGGGTACCGGCCCGGCTCGACCCACGGCCGGGCCGCGAGGAGGCAATTCGTCAACGCCCCGGCGACCGCGCCGAGAAAGATGACCGCCAGCAGCGCGCCTTCCGGAAGCTTCAAAGCCAGGAACACGGAAGCTGCCAACGCGTGCAGCAACGCCCCGAAAATCCGCGCCGCCGACGGTTCCCGCTCCGGCGGCGGAGCTGGCGCGTACACCGTGGCAGCGAACTCGTTGCGCGCCACGGCTTCCAGCGTCTCCGGATCGAGGCTGTATCGCCGGGCGACCGCGAATACGTCCCGGATCAGGCTCGCGGACGCGCCGCGCACCTCCGCGAGCGCGACCCCAATGTTGTTCGCCACCACCGCGATCGACTCCGAAAGCGAGGCGGTCCGCCGGAATTCCGCCCGCGGGACCACCTCTTCGAGCCGGTCGAACAGCGGCTCGACGTCTTTGACAGCCCGCTCTGCGGCCGCCTGCACCCGATTGCCGTCCAAGTCACCTCGAAGGTCTTTGAGCAATGCCTCGACCCGCCGATACGTCCCGTCGGCAATAGCCGCCCGCGCGTCCTCGACCGCGTGCCGATCAGCCTCGAACAACGCGAGATACCCGGTGAACCGCTGCGGCTCAGCCGATCTCGTGGCTACTTCGATCAACGGCGCGAGCAACGCGTCCGGCAACGCCGTCCGGAGCCCGTCCACAGTGGACTCGTCAAGCCGCCGATCGCCCAGCTTCTCGACGCGGTGGTTCAGATGCCGCCAGAAGGATTCGCTCCGCAGCACCACCGTCCAGCAACGGGCGGCTTCGGTCCACAAGGGAGCCGGGTGGTCGTCGGTGCGGTCGGCCTCCGCGTCGAGGGCTGCCGCGTACGCAGCGACCGCGTTGTCGTGCGCGCGGTGGAGCTGGAGCGGGCATTCGCAGTCGACTGGCATGCCCCAGATCCAGAAGACCTCGTCGACGAACCGGTGTTCGGTGTTGCCGAGCGCGTCGAAGGCCGCCCGCACCTCGTCGACGGTCGCGTCCGCGGGCACCCCGTCCGGCACCGCGCCGCCGACTTCGAGCACCCCTAGAACTCGAAGTCGCCGCTCCCGCACCTCGCGCCGGGTCGCGACCGCGGTGAGGCCGACGAGCCGGAACGGGTTGCGCCGGTACAGCTCGGGGGTCGACACCTCCCGCACCCGCGCCGCGGCGGCCCGGCCGCGCCCCTCGTTCGCTCCCATGCCCGGGAAGGTAAAACGACCCGGCTGGGAGGGGTCCCGGAAGAACCGGGCTAGCTGGACCCGCTCGACTCGCGGACGACCAGCGACACCGGCAGGATCTGCGCACCCGGCGCGACGTCCTCGCCGTCCAGCAGCCGCATCAGCGTCGAGACCATCGCGTGGACCTGCTCGCGCGGATCCTGATGCACCGAGGTCAACGGCGGGGTCATGGCCGGAGCCAGCGCGGCGTTGTCGTCGAAGCTGGCCACCGCGACATCACCGGGTACGTCGCGTCCGGCATCCGACAGCGTGCGCAACGCGCCCACCGCCATCATGTCGCTGCCGACGAACACCGCGTCGAGATCGGGCACCCGTTCCAGCAGCGCGGCCATCGCTTTCGCGCCGCCAGCCAGGGTGAAGTCGGCTTCCTCGGCTAGCCCGGACGGGTCGATCCCCGCGTCCACGAGCGTCTTGCGCCAGCCGGCGAGCCGGTCGATCGGCGCGCCCTGATCCTGCGGACCCGCGATAGTCGCGATCCGGCGACGGCCGGACTCCACCAGATGCGTCACCGCCTGCCGGGCGCCGCCCTCGTTGTCGAAATCCACCAGGTGCACGCCCCGGCGCAGATCGGCGGCCGGTCCGCCGAACACCGTGGGCAGCTTCAGCAACCGCAACGCCCGGGGCAGCGGATCGGCGCGGTGCGGAGCGAACACGAGGACGCCGTCGACGTGTCCGCCCTCGAGAAACCGCACAGTCCGGCCGAGATCCTCCCGGGTGTCGCTGAAGAGCAGCACCATCTGACAGCCGACGTCGGCCAGTTCCCGGTAGCCCGCGCGCATCACCGCGGTCCGGTACGGGTCGTCGAGCAGTCGCGCTTCCGGCTCCGAGAGCACCACCGCGATGGCACCGGTCCGCCGGGTGACGAGCGAGCGAGCCGCCTGGTTCGGCGAATACCCGAGGTCGCGCGCCGCGGCCAGCACCTTTTCGCGCGAGCGCGCGCTGACGTACGCGTCGTCGTTCAGCGCCCGCGACGCGGTGGACCGCGAGACCCCGGCGAACGCCGCGACGTCCTCCAGCGTCGGCCGCTCGTCCTCGGACCGAGGCGCCACTCCGCCCACCCCCTGACTGTCGATCGGGTCAGCTTAACGGGGTCTGCCCGGGAGCGCTCCCGGAGACTCTGGCCTTGACATCCCTCGTTACCTGCAACACACTCGTTCGGCATCTGGGAGCGCTCCCAGAACGACTTCCAAGGGGTTGACGACGGTGACAACGTTCCGGAAGGGCCTGGTGCTGGCACTGGGCATCACGATGACCGCGGTGAGCGCCGCGGCGTGCGGCGGTGGCGGCGGCGACGTGCCCGCGGCGGCCGGGCCGAACGAGCACGTGGACCTGACGCTCGCGACGTTCACGGAGTTCGGCTACGAGGCGCTCATCCCGGAGTACGAGCGGCTGCACCCGAACATCAAGATCACCCACCGCAAGACCGGTCAGGGCGGGCCGTACGCCCAGGACATGATGACGAAACTCGCGGCGGGCTCGGGACTGGCCGACGTGCAGGCCGTCGAGGAAGGCCACCTGTCGGACATCCTCAGCAAGTCCTCGAAGTTCAACGATCTGAGCCAGATCGGGCCGTCTAGCGTTTCGCCGGACCGGTGGCTTTCGTGGAAATACGACGCGGGCAAAGACAAGAACGGCAAGCTCATCGGCTACGGCACGGACATCGGCCCGCTCGCCATGTGCTACCGCAAGGACCTGCTCGCCGCGGCCGGGCTGCCCAGCGACCCGCAGGCGGTGAAACCGCTGTTCGCCACCTGGGACAGCTATTTCGCGGCCGGCGCCCAGTACACCGCCAAGACCGGCAAGGCGTGGTTCGATTCGGCGGCGCAGAACTTCAACTCCATGGTCAACCAGCTGCCGGTCGGCTACCTCGACACCAACGACAAGCTCACCGTGGAGAACAACCAGGGCATCAAGGACGCCTGGGCGAAGGTGACCGACGCGGTCGCGAAAGGCGAATCGGCGAAGCTCACCGCGTTCAGCAACGAATGGAATTCCGGGTTCAAGCAGAGCGCGTTCGCGACAAAGGCCTGCCCGGCGTGGATGCTCGGGGTGATCAAGGAACAGGCCGGGCCGGACAACGCGGGCAAATGGGCGGTCACCGCGGCGTTTCCCGGCGGAGGCGGCAACTGGGGCGGGTCGTATCTGACCGTGCCGAAGCAGAGCAAGCACCCGCGGGAAGCCGCTGAACTGGCCGCCTGGCTCACCGCGCCGGAGCAGCAGATCAAGGCGTTCGAGGCCAAGGGCAACTTCCCGAGCCAGGCGAAGGCGCTGGAAAGCCCGCAGCTGCTGAACGCCACCGACGCGTACTTCGGCGGCGCGAAGATCGGCGAACTGTTCGCCGAGCAGGCGAAGAAGGTGGCGAAACCGCAGTACAAGGGCCCGAACGACGGTCAGATCCAGGAAAACGTCGCCAGCCCGGCGCTGCAATCGGTGGAACAAGGAGCCTCGGCCGCGGACGGCTGGCAGCGGCTGGTCGACGGCGCGAAGAAACTCGCCCGCTGACGATGACAGTCATCGACAAGGTCGCTCCGGAAAGCCGGGCCGCGCCGCGGCCCGGCCTCCGCGACCGGCTGGCGCGCTGGGATGTCAAGGTCTCGCCTTATCTCTACGTGGCACCGTTCTTTATCGTGTTCGCCATCGTGGGCATGTTCCCGTTGCTGTACACGGCTTATGTGTCGCTGTTTCATTGGGAGGCTGGCGACGACAATCCCGATTTCATCGGACTGGACAACTTCAAGGAACTCTTCACCGATGCGCAGTTCTGGCACGCGCTGGAAAACACAGTCAGCATCTTCCTGCTGTCCAGCGTGCCCCAGCTGATCATCGCGGTGCTGCTCGCCGCGGTGCTCAGTCTCCGGTTGCGCGGCGCGACCAGCTGGCGGGTCGGCATCCTGCTCCCCTACGCGGCGAGCCTGGTCGCGCTGGGGATCATTTTCGCGAACCTTTTCGGGCCGCGCTACGGTCTCGTCAACGGCGTGCTCGAGACGTTCGGGCTGTCCCCGGTGGACTGGCAGGCCAATCGGTTCGCCAGCCATGTCGCCATCGCGATCATGGTGAACTGGCGGTGGACCGGGTACAACGCGCTGATCGTTCTCGCTGCCATGCAAGCGATTCCGAAGGAATTGCACGAGGCCGCGCTGATCGACGGCGCGGGCACCGTGCGCCGGTTCACCCACGTGACGCTGCCGCTGCTCAAACCCACGCTGATCTTCGTCACCATCACCTCGACGATCGGCGGGCTGCAGATCTTCACCGAGCCCAAGCTGTTCGACGCGATGCCCGGGTCGAACAACGGCGGCTCCACGCATCAGTTCCAGACGGTGACGCTGTATCTGTACCAAAGCGCTTTCGAGAACTTCAATCTCGGCTACGCGTCCGCGATCGCCTGGGTGCTTTTCCTGATCATCATCGTGATCGCGCTCGTCAACTACTTCGTCACCGGACGGCTCGCGGGGAGGCGAAAATGACCGGGCTCGGCAAACCGCGCAGGGCGACCTACGGCGTGCTGATCGTGTTCGTGCTCGGCTCGCTGTTCCCGTTCTACTGGTCGTTTCTCGTCGCCAGCCGCGACAACGGAATGCTCACCGAACGGATCCCGCCGCTGCTGCCGGGCGGCAACTTCTTCGCCAACGCGGCGCGGGTGTTCGACACCGTGCCGTTCTGGCGGGCGCTGGCCAACAGCGTCATTGTGTCCGGCACGGTCACGCTCACCACGGTGCTGTTCTCGTCGCTGGCCGGGTTCGCCTTCGCCAAACTGCGCTTCCGCGGCCGCAACGGCTTGTTCGTGTTCATCGTGGTGACGCTCGCGGTGCCGACCCAGCTCGGCATCATCCCGTTGTTCATCGCGATGTCGAAACTCGGCTGGGCGGGCGGGCTGCAGTCGGTGATCGTGCCGAACCTGGTCACCGCGTTCGGCGTCTTCTGGATGCGACAGTACACAGTGGACGCTCTGCCGTACGAACTGATCGAAGCCGCGCGCATGGACGGCTGCAGCATGATCCGGGTCTTCTGGAACGTGTGCCTGCCCGCGGTCCGCCCGGCCGCGGCGATCCTCGCGATGTTCACGTTCATGACGTCCTGGAACGATTTTCTGTGGCCGCTGGTGGTCCTCGACGCGGGCAATCCGACCGTGCAGGTGGCGCTGGAGAAACTGCAAAGCGGTTACTACGTCGACTATTCGCTGGTGCTCGCGGGCACCACGCTGGCCACGATTCCGATCCTCATCGTCTTCCTCCTGCTCGGCCGCCAGATCGTGGCCGGGATCATGCAAGGCGCCGTGAAAGGGTGACCATGTCCGCACAGCCGATCCCCGACGTGCTCGCGTTCCCGGACGCGTTCGTCTGGGGCGCCGCCACGGCGGCCTTCCAGGTCGAAGGATCGACCACAGTGGACGGACGCGAGCCGTCCGTCTGGGATACCTTCGCCGCGCGCCCGGGCGCGGTGGCCCGCGGCGACACCGGCGACCCGGCGGCCGACCACTACCGCCGCTACGCCGACGACGTGGCGCTGATGCAGTCGCTCGGGCTCACCGCGTACCGGTTTTCCCTGTCCTGGCCGCGAATCCTGCCGCACGGCACACCGGAACCGCGCGGACTGGACTTCTACGACCGGCTCGTGGACCGGCTGCTGGCCGCGGGCATCCAGCCGTGGGCGACGCTGTATCACTGGGATCTTCCGCAATCGCTGGAGGATCGCGGCGGCTGGACCGCGCGCGACACCGCGTACCGGTTCGCTGAATACGCCGAGGTCATCGCGGGCCGACTCGGCGACCGGGTGGCCAGCTGGTCGACGCTCAACGAACCGTGGTGCGCGGCGATGCTCGGCTACGGTTCGGGCGTTCACGCGCCCGGCCGGACGTCCCCGGAAGCTGCTGTGGCGGCGGCACATCACCTGCTGCTGGCGCACGGGCTGGCGATGGACGTGCTCCGGCAGCACACGAGCTCCCCGTCCGGGATCACGCTGAACCTGTACCCGGTCGTCGCGGACTCGCCGGACGACGCCGACGCCGATGCCGCCCGGCGGATCGACGGGCTGCAGAACCGGTTGTACCTCGACCCGCTGCTGCGCGGCGGCTACCCCGCTGACCTGCGCGAAGACCTGGCCCGGTTCGGCTTCGACGCCGTGGTGCAGGACGGCGACGAGGCGGTGCTCGGCAAGCCGATCGACTGGCTTGGCGTGAACTACTATCGCGGTTACCGGGTGGCCGGGTCGGCGCGGCCGGGCAGCATCCCGGCGGGCCGGGAGTGGCCGGGAGCCGACCGGGTGCACTTCGTCCCGGACCCGGCCGCGCCGCGCACGGATTCCGGCTGGGAGGTGCGTCCCGGCGGGCTGACCGAGTCGCTGGTGCAAGTGCATCGGGACTATCCGCCGGTGCCGTTGTACGTCACGGAGAACGGCGCGGCGTATCCAGACCCGATCCGCGACGGCGAGGTCACCGACGACGACCGCATCGCTTTCCTCGACGCGCATCTGCGGGCCGCGCACGACGCACTGGCCCACGGAGTTGATCTGCGCGGGTATTTCTACTGGTCGCTGCTGGACAACTTCGAATGGGCCGAGGGGTATGCGAAACGCTTCGGCCTCGTGCACGTCGATTACCGCACTCAGCAGCGCACGCCGAAGCGCAGCGCACGGTGGTACGCGGAGGTGATCGCGCGCAACGCGTTGCGGTGACCTACTCCCGGGTTCACTAGCACCGCCGGGAAAGACTTTCTCTTCGGGTTTCGCGTCACGGGTTCCGGGCGCGGCCGTCGGACCAGTGCCGGGGCCGCCCCGAACGGCCCCGCGAGCGGAGACTGGAGTGTCCGATGACGGTGCGAAGCCGGGTGACCGACGAGGTCACCACGTGGCTGACCGGGGAATTCGCGGGCCGGGTGCCCGCCGAGGCGATCAAGGTGGTGGTGCGGGCGGCGGGCCGGGACCTCGACGGCAGGGTTGTCCCCGATGAGCACGGCGACCTGCTCTACCGCGTGGCGCGGGCCCGGCTGGTGCGGATGCTCTCCGCGCCGGACGAGCCGCACATCCCGCGTTCTCGCCGGTAAGGCGTTTGTTCCCCGGATCCGTGCGGGTCCGGGGAACAGCTGTGTCCGGGCCTTTCGGTGGCCCGAGGTAGCCGAGCGCGCGCCGACCGTGTTCGTCGCGCGCCGGGAGCTGCTACGAGCCCGGCACCCGGCTGCTCAGCGGCGCGTGCGAACGCTCCGGCGGCCACCAGACCTGCGCGGGCGGCGGGGGAACGTCGTCGTCTGGAAGTTCGAGTGCGTCCGCGCCGCTCTGCCAGCGGTTCCAGTGCACGGAGCACAGTCCGCGCCACAAGGAATCCTCCGTGCAGTCCCGCCGGCGACACCTGCGTACCTGCTGCCCGCTATCAATCACGTCCACGACTCCAAACCGCGCTCAACCTCCCCGCCGGCTCCAGTCTGCCTCGGCTCCGGCGGGAACGCCCCGTACTCGCGCCAACACAACCCTTGTGCAGCAACGGAACGAGAGATCTCACCCTACTCCAGGCGTCTGTGCGCGCGCCGCGCGACCACAGTGCACTCTTTCAGCGGTTGACGCGTTCGCCGCCCGGCCTCAACGGTGAATCTCCTGTGCTGCAACGGAGAGTGCGCACCCGACGGCGCACGGTAGGTATGTCCACAATGGATGATCAACGCCGCGGATGCTGGGCGTCGTACTCGTGCGCGGCGGTGCGCTGGGTGCGGGTGCGCAGGAGCTGCTCGTCCGGGGACTCGTCCACATCGGCCAGTCCGAGCGCGACCGCGCGGCGGATCTGCTCCCGGTTGTCGCGGACGACGGAGGAGAAGAAGTCGTCGATGCGCGGGTCCAGAAGGACTTCCAGCAGGACCCGGAAGGACGTGTCGACGGTGGCGCGGACGATCTCGTCGTGGAACGGCAGCCTGCGCAGTCTGCCCAGCTGCGGGTCCTCGGAGATCTTTTCGGTGATGATGGCGCGGAGTTCGGTCTTGTTTTCGCTCAGGGACTTGGCAAGATTCTCCGGGTAGTTCCCGGTTTCCAACACCTTGACCACCTCGTCGAGGACGGCGATGGTGACGGGTTTTTTGATGGCGCGGACGATGGGTTCGGAGAGTTTGTCCACCAGGCGGTAGGTGAACTGCTCCCCCACCGCGCGGTCGGCGGCCCTTCCCAGGCGGATGATCAGCAGGATTACGCCGATGACGTGATGGTTCGCGGTGAAGGCCGGATGGGCGACCGGGATCATCGCGAAGATTTCGTACCAGGTGCGGGCCAGGAAGGCGGCGCGCCAGCCTTGTTTGCGCCAGCGGTGGAGGAGTTCCAGGAAGAAGATGCCGCAGATGACGCAGTCGGCGAGGAAGAACCACTGGCTGATGTTGGGCGGGGGCGGGCCGATGAGGAGCCAGGCCAGCATGCCGGTGGAGACGACTGCCAGGGCGAGCATGATCCAGTCGTCGGCCCGGACGTTGCCGGGGAGGACGCCGCTGTTGAGTTCGACTTGGGCCGGACGGCCGGTGGTCATGCTGGCTCCCTGGTGCTGGGGTGTTGCTGGGGGTGATGATTCCATGGGTCTTGGGTTGGGGCAGGGAGGAAGCGCCGGGACTGCTCGTGCTTCGCACATCGCTCGATGAGGGTNCGCCGGGACTGCTCGTGCTTCGCACATCGCTCGATGAGGGTTGCGGTGGGGCACCCCGAAGCTTGATTGTGCTGACGGTCTGAGGGTGCTTGTCAAGGCGGGAAAGATGCCTTGACAAGCACCCTCAGACCGCAGGAGAGCTTCGTATCGGGGTGCGGGGGTGGTGCGGGTGCACCGACAGTTGAGTGCACCGGCGGCGGTTTGCTTGGGGTGGGGGCTAGCGCCCCAATGTGGCATTGGGTGCATGCGACGCACCCAATGTGGCGTTCGGTGCATCTGACGCACCCAATGTGGCATTGGGGCGCTTCCCGAGCAGGCGCGGGACGGGCGGAGGGCCGTGAGGGGAACCCTCACGGAATCAGATTCCCTCAGGGCGACCCTCACGTACGCCAAAAAGCCGTGAAGGGCTCCTTCAGGGAATCTAAGTCCCTCAAGGAGCCCCTCACAGACCGGCCGCGAGGGAATCAGCGGCTGTGAGGGTGGCCCTCACGGAACGCTACGGAACCGGTTCACCTTCGAGTTCAGGGCCGGACATCTTGACACCAAACACCCGGTACAGCAGGCTTTTCTCACGCCGCCTAGTTAGGAAAGTTTACTAACAAGGAGACCCCGAAAATGCCCGCTTCCCGGAAGGTGGCGTTGTTCGCTGCCGCTTCCGTTTCGCTTACTGCTGCGTTGGCTGGTGCTGGGCCTGCCACTGCGGCGTCCGTCGCGCGTCCGTTTCCAGCGCACGTCACCTATCAGACTGGTGTCCGGCCTTCCGTCAGTCAGGCTGAGCAGGACAACGCGGTCAAGAGACAGTACGACTCCTGGAAGAAAACTTACCTCCGCCAGGCTTGCGGCGGTTACCTCGTCTGGGCGACTGACGACGCGCCCAACAAGGGCACGGTTTCCGAGGCCCAGGGCTACGGGATGAACATCGTCCCGTTGATGGCGGGCTACGACGACCAGGCCAAGACGATTTTCGACGGGATGTGGAAGTTCGTCCAGGACCACCGGGA
This sequence comes from Amycolatopsis sp. CFH S0740, assembly GCF_004522315.1. NCBI lineage: Bacteria > Bacillati > Actinomycetota > Actinomycetes > Pseudonocardiales > Pseudonocardiaceae > Amycolatopsis > Amycolatopsis sp. CFH S0740. The sequence continues at coordinate 120,972 of NZ_SDLS01000023.1, read as the reverse complement.
CAGCAAGGGGCTCTTCCAGTGGGTGATCGACGGCAAGACCTGCAAGTACGCCGACGACGGTACCCCTGACTCGGCCACCGACGGCGATCTCGACGTCGGCTACGGGCTGATTCTCGCGGACAAGCAGTGGGGCGGCTACAGCGCCGCCGCCAAGGACTGGCTTGCCAAGATCTACAAGTACGACGTCGCGTCCGACGGGCATCTCAAGATCGCCGACGACGCGGGCAACGACGACACCCGGCCCTCCGACTTCATGCTCGACCACCTGCGCGCGTTTGCGAAGTACGACACCGCGCACGACTGGAACAAGGTCGTCACCCGGACCGAGCAGCTGATCACCCAGTTCACCAGCAAGTATTCGCCGAACGCGAATCTGCTGTCCGACTTCGTGGTCGGTGCGAACACCAACAGCCCGAAGCCCGCGCCCGCGGATCATCTGGAGAACCAGCCGGACAACATCGTCGGCTACAACTCCGTTCGGGTGCCTTGGCACATGGGCACCGACGCGCTGCTGTACGGCGGCAAGGTCGCGACCGAGGTCGCCAAGAAGGAATCGGCCAGCTACAAGAGCCACTCCGGCGCCAACCCGGCCAAGATTTACCCGCACACCAAATTGGACGGGACGCCGACCAAAACCAGTGATCAGTCCGAGGTCGCGGCGAATCCGGTGGGGGTCGCGGCGATGGTCGCGGGCGACCAGGCGTGGACCGATTCGCTGTGGAAGTACATGGCGACCAATCCGTACGACGACACTTACTACGGCGAGACCATCAAACTGCTGGTCTACCTGGTGATGTCCGGCAACTACTGGGCCCCGTGACCCCAGCCGCCCGTACGGACGTCAACCGGCGGCGTCCGTACGGGTGGGCGGGCAGGTGCCGCCCGGAGTGGTCAGCAATTCGAAGTGCCACATCTCGTTCGCGTACACCTGGCACAGGCCGTATTTCGCGCCGTGCTGGATGAGCCAGTCGTCAGCCCGGGTGGGGGCGACGTCGACCGCCTTGCCGGACACGTGCGTCGATTGTTCCGGCGTGTTCACATACTTCCGCGCCTTCTCCAGGCTGCCGTACTTTTCGATGCCCGCGTCGAGCAGTTTCTGCTGGTACTCCTTCGTCCGCCAGCCCGACGCGATCTGAATGTCCACATTGCGCTGACGCGCGTCCGTTGCCGCCTCCTGCAACGCTTTCCGCAACGCCGGATCGAGATTTCCGACGGCCGGGTAGCTCGTGTCGGACGGCCTCAGCGTGACGCCTTCGGGAGCACCGCCTTGAGCCGGGTCGTGGTCCGGATCGCCGTCGAGCACCGGGAGGCCGGAGCACCCGGCGACGACGATCGCGGGCAGCACGAGCAGCACGATTTTGATCTTGTTCCGCAGCACGCCGCAACTATCGCGAGCGGGTATCCCCGGAAGGTTCGGCGAATGTCCGCGCTGCGTAACAAGACCGCAGGATCAGGTAACGCCTCAGGCGGTCAGCCCGATCCCCGCCTCGGCGGTGTTGACCAGGAAGGTCAGCGTCTCGTAGAAGTACAGCTCCACAGTGGACGCGTCGTGGCTGGAGTACCCGATGGACAGATCCTGTCCGAAGTGGAGCTCGTAGTCGCCGCCGCGGGTGGACAGGACGCAGGCGCCACTGATCGCGGGCGTGCGGATGAGTTCGCCGTCCACGATCTGCTTCAGGTGTTCCAGCACCGGATAACCGTGGTTCGCCGCCTCGTACGCGGCGGTGAACTCGTCGTCGCTCAGCAGAACGGTGTACGGACCGGCCACGCCCGCGTCGCGCAGTTCGGCGATCGCGTCGCCGATTGCCTTCGGGTAGCGCGGGGCCTCGGGCGGCAGCGCGATCGGCGAAAGCGACGAAGCCGGGCGGATGCCGGTGATGCCCGCTTCGGCGAAACCGTCGACCACGATCCGGTCCTCGGCGTACGCGATCTGCTGCGCGGCGTCCTTCACCGGCTGCCAGTCCGCGTCTTTCGCGCCCCACTCGACCGAATCGACTTCCTCGCGCGACACCGTGAACGGCACCCGCAGTTCCACGATCCGCTGTGCCGTGCGCAGGCTCGTCGCGACGCCGTCGAACTTGTCGCCGACGCGCTCGCGGCGTCCGGTGCCGATCGCGGCGAGTGCCGGGTCTCCGGTGACGACGACGTCGACCACCCGGCGCGCCGCGGCGAACTCGGCGAAGGTGCGCTTCGCCTCTTCCTCCAGGTCCGCCCACGCGGCGGCGGAGATCGGGGCGAGTTCGCGATGCAGGTTGTTCATGACCGAGTGCTCCTTCGCAGGCTTCCGATGCCCAGCGACGACCCGGCGGGCGTCGCGGCAGCCGGCGGTTCCGGCTCGGGCGGGGCGTCCGGCGGATCTTCGAGGAAGTCCGCGGTCGGCACGTAGAACAGCGCGCCGGTGTGAGGCGTGGAGAAGTCGAGAATCCGGTCGTAGGTGCCCGGCGGCGACCCGACGAACATGTTCTCCAGCATTTTCTCGATCACCGCCGGAGATTTGGTGTAGCCGATGAAATAGGTGCCGAACTCGTCGTGCCCCGGACGGCCGAACGGCATGTTGTCGCGCAGGATGTCGAGTTCGTTGCCCTCGTCGTCGGTGATCACGTTGAGCGCGATGTGCGCGTCGGCGGGCTTTTCCTCGTCCGACATCTCCACATCGGACAGTTTGCGCCGTCCGATCACCAGTTCCTGCTGCTCGGTGGTGAGCGCGTTCCACGCCGCCATGTCGTGCAGGTACTTCTGCACGACCACGTAGCTGCCGCGGTTGAACGGTTCGTCGTCGTCCACCAGCACCGCCTGGTTGACGCCGTTGCCGGTCGGGTTCTCCGTGCCGTCGACGAAGCCGAGCACGTCGCGCGCGTCGAAGTACCGGAAGCCCTGCACCTCGTCGAGCACCTTCACCGAACCGCGCAGCCGGTCCATGATCAGCGATTCCAGCTCGAAGCACAGGTCGAGCCGCTCGGCGCGGAGGTGGAACAGCAGGTCGGCCTCGGCGGTGAGGACGCTCGTGTGCTTGTCGCCGGAGAAAACCGGCAGCTCGTGCAGTTCCGCGGGTCGCGGACCGCCGTAGATCCGGTCCCACGCCGCCGACGAGATCCCGGCGACGCAGGTCAGCCCGGCCCCCGCGTCGCGGAACCCCACCGCGCGCTGCAGCCCGGCGAGATCGGCGAGAAGGTCTTTCGCGACCTGCTCGGCACCGGCGTCGACCTGCACCATCAGGAAGATCGCCGCCCTGGTCAACGGTGCGGAAACGGCCTGCGGCTCAGGCGGTTCAAGGTCCCCCGCTTGCACGCTCGCGCACCCCTTCTCGCCCGGTGACCGTCCGAGCGCATCCTAACCACGGACGGGCGGCCGCACCCGGCATCGCCACTCCGGAGGGGTAACCGTCAGACGAAGTGCGTGAGCAGAGCCGCGACATCGGCCTCCAAGCCGTCCGCGGCCGCGTCCTGACCGGCGAGCCGCTGCAGCAAAGCGCGCTGGAACAGGCCGTCGAAGGCGGCGTACGCGACCTCTGGCGACACCTGGGCCGGCCGGCCGGTGAACTCGGCGTAGCGCCGCACGACGCGCCACACCATGTCCTGGCGCTGTTCGTCGATGTCGAGCACATCGTCGCGGAAAGACTCTTCGAACAGGCTCTGGTTGCGCAGGTCGTACCAGAGACGGTGCATCGCCGCGTCGGTCCGCAGCGTGCCTGCCATCGCCGCGCCGAAGCCGTGTTTCAGCTCCTCGGCCGAGCCCGCCTCCGCCACTACGTCGTCGTAGCGGGTCACGCAGACCTCTTCGAACTTGCGGACCGCGTAAGTGAGCAGCTCGACCTTGTCCGCGAAGTAGTAGTGCAGGACGCCGTGCGAGAAGTCGGATTTCTGGGCGATTTCGCGCAGGCTCGTGCGGGCATAGCCCAGCTCGGCCAGTGCCTGCAGCGCGGACTCGGCCAGCTGCTCGCGGCGCTGGGCGAACTTGTCCACGGCGCGGCGGGAGATGCGCTCCTTCGCCTGTGTCACACCCGGCAGTCTAGCGCGCCACGGTTTCTTGACGAGCGTCCAAGAAAATCTTGACGACTGTCCAAAATTAGCTACGGTGTGACCTACACCGCACTCGCGGCACGTCTCAAGGAGGAGATGTCGATGGGTTCGTACGACCTGACCGGGCGCACCGCGCTGGTCACCGGCGGCGCGCAGGGCCTTGGCCAGGGCATGGCCGAGGCGCTCGCGAAGGCAGGCGCGGCGGTGGTCGTCGCCGACGTCCAGGAGGACCTCGGCCGCCAGACCGCCGACGCGATCAAGCAGAGCGGGGCCAGCAGCGGATTCGTCCGGCTGGACGTCACCGACGACGACAACTGGGCGCGGGCTGTCGAGGCCGTGGTCGGCGAGCACGGCGGGCTCGACATCGTCGTGAACAACGCGGGCGTGGAAATCACCGGGCTCGTCGCCGACCTCGACCCGGCCGACGTGCGGAAGATGCTCGAAGTCAACGTGCTCGGCACCTCGCTCGGCGTGAAGCACGCGTTCCGCGCCATGCGTCCCGGCGGCGTCGCCGGACGCGGCGGCGCGGTCGTGAACATCGCCTCGGTGGCCGCGACCATCGCTTTCCCCGGCATCGCTGGCTATTCGGCGACGAAATCGGCGGTCGACCGGCTCACCCGCGTCGCGGCGATGGAGTCCGGGAAACTCGGCTACGGCGTGCGAGTCAACTGCGTGTACCCGGGCCTGGTTCCGACGCAGATGGGCAACCAGCTCGCGGCCGACGTGGTCGACGTCGGGCTGTTCCCGAGCATCGAGGACGCGATCGGCGCGGTGGTCGCGCAGACCCCGGCCGGACGGCTCGGCGAGGTCGCGGACATGGCCGACGCCGTGGTCTTCCTCGCCTCCGACGCCGCCCGCTTCATCACCGGCGCCGGCCTCCCGGTCGACGGCGGCATGGGCATGTGAATCCCCTCCAGCGAAAGGAACACCAGTCGTGACCAAGCCCGTCGTCGTTTACGGCGCGTCCGGCTACACCGGCCGCCTGATCTGCGAATACCTCCGCGAGTACAACGTGGCATTCACCGCCGCCGGCCGGGACAAGGCCCGGGTCCAGGCCGCGCTCGACCACATTCCCGGCCTCGACACCGTGGACCACGAGGTGGTCGAGGTATCGCACGAAACCGGCCCGCTCACCGAGCTTTTCCAGGACGCGTCGGTCGTGTGCAACACCGTCGGCCCGTTCAGCGAGTACGGCCACGAGGTCGTCCAGGCTTGCCTCGAATCCGGGACGCACTATCTCGACACCACCGGCGAGCAGGATTGGCTGATTTCCGCCGAAGAGCGCTACGGCGCGGACATGGCCGCCAAGGGCCTGCTGCTCTCCCCCGGCATCGCGCAGATGTACACCACCGGCGAGATCGCGGCGAACCTCTGCCTCGAGACTCCCGGACTGGACACTTTGGACATCCTGGTGTTCTGGAAGGGTTACCCCACAGTCGCTTCCACGCAGACCATCCTGGTGAACGCCGCGCTGTCCGCCGCGTATTACCTGGAGCAGAACGAATACGCGCCCTGGCCTGCCGACGGCGGGCTGCAAGAGGTCACCGTGCCGGGGCACCACGAGATCGGGCTCGCGCTGCCGTGGGGCGGCACGTCGCATCCGGTGTGGTTCAAGAACGATCCGCGCGTGGCCAACGTGAAAGCGGTCGGCGGCGTGTTCGACCGGGCACTGATGCAAGGTGTGCCGCAGATTGTCGCGGCCGTCCTGGAGCAGGTGAAAGACCTGCCGCTGGAAGAAAAGCTCAAGGTGCTGCACGAGCAGGCGGCCGCGGTCCGGGACGAAATGCCGCCGAGGGAAAACCAGCGGATCAATACGTCGCTGGACTCGGTGCACGCGTCCGGCCCGCTCGGTCGCGCGCACTGCGTGATCCACGGGACCTGCAACTACAAGCAGACCGGGCTGATGCAGGCGTACGCGGCGTATTCGCTGCTGCAGCAACCCCCGCGGCGCGCCGGGTTCGCGTCGGCGTGCCAGGCGTTCGGCCACCGCGAACTGCTCGGCGTGCTGCGGTCGTTCGGGCTGGTTTCGAATCCGGTTCTGACGGTGCAGTCCTGAGACGGGGAGACGAGCGGTGCGACTGACCGACTATCTCGACAAGGGCGCCTCGCTGGGCCCGTCGGCCCCGTGTTTGACCACGGACGGCGGATCGCTCAGCTACGGCGAGGTCCAGCAGCTGTCCTGGCAGGTCGCCAGGGCGCTCGCCCGTTCCGGCGTGCGGCCGGGCGACAAGGTGGCGATCCTCTCCGCCAACGACCCGGTGTCGTTCGGGTGCGTCTTCGGCATCAGCCGGGCAGGGGCGGTGTGGTGCCCGGTCAACCCGCGCAACGAAGCGGCGGAGAACCGGGAGCTGCTGGACCTGTTCGACTGCACGTGCCTGCTCGTGCAGGAGTCGTTCGCACCGCTCGTCTCCCGGATCGCCGATCAGCTGCCGAAGCTGACCACGGTGGTGTGCCTCGACGGCTCGTTCCCCGGCGCGATCCCGCTGGCCGAATGGCTCGACGGGCTTCCCGGCACGCCGTGGCAGGCCGGTCCGCCGGACGACACGGTGATGCTCGTGGGCACCGGCGGCACCACCGGACGGCCGAAAGGCGTGGTGCTGACCGGGCACAACGTCGAAACCATGTCGGCGCTGACGTTGATGAGCTATCCGTTCCAGCCGCGCCCGCGCTACCTCGCGCTGGCTCCGCTCACGCACGCCGCCGGGGTGCTGTGTTTCCCAGTTCTGGCACTGGGCGGCGAAATCGTGGTGATGCCGTCGCCGGATCTCGGCCGGTTCCTCGAACTGATCGAACGGCACCGGATTACCCACACCTTCCTGCCGCCGACGCTGATTTACCTGCTGCTGGACCATCCTGAACTGTCCGCGACGGACTTCAGTTCGCTGGAATGCCTGTGGTACGGGGCCGCGCCGATGTCCGCTGCCCGGCTGGAGGAAGCGATCGCCCGGATCGGGCCGGTGCTCGGACAGCTGTTCGGGCAAAGCGAAGCGCCGATGATGATCTCGACCCTGGCTCCCGCCGACCATTTCCATCCGGACGGTTCCCTGGCGCGCGAACGCTTCACCTCAGCGGGTCGTCCGACGCCGCTGACGCAGGTGGCGATCATGGCCGAAGACGGAACCCTCCTGCCGCGCGGCGAACGCGGCGAGATCGTGGTGCGCGGACCGCTCGTGATGCCGGGGTACTACCGGAACCCCGACGCCACCGCGGAAGTCAGCAGGCACGGCTGGCACCACACCGGCGACATCGGCTACCTCGACGAGGAGAACTTCCTGTACGTCGTGGACCGGGCGAAAGACATGATCATCACCGGCGGGTTCAACGTCTACTCGGCCGAGGTGGAGCAGGCGCTGATGACGCATCCGGCGGTGCAGGACTGCGCGGTGGTGGGCTTGCCGCACGAAAAGTGGGGCGAGCAGGTGACCGCGGTCGTCCAGCTGCACCAAGGACGTACCGCTGCCGCTGATGAACTGCGGGCCACGGTGAAGGAGCTGCTCGGCAGCGTGAAGACTCCGAAGGAGGTCTTGCTCTGGCCGGACCTGCCGCGGTCGAAGGTCGGAAAGGTACTGAAGACCGACGTGCGGACGCAGCTGCTGGCCGAACGGCCGGGCGATTAGAACTGTCCGCCGCCGGCGTGCAGCGTCTGGCCGGTGACCCAGCGGGCCTGGTCCGACGCCAGGAACCCCACGATGTCCGCGATGTCGCCGGGTTCGGCGATCCGGCCGAGCGGCGTCTGCTTCGCGCTGTACTCGACCACGCCCGGCGGCCCGTCGGCGAGGAGCGCGTCGGTGCGGACCGCGCCCGGAAGCACGCTGTTCACCGTCACCCCGCGCGGGCCGAGTTCCTTCGCCAGCACGCGCACGAACTGGTCTCCGGCGGCCTTCGCGGCACCGTAGATCCCGGTGCCGGGCCGGGCTGTCTGGACCACTCCGCTCGACATCACGACGATCCGGCCGCCGTCGCGCACCCGCCGGGCCGCCTCGCGCAAGGCGACGAAGGTGGGCCGCAGATTAGTGCTGAAGATCAGGTCGTAGATCTCGTCGGAGGCCTCGGCGAGCGGCACGAACCGGGCGATCCCCACGTTCGCGACGACCACGTCGAGACCGCCGAATTCCTGTTCCGTGCGGTCGAAAAGGCCACGCAACTCGGCGTCGTCGGTGACGTCCGCGCGCAGGGCGACCGCCTGGCCGCCGTCCGCGCGGATCTTGGCGACGACGGCCTCTGCCGAGTCTTGATCGGAGCGATAGTTGACCGCGACCGAGAACCCGTCGGCACCCAGCCGTTCCGCGACCGCCCTGCCGATCCCGCGCGAACTCCCGGTGACCAACGCGACGCCCGTTCCCCTCTGCATGGCGTCAGTTTAGCGGTGCCCGAAGTGCTCTCCTTCGTCCGCGAAACCATGCATGGCAAGGAAAACCATCGCCGCCACCGCGAACATCAGCAGAATTCCGACCGCCAGCTTCCGCCGCGGCGGCGCGGCTCCGAAGTCTGTGACCAACTGGTGTCCGGCCAGCAGAAGCAGTGGCTGCCAGCTGGGCCTCGGCGCAGGTGCGGGCAGGTCCGCGACCACCGCGTCCAGCTCGTGCCGGTATTGCGCCGCGTAGACGACCGTGACCCGTTCCTCCACCTCGGCCAGGCTCAGCCGTCCTTCGCCCGCCGCGTTGTTCAGGGCTTTCGTCGTCTGCTCGCGTTCGGCGTCGGAGCAGCGGACGGGTCGATCGTCAGTCATGTTTTCCTCCCGGATACGACTGGAATCAGCCGAACCGCCACCTTCGCCAGCGGTTCGCGGACCACGAGCCCGAGCGCCCCGATTCCAGCCCCGACCACGAACCCCGCGAGCACGTCGTGCGGGTAGTGCGCCCCGACGTACACCCGCGAAATCCCCATCAGCACCGCGAAAACGAGCGCCCAGAGCCCCCATTTGCGGTTGACCAGCAGCAACGCCACCGCGAACGCGGCGACGATGACCGTGTGGTTGCTGGGAAACGCGTAGTCGGCCGGCGGATCGCACGGCAGCAGCGTGTGCACGCCCGGAACCACGCGGCATGGCCGGATCTCGGCGAACACGGACTTCAGCACGGTGTCCACGGCGAGCGCCGCCGCGATCGCGATCGGCACCCACGCCGCGGCCGCCAGCGCCGCCGGTCCGCGTGTCCGCGCTCGCCAGAGCAGCGCGAGGATCACCGGTGCCACCAGGAAAACCCCGTACTCGCTGAAGGTTGTTGCGATGCCCGCCAGCCAGTGTTGTGACCAGGCGAAATCCGTGACGTCGCGATACAAGCCAGCGTCGATCATCGCGGCACGCTCCGGCGGGCTCGGACGAGTTCGACCAGCAGCGGGCTCAGCGAAAGCAGCACCACCACGGCGATGATCGGCAGCAGGTACGTGTCGATGTTGGGCACCGACGCACCCAGCGCGTACCCGGCGAGCGTGACCCCGACCGTCCACAACAGACCGCCGATCACCTGCCACAACGCGAATTTCGCGGCAGGCATCCCGGCGATGCCGACGAGCGGGTTCAGCACGGTCCGGACCACCGGGATGAACCGCGCCAGCACGACCGCCTTGCCCAGCCCGTACCGGCTGAGCAGCGCCGATCCGCGCGCGATGCCCTCGTGCAGGTGCTTGCTGCGCACGCGAACGAGCAGCGCGCCTCCCCCGCGGCGGCCGAGGACGAATCCGGCCTGTGCGCCGAGCAGTGCGCCGGCCGCCGCGGCGACGATGACGGCCGCGAGGGGCAGGTGCAGCTTCGACGAGGCCGCGAGCACCCCGGCGGTGAACAACAGCGAATCGCCCGGCAGGAAGAAGCCCACGAGCAGGCCGGTCTCGGCGAACATCACCGCGAAGACGCCGAGCGGGCCGAACGCGGCCAGCAGCCACTTCGGGTCGAGCATGCCCACCTCCAACTACTACACAACTGTCGAAATTCTACATGAACGTAGTAGCGGGCTGGGCTGCTTCGACAAACCGGTAGAATTTGGGCCATGCGCAACGGACGGGGCGAGAGCGCCCGGCGGGCTCCCGGCGAGCTGGAGGCCGAGGTGCTCGCGGTGCTGTGGGAATCCGACGAGCCGATGTCGGCCGCCGGCGTGCAGGAACGGATCGGCGGCGGACTGGCCTACACCACCGTCGTGACGATCCTGTCCCGGTTGTTCGAGAAGGGCGTCGCGACCCGCGAGAAGCAGGGCCGCTCGTTCACCTACCGCGCCGCCGACGACGAACCCGGGCTCGCCGCCCGCCGGATGAGCAAGGTGCTCGACGCCGAAGCCGACCGGTCCAGCGTGCTGGCGAAATTCGTGTCGAACCTGTCCGAATCGGACGAGGCCGTGCTGCGCGACCTGCTGCGCCAGAACGGCGGCTGAGGCGTGAACCTCGACCTGCTCGTTCCGCTGCTGCTGCCGCTGGCGTCCTGGCCGGTGGCGCGCTGGGTCGCGCCCCGGTTGTCGCCGCGGCTGGGCAGCTGGCTGCTCGCCGGTTCCGCGCTGGTGCTCGCCGTCGGCAGCACGGCGACGCTCGCGGTCCTCGCGGCGGCAGGGCTCGCGCAGCTGCCGTTCGTCGGCGAGCTGGGCGATTTCTCCGCGGTCGCGTTCCGCGGGGCCGACGCGGTGAACCTGCCGCTGGCGATCGCCAGCGGGGTCGCGCTCGTCGTGGCCGGGGTCGCGTTGACGCGAGCGACGACGCAACACGTGCGCTGGCACCGGAAGGTGCACGCCGAGCTGAACGCGCACACCCGCGAGGCTGGCTTCGTGCTGCTGCCGGGCGAGGAACCGGTCGCGTTCGCGGTGGCAGGCGGCGGCGGCCGGATCGCGGTGTCCAGCGGGATGCTCGCGGCGCTGGAACCGCAGGAACGGCGCGCGTTGCTGGCCCACGAACGCGCGCATTTGCGGCTGCGGCACCACGTTTTCGCCGCGATCGTGACGGTCGCGACCACGGTCAACCCGGTGCTGCGTCCGCTCGGCGCGGCGGCCCGGTTCGCGCTGGAACGCTGGGCGGACGAGGCGGCCGCGGACCGCGTCGGCGACCGGAAACTGGTGGCCACGGCGGTCGCGAAGGCCGCGCTGGCCAGCCGGTCCCAGCCGTCGCTCGCGCTGGCCGCGACCGGCGGGCCGGTGCCGCAACGCGTGCGTGCGCTGCTTTCCGCCCCGTCGTCCGGTTCGCGGCGGAACCCGTTGGCGGCAGTGGCCGTGGCGGTCGTGCTGGGTGCGTGCGCCTGGTCAGCGGCCAGCACGCTCGACGCGGCGACCGATCTCCACTCCGGACTCGAGACCGCGCAGCACGCCGCTTGCGTGCTCGCGCAGGGGACCCACGGCGAACCCGCGCTCCAAGCATTCCGACACCAGCACCGGGACTGCGCCGAGCGCTGACCGCCATGCTCCCGGCGCGGCGGCGACGTCGGAGTCGTGCAGCAGAATCGTGCCGCCGCCGGTCAGTCGTCGGCACGCGGTGCGCACGACCGAGCGCGGAGTGGCGCGATTGGTCCAGTCAAATCCCCAGGTGCTCCACAAAACGGGCTGAAGTCCGAGCACGCGCGCTGAAAGCAGGGCGCTCGCGCTGAACACTCCGTACGGCGCGCGCAACCACTGCGGTCTCGTGCCGGTGATGAGTTCGATCAGGTCGACGGTGTGTGCCAGGTCGTCGTGCAGGGCCTTCGGGGAGCGGCGCAGGAAGCAGCGGTGATCCCAGCCGTGAACTGCGACCTCGTGCCCGGCGGCGGCGATCTCCCGGCCTAGTTCCGGTGCGGCGGCCAGTTCCCGGCCCAGTACGAAGAAGGTCGCGCGGACGTCCAGTTTTTCGAGGATTCGGAGGAATTGCGGCGTGGACTCCGGGTTGGGGCCGTCGTCGAAGGTCAGCGCCACGTGGCTGGGGTCGCCTCGTCCGGCGAGTCTTGCCGTCCGCAGCTGCGGTACGAACAATGCGGCTGGCGCTGCGTGTGCGACGGCTGCCGCGGCGAGCCCGCGGATCATCCGGCTGCCTTGACCGGTCGGCGCAGCAACCACTCGAGCGCCTCGGTCAGTTCGCTCGGCGAATGGACCCACGGGACGATGCCGTCGTTGTGCAGCACGGCGGCGTTGGCTCGGCCGTGGCCGGGCAGGCAGCGGTAGGTCAGCACCGGGAGGCCGGTCGCGAGCGCCTCCGACGTCGTCAGCCCGCCCGCGTTCTGCACCACGACGTCGCACGCGCGCATCAGTTCCGGCATCCGGTCGACCCAGCCGAAAACGTGCCGATGTCCGGTTTTCCGCAGTCTTTCCGCCAGCGCTTCGTTGCGGCCGCACACTACGACCGGTTCGACGAGGCCGGTCGCGAGGAGGTCGTCGGCGGTCTGTCCGATTTGGCCTACGCCCCAGGATCCGGCCACGACCAACGCGAGCGGGCCGTCATGCGGAAGGCCGAAGGTGAGCCGGAGCCGCAGCCGTTCGGTGATCCCGGCGGCGGGCCGGAAGGCGGGCGCGACCAGCGGACGCGAGACGAGCGTGCGACCGGCCCCGAGCGCTCGGGCTTGGCGAGCGGCGGTTTCGTTGGGAGCGACGGTGAGCGTCGCGTCCGGGCTCACGCACAGGCGGTGCACCGACGGGTCGGTGAGGTAGACGACCAGCGGCGCAGTCAGTTCGTTGGACCGCCGCAGCCGGGCGACCGCGTGCGTCGCAAGCGGATAGGTCGAGACGACGACGTCGGTGTTCTCCCCCAGCAGCTCGCGCAGTCGCGGCGTAGCGAGGCCGGCGAACCGACGGGCGGCTCCGGCCAGCGCGGGGGTGCCCAGTGCGCTGAGCAGCCAGTCCCAGCTGCGCGGCACGGTGTTGAGCTGCCGGTGGTAGGCGCCGCAGAGCAGTTCGCCGAGTCTTCCCGGCAGCAGGTCCAGGAAATCGGCGCGGACGACGTGTGCGCCGCGGCTGGAAAACCACCGGTCCAGCTCCCTGGCGGCACCGTCGTGTCCCGCTCCGATCCGGGCGGACACGATCACCACGCGGGCCATCGGGCACCTCTTTCTGCTTCTACACGGGTGTAGTAAAACTACATCCCTGTAGAATGAGAGTCGAGGCCGGACCGCCCGCGGCGATACACCCTCGGTCCGACATTCCGGGCGCCCTCTCCGCAATTTGGGGTAAGCGGTAACCCGTCCAGGTGAGACGCCCGCTACCGTGGGTCTTTCGACCACCGGATGTGGCAGGAAGAGGAACCCCGATGCGTCGCAAGACTTCCAGCGCGCTCCGCGTCGCCCAGGTGCTCCTGGCCGTCGTCTCGCTGCTGGTCCTCGGCGGCACCGCGTTCGCGTGGTCGAAGCTGAACCAGATCACCGACGGCCTGACCAGGTCCGATGTGATCGGCTCCGGGTCGAACTCGCCGATGGACGAGCAGAACATCCTGATGGTCGGCCTCGACACGCGCACCGACGCGGAGGGCAATCCGCTGCCCGAGGACGTACTCGACCAACTGCACGCTGGCGGCGCCGAGGACGGCGGCGACACGACGGACACGATGATCGTCGTGCACATCCCGGCGGGCGGCGGGAACGCCACGGCCATCTCGATCCCGCGTGACTCGTATGTCCAGCTTGCCGGGAAGTTCGGGAAGCACAAGATCAACTCGGCTTATACGTATGGGCAGACTGCTCGGAAGAACGAGCTGAAGGCACAGGGGGAGTCTGGGCCTCAGCTCGAGACGGACTCGGCGCAGGCTGGGGCCAAGACGGCGATCGAGACTGTGCAGCAGTTGACCGGGCTGACCATTACGCACTATGCGGCGGTCAATCTGGCTGGGTTCTACTACGTGAGCCAGGCTGTGGGCGGAGTTCCGGTTTGCCTTAAGGCCCCGGTTCGGGATTCTTACTCTGGGGCTAATTTCCCTGCTGGGCCGCAGAATGTTGCCGGAGCGCAGGCGTTGCAGTTCGTGCGGCAGCGGCATGGGTTGCCCAATGGGGACTTGGATCGGATCAAGCGGCAGCAGGTCTTCATGGCGAGTATGGCTAAGACTATTCTTTCCGCTGGCACGTTGACGGATCCGGGTAAGTTGGATGCGTTGATCGGGGCGGTCAAGAAGGCTGTCGTTGTTGATACCAACTGGGATTTGCTCGGGTTTGCTCAGCAACTGCATGGGATGAGTGCTGGGAGTATCAACTTTGTCACCGTGCCGGTGGTTAGCATTACTTTGAAGACGCCTAATGACGGGGATGCCGTGCAGGTGGATCCTCAGCAGGTGCAGAAGTTTGTCCGGGAGCAGACCGGGGCTGCTACTTCTGCTCCGTCTTCTTCTGCGCCGCCGTCTTCGGCTGCTGGGGATCCTGCGTTGGCTTCTTATGTGGTGGATGTGCGGAACTCGTCTGGGGTGGACGGGTTGGCCAACCGGGTTGCGGACAAGCTTGCTGCTGCTGGGTATCAGCGGGGGTCTGTCACTAATAGTGCTACTCGGCGGACTTCTACTGTCTATTACGGGCGGGGGCAGCGTAGTCAGGCTGAGGGTATCGCGGCGAAGCTCGGTGGGGTTGCGGTGGCTTCGGACAGTTCTTTGGACAAGGATCATTTCCGGGTTTATTTGGGGCAGAAGTATTCGGATGATTCCGGGGTGCATCCGGCTTCCGCTCCGGCGGTTATGGAGCCTCCTGCCGGGGGTGCTCCGGAGATTACTGCTGATGGGGTTACTTGTGTGAACTGACCCGGCTCGTGCTTCGCACATCGCGGGGCGGGAGTGCGGCGGGGCACCCCGAAGCTTGATTGTGATGACGGTCTGGGGTGGCTTGTCAAGGCGGGAAAGATGCCTTGACAAGCCACCCCAGACCGCATTTTGGCTTCGTATCGGGGCGCGGGGGTGGTGTGGGTGCACCGATCGTTGGGTGCATCGGCTGCGGATTGGTGAGCGGGGTGCTTGGCTTGGGTGCACCGGTTGCGGGTTGGCGGGTGGGGCGCGCGGCTTGAGCGCATCGGCGGCGGATTGGCGGGCGGGGCGCGGCTTGAGCGCTTGGTTGAGTGGGTTCGCGGCCGCCGGTTGCGGGGGCCGTGGAGCGCTGGCGAACTGAGGGACGCGAGCAGGTGCGTGAGGGGCCCCTCACGCACCGTCGGGCGGTCGTGAGGGGAACCCTGAGGGAATCAGCGGCCGTGAGGGTGGCCCTCACGGCACATTGTCGTCCGTGAAGGGCTCCTTGAGGGAACCCAAGTCCGTGAAGGAGTCCCTCACGGACCGGCCGCGCGTCGTGAGGGTGGCCCTCACGCACCGGCCGCGGGGGCGTGAAGGGCTCCTTGAGGGAATTAGATTCCCCCAAGGAGCCCTTCACGGACTTCCCGGGCGGGGAAGCAAAACGGGCCGGTCCTAAAAGGACCGGCCCGTTGCTAAAGCAGGGTCAAGCAGAGTAAATCAGGCGTTGCTGCGACGACGGCGAACCACCAGGATCATCGCGCCGCCCGCGATGACCAGGGCTGCGCCGATTCCGATGGGCAGGGCGGCGTTCACGCCGGTGTTCGCCAGCGGGGTCTGGCCCGAGTTGTTGCCGGCCGCGGGGGCGGTCGTGGCGGGCGCGGTGGTGACCGGGCCCGTTTCGGTCCAGGTGCCGGTGGCCGCGGCCTCGACCGCGCTCTTCTGCGACTGTGCCACGATCAGCGACTGCGCCGGGTTGCTGTCGTAGTTCTTGGCCACGAACAGGCGGCCCGTGTTGACGTCGCCGGTGGCCTTGATCGCGAGTTCGGCCGTGCCGGGCTTCGCGTCCTTCGGGACATCCAGGAACAGCTTCGTGCCGTTCTTGATCGCCGAGGACTTGAGCTCCTCGCCATTCTCGCCGACGACCTTCACGCCCTCGGGGAGCTTGCTCGTGAAGTCGGTGACGCTGCCGGTGGTGGCGACGGTGAACGGGCCGATCTTGGTGCCCGCTTCGCCGGTCGCCTTCGCCGGGGTGATGCTCAGCGCCGGCTTCTTCTCCTCGACGCCGGTGTTGGCGTCGCCGGTGAGGTACTTGTACAGCGCGAGAACGTCGGCCGCTTCGTCCGGGGAGCCGTTGGCCAGCGGGTTCTCGGCGTCGAGGTCCTTCGCGTCGCTGTAGTGCCACACCGCGGCCTGGGTCGCGGTCAGCGCTTCCTTCGTGGACAGACCGTCGTGGAGCTCGACGCCCTTGCCGGTCAGCGCCTTCTCGATGGAGGCGACGTCCTGCGACGGGTAGCTGTGGTGCAGCACCCAGTTGATGTTCTTGTTGTTCTTGCGGAACGGCGACTTCGCGTCGGGGTAGTCGTTCCAGGCGTGCTCGACCATGGTCTCGCCGAACCGCGCGCCGACCTCGATCTGCACGCAGTACATCTTCGAGATGGCGCCGTCGGACAGCTTGAAGTTGAACAGCGTCGTCTGGACCTTGCCCTTGTCGGCGATGTTGACGTCGAAGCCCGACGTGCCGCCGTACACCAGCTCGCCCGAGGCCGCGCCGCTGCGCGCCGTGGGGGCGTTGTCGTCCGCGAGGGCGACCGGCGCGGCGATCATGAGCGCCGCTGCCGCGGAAGCCGCCGCGGCCCCTCCCCGGACCAGAATTGACCTGCCGTGCATGCTTTCTCCCATCGAGTCCCGAACCACGAACGACGGACCGCGTGAGACCACATCTCCCCGACCACGGCGGCCACCAATTCGGGTGAAGAATCCACCCAGTCAAGCGATGGCGAAGCATACACAGGGCTCACATGTGCACTGTGGGTGGTCCCCTGAATGCGCTTCTGTACCTTCAGGGGGAGTCGTTCCTCCCCTTGCGTTGCTCTGGGTAGATATGCGAAGAGCTGCGGAAACCCGAGAGAAAAGGCGCAGAACGTTGAACAAGCAACCATCGGTGGACGTGCTGGACGCGTTCGGCTGCGCCGAGGACCCGGTTCGGTTGGAGGGCGGGAAAGGCGAGACCTGGCGCGCCGGGGACGTCGTGCTGAAACCGGTGGAGTTCGCTCCGGAAACGCGATGGCGGGCGGCGGCGCTCGCCGAGGTGGCGGAATCGGCGGAGTTCCGGATCGCTCGTCCGCTGCAGGCTCGCGACGGGGAATGGATCGCGGGAACATCCGTCGGCCAGAATTCATCCGGCGGTCATCCGTCGCTCGGCTGGGAGGCGAGCCGGCTCGTCCCCGGCCGCCCGGACACTTCCCGGCCTGACGACGCGATTCGGGCCGGGATCGCGTTCCATCAAGCGATCGCACACCTGTCGCGGCCGGATTTCCTCGTTTTCCGGACTGACCCCTGGGCGATCGGAGACCGGGTCGCCTGGGCGGAATTGCCGCCCGAAGGCACGGCGCCCGCTCGTGACCTCCTCCGCCCGTTGCTCGAGGCGCGCCGTCCGGTCGAGTCGGCCGCGCAGGCGGTGCACGGCGACCTTCCCGGCAACGTCCTGTTCGCGCCGGGACAGCCGCCCGCGGTGATCGACTGGGCGGTCTACTGGCGTCCGCCGGCCTGGGCCGCCGCGGTGGCGGTCGCCGACGCGTTGTGCTGGTACGGCGCGACTCCCGGGCTGATCGACCGCTGGGCGCATCTGCCGGAATGGCGGCAGATGCTGATCCGCGCGCTCGTCTACCGGATCGTCACGCACGACATCTCCGGCTCCTGGACGCCCGACCAGATCGCCGCCTACCAGCCCGCGGTCGAGTCCGTACTCAGCTGACGAGGTTCTCCAGCGGCTCGCCCTTCGCGTAGTGCGCGAGCTGGCGTTCGGCCAGCCGCTTCGCGCGCGGGTAGAAGGAGTCCGAGCCACCGGCGATGTGCGGAGTGATGATCGCGCCGTCGAGGGTCCACAGAGGATGGTCGGCGGGCAGCGGTTCCGGGTCCACGACGTCGAGCGCGGCGCGCAGGCGACCGGCGGAAACCTCGGCGGTGAGCGCGTCCGTGTCCACAGCGGTGCCGCGGCCGACGTTCACGACCAGCGCGGTGTCCGGCAGCAGCGCCAGTTCCTTGGCCCCGAAAAGGCCGCGCGTCTGCGCAGTGTCGGGCAGGACCAGGACCACGATGTCCGCGGTCGGCAGGAGCTCCGGCAGCTCGTCGATGCCGTGCACACCGGAGCGCGCGGTGCTGGCGACCCGGACCACCTCGGCCTCGCCGGCCTCCAGGTACCGCTCGATGGCTTGGCCGATCGAGCCGTAGCCGACCAGCAAGACGCGGCAGTCGGCGAGCGAGCGCGTGTGCACCCGGTCCCACGAGCCCTTCTGCTGCTGCGCGAACCAGCGCGGGAAATACCGTTGCGCGGCAAGGATCAGCGCGAGCGTGTGCTCGGCGACGCTGAGGTCGTGCAGGCCCCGGCCGTTCGCCAGCTGCACCCCGGACGGGACGAGCGGCAGCAGATTGTCGTACCCGGCGGAAAGCGTCTGGACCGCGCGCAGCGACGGCAGTTCCGGAATAAGCTTCGCCGCCGCCGGGCCCTGGTCGTAGGGCAGGACGTAGAACTCGACGTCGTCGAGGCCGTCCGGCGGGGTGCCGCGGCCGTCCCAGACGACCGCGTTCAGTTCGGCCGGGACGGAAATGTCGGACCAGGGCACCAGTACACGCGCGGTCATGCTCGCCTTTCCTTCGTCTTCACCGGAACCGCGAGCACCAGCACCGCGGCTGCGGCCATTGTCCCCGCCAGCATCAGGAACGCGGCAGCCGTGCTGCCGGTGACCGATTCGAGCCAGCCGACCAGGTAGGTCCCGAGGAACCCGCCGAGCGCGCCGGCGGCGTTGACCACGGCTACCGCCACCCCGGCGGTCCGCTGCGGCAGGAGTTCGGAAATCATCGCGAAGAATGGGCCGTACGGCGCGTACAAGGCGACCGCGGCGATCGCCAGCAGCACGAACGCCCACCAGAAATGCTGCTTGCCCAAGAGATACGAACCGTAGAACGCGACCGCGCCGGCGAGCAGCCACGGCCACACGAACCGCCGCCGCGCCCCGGTCCGGTCCGAACCGCGCGAGTTGATCAGCATCGCCACCACGGCGAACGCGTACGGGATCGCCGACAGCAAACCGGTCGCGCCGATCCCGGCCGACGAGCCTGCCTTGACGATCGACGGCAGCCAGAACACGAAGCCGTACACGCCGATGCTCCACAACAGATACTGCGCGGCCAGCAGCAGAACCGCCTTGGACCGCAACACTTCCCGCACCGGCCGCGCAGCCGGTTCCGGCAGCTGCGCCTGTTCCGCGGCGATCGCGTTTTCGACCGCGGCGCGACCGGCCGGGTCGAGCCAGGGAGTGTCGGCGGGCCGGTCGCGGACCTGCGCGCGGAACACGAAAGCCCAGATCAGCGCCGGAATTCCCTCGATGATGAACATGCCGCGCCAGGACGTCGCCTCGATCAGGTACCCGGACGCCGCCGACAGCCACATCACCGTGACCGGGTTGCCCAGGATCAGGAACGCGTTGGCCCGGCCGCGTTCGGCCTTCGTGAACCACCGGGCGAGCAGCACGACGAGCGCGGGCAGGACCGCCGCTTCCACCGCGCCGAGCAGGAACCGGACCACGATCAGCACCGGCACCGAACTGAGCAGGCCCTGCGCGGTCGCCAGGACTCCCCACGCGAGCACCGACCAGAAGATCAAGCTCCGCACGCTGCGGTGGTCGGCGTAGAGCACGCCCGGGACCTGCAGCAGGAAGTAGCCGAGGAAGAACGACGCGGCGATCAGGCCGGACGTCGTGCTCGTGAGGTGCAGTTCCTCGGCCATGCCGCCCGCGGTCGCGATCGAGAAGTTCGACCGGTCGAGGTAGGCGAGGCTGTAGGTGACGAAGACGATCGGGATCAGCCGCAGCCAGCGCTGCCTCCCGAGCGTGCCCGCCTGCTCGACGGTGTTCATCCGGTACTCCTGTCGCCGCTGACCCAAGTCCTTGACGAGCTTTCCGTCATATGGAAAGCTATTCCGCAATGCGGTGAGAGGCAGTGTGCGTCGCCGCGCGCGGGACGTCAAGGGGGTCCGATGGCGGACATGGTCGGCAAGGCTTTGCGGGTGCTGTCCCTGCTCGGCGGCTACCCCGAGGGCGTGCCGCTGTCCGAGCTCGCGCGCGCCGCCGGGTATCCGGTGAGCACCACGCATCGGTTGCTCAGCTCCTTGCAGAGCGAGGGATTCGCGCGCAATGACCCGGTGTCGAAGCGGTATTCGCTGGGGCTGCGGCTGTTCGAGCTGGGCCAGTCGGTGTCGCAGGCGCGCGGGTTCGCCGGTGTCGCGCTGCCGGTGATGCAGAAGCTGTCCGCGGAGACCGGCGAGCCGACGCTGCTGGCCGTGCTGGACGGGCACAACCAGGTTTACGTGCACTCGGTGCAGGGGTCGCAGCGGCTGCAGATCCGCGGCGAACCGGGCGCGCGCGGGCCGTTGCACTGCACGTCGATGGGGAAATGCCTGGTCGCGTTCACGCCGAACCGGGATGAACTGGTCGCTTCGCTTGAACTGCCGGCGCTGGGCCCGCGCACGATCACTTCGCGCGAGGCGTTCGCGGCGGAGATCGCGGCGGTGCGCGAACGTGGTTACGCGATCGCTGACGAGGAGCACGAGGAAGGCATCCGTGCGGTCGGCGTTCCGATCCGGACTCCGGACGGGACCGCGATCGCCGCGTTGTCCACCGCCGCACCGGCTTACCGGCTAAGCGTGGCTCAACTCGAGGAGTTCGTGCCCGCTTTGCGTGCTGCCGCGCGGGAATTGGCGGCGCTGCTGCCCCGGTGAGCGCTTACGCGCCGATCTCGCCCCGGATCCACGAGACGAGCTGGTCGACGCGCGCCGCGGTTTCGATGCCGGGCTGAGGACAGTCCGGTCCGAAGTTCTCGACCGCGATCAGCGTGTTTTTGCCCTTGATCGGCACGAAGAACGGCGAACCCGAGTCGTCCGGGCAGGGGCTGTTCTCGACGGTGCGCTTCTTCAGCGGTTCGAGGGTGATCTCGTTCTTGCGCACTTCGTCGACCTGGAAGTCGCCGCGTTTGATGTGGTCGGTCTGCACGATGACCTTCGAGGACAGCGAACCCCAGCCGACGAACGTCGTGTGCTGCCCCGGGTCCGGCGGACCGTCCGGCAGCGCGAGCGGTTCGATGTCAGTGACCGGCTCGGACAGCTTGGCGAGCGCGAGGTCGTTCACCGCGGACTGGCGCGTGTCCACGATCTTCAGCACGTGCCCGCGCGGATCGGAGTCGGTGAGCTTCCCGATCGCGGCGGTCATCGTGTAGTCGGGTTTGCCGCTGACGCGCGTGCTGTCGAGGTCGTGGAAGCAGTGTCCCGCGGTGACGATCCACTGCGGGGCGATCAGCGACCCGCTGCACCCGCCGGTGCGGACGCCGCCGCCCTTCTCTGGAATGTCCTTTGAGGACAGTTTGACGCTGAACGGGGTCGGATGATCGGGCAGCGCGGGCGGCTGCGCGGAGGACTTGCCGCCGGTGTTGCCCGTGCCGCCGCTGACTGTGCTGCTGGCGTTGCCCGCGTTGCCGCCGGCACTGCGCGCGACGGCGACGTTCGACACCGGTTTGGCCGTCTCCGCCTCCGCCGTCCGGTGCAGGCCGACGTAGGCCCCGGCGAGCCCGGCCCCCAGCACCGTGGCAGCCGCCACGGCGCCCAGCCGAAGGCTCGCCCGCTGAGCGGAACGTGACTTTGCGTGCACCACGGGGTCCAAGATAGCGAAGTTGTTAACCCGAATGAGTGAGAGTGCCCGATTAATCCGGTGACCAGGGTAGAAACTGACGGCCTCGATACGCCGGGTTCGCGGTTGGTCACGGAATGCTAACGGCGGCGGGGTGTTTTGCCTGGAGGCTGGGCCGTTTGGCGGCAGGGGGCGGATTGTGGGGTTGTTCCCGATCAGCGGGACATCTGCGGGGCTGGCTTGGGTTGGGCGGGCTCGGTTCGGGCTGGCTCGGGTCGGGCGGGCTCGGCTCCGGCGGGCTCGTCCGAGCGGCGTCGGGTCGGGCCGCCTCGATGGGGTTGCTCGGGTGCGCGGAGGGTCAGCAGTGGCGGTGTCGGCGAGAGCGCTGCGGAGGACGGGCCGACGAAAACGTGCCGGACGGCTCTCGCTCGCGCCGAAGTCCGTGAAGGGCTCCTTGAAGGAATCTGGTTCCCTCAAGGAGCCCTTCACGGACCACTGGCATCACGCGCCTGGTCCGCCGCGGCTGGGGCGCGCGCCGGATCTCGGCCGCTTCTCCTCCCGCAGCCGGGAGCTCGACTCGGCTAGGCAGCGGGCAGGTACCGAGGAGCCTGCCGCGCGTGTGACGCCTGCTCGTACGCGTAGGCGAAGTTGAGCAGCTGCGCATCGTGATACTTCGTGCCCAGGAACGAGACCCCGACCGGCAGCGGACCCGCGAAACCGGCTGGCACGGTGATGTTCGGGTAGCCCGCGACGGAGGTGTTTCGCGTGCTGCTCATGAACTTCGGGTCGCCTGGGCGGTCCAGCGGCGAAGCAGGCAAGCCGCTCAGGGTGACGATTGCGTCGAGGCTCTTCGAGGCAAGGACGTCGTCGATCGACCGTTGTGCGATGCCCGTCGCGGCGGCGCGCTGGCGGCGGTAGGTCTGGTCGGTCAGGTTGCCGTCGGCCTTGTTCGCTTCGATCAGCAGGCTTTGGTCGAACAGCGGCATCTCGACGTCGCGGTGCTGGTCGTTGTAGGCGATCAGCTCGGACAGGTTCCGCGGGTGGTTGCCGGGGGTCGCGCTGAGGTAGGCGTTCAGGTCGTGTTTGAACTCGGTCAGCAACGCCGGGAAAAGGTCCGGTTTGACTGACCAGGAAATGTCCTCGACGTCCGCGCCCTCGACGACCGTCGCGCCCAGTGAGCGCAGAGTGTGCACTGTGGACTCGAAGACGCGGTCCGCCTGCTGATCGATGCCGGTGTGGCCCTTGCGCCAGATGCCGATTCGCTTGCCGCGCAGGGCGTTGCGATCCAGACGGAGGTCCTTGGGAATCGCGGGCGCGGCGGCGACTGAGGCGAGATCAGCTGGGTCGGCACCGGTGATTACGGCGAGGGTGAGTGCGGCGTCGGTGACGTTGCGGGCGATCGGGCCGGGGGTGTCGTGCTGGGTGGTGATCGGCACGACGCCGCTGCGGCTCACGACGCCTAGGCTGGTTTTCACGCCGACGGTCGAGGTCGCGGCCGCTGGGCACACGATCGAACCGTCGGTCTCGGTGCCGATGGCGACCGTCGCCAGACCGGCTGCGGCAGCGACTGCCGAGCCGCTCGAGGAGCCGCACGGGCTGCGGTCCAGTGCGTAGGGATTGCGGGTCTGGCCCGCGACTCCGCTCCAGCCTGGGATTTGCCCGCCAGAGCGGAAATTCGACCATTCCGACAGGTTCGCTTTGCCGAGCACGATCGCCCCGGCGGCGCGCAGGCGCTGGACCAGGAACGCGTCTTTGGCGGGGCGTGAACCGAGCATCGCGGTGGACCCGGCGGTGGTGGTTTGCCGGTCTGCGGTGTCGGTGTTTTCCTTCAGCAGAACCGGAATTCCTTCCAGGGCACTGCGGGAGGAGTGGGTCCGGCGGCGGGCGTCGCTTTCCTTCGCCGCCGCCAGTGCGTCCGGATTGGTTTGCACGACGGCGTGTAGTTTGGGGTTCAGTTCTTCGATCCGGCGCAGGTAACCGCGCGTCAGCTGTTCCGACGTCAGTTGCCTGCGGTCCATGGCGCGCTGCAAATCGGGAATGGTGGACTGGTCGAGGAAACGAGCCGGCGAGGCGTCCGCCGCGGCGGGCAGGAGCAGGCCCGCCGCGGTGAGGGCCGCCACCGAAAGCCGTTTCAGCGAGGTGGTGCGCATGGGTTCTTCTTTCTTATTCGCGGAGGCCGATGGCGTCGATGGGCTTGGCGCGCAAGGTGACCCGAGTGGACAGACCGAGCGAGACCAGGCTGAGCAAGAAGGCTCCGGCGATGATTCCGCCGAATACCGCGGGGGTTCCGGACGGGAGCGGAGTGTCGCGCAGGGCAAGGTTGAGAATCGCCAACGGAATCGCCGCCACCACGGTGCCGATCAGTGCCGCGATGCCCGCGGTCGTCAACGCTTCCAGGCGCATCATCCGCACGACCTGGCCCCGGGTGGTGCCGATCAACCGCAGCAGGGCGAATTCCCGCGAACGCTGCGCGGTGGTCATCACCAGCGTGTTGGCCACCGAGATCACCACGTAGCCGAGGATCACACCGACCGCGACGAGGTTCAGGTAGAACTGCTGCTGTGCCGAAGCGCTTTCCAGCGCGGAAACCGTGGAGCTCGGAGTCACGGTGAGGCCTGGGTAGCGCGCGCTGAGGTCGCGCAACGCGGCGGTCACTGCGGCTGGGTCCGCGTTCGGGTCTTGGCGCACCAGAACGGAACTGTCCATCCGGTCCCCGGTGTGCGCGCGGGCGAGATCGGCGGGCAGCACGTACTCGCCGAACGCCTGGTTGTGCGTGTAGACCGCGACCAGTTTCACCTTCGCGGGGCTGCCGTCGCCGAACCAGAAGTCGACCTCGTCGCCGATTTTCTTGTCGTACCAATCGGCTTCGCTCTTGCTCATCGCGACGGTGTCGCCGCGCAGGTCGGCCAGATTCCCGGACACGACGCCGAGGTCGAGCACGCCGCGGACCTGGTCGCCGTTCAGCCCCTGCGCCGGGTACTTCATGACGCGCAGCCGCTGGTCCTCCTTGACCGTGGTGACGACGTCGGTGCGGATCACCGAGGTAGCCGCCGCGACTCCGGGGATGGCCCGCGCCGCCGCGGCGACCTCCGGGGACAGCGCGCCGGTCGTGCTCGTCAGGACGTGGTCCGCGGTCGTCGACCGGACCGCCTGCTCCCGGGTGGCGGCGGCGGACGACGTCTGGCTGTAGAACATCGAGATCGCGAACGCGACCGCCAGCATCACCGGGGTCACCGCCGAGGCGAGCCGCCGGGCGTTGGCCTGGTTGTTCGCCGCGGCGAGGTAGCCGCTGATGCGCGAGAAGCCGGAGTACAGCGGGCCGATGATCCGCGTCATGAAGGCGACCACCTTCGGCCCGAGCACCGAAAGCCCGATCACGACCACCAGCGCGGACATCGAGGAGGCGGCGAGCGCGCCCGGTCCGGTCACGTACATCGGGACGGTCGCGCCGCCGAAGCCGAGCGCCACCAGCACCCAGCCGACGACGAGGCGGGCCCGGCCGAGTTCGCGGCGTTCGACAGCCGCCTCGCCGAGCGCTTCGATCGGGCGGATCGACGACGGACGCCGTGCCGCCGACCACGCGGCCAGCCGGGCCGCGCCCAAGCCGAGCAGGAACGCGACGACGAGCGGGAGCGGGCCGATCGCGAGGCCGAAGTCCTGCGGGATCACGCCGACCGCGGCGAAGGAGTTGCGCAATCCGTAGCCGACGGCCACGCCGAGACCCGCGCCGAGCACCCCGGCGATCGTCGCGACCAGCATGGTTTCGGCGCTGATCAGCTTGCGGATCTGCTTCGGGGTGGCGGCGATCGCCCGCAGCAGCGCGAATTCCCGCCGTCGCTGGTTGATCACCAGCGCCAGCGTGCTCGCCACGACGAACACCGCGACCAGGATCGCGTACCCGCCGAACGCGCCCGCGAGGATGAACAGCAGCATCCGGGTCTGGCTCACGTCGAGGAATTCGACCGTGCTGCGTTCCATCCCCGCGGTCACCGTGACGGGTTCGCCCTTGACCGCCGCGTTGACGCGGTCTTCCAGATCGCCCGCCGCGACCCCGGGAGCGGCGAGCACGCCGATCGCGTGGACCTGCCCGGGCTTCCCGGAAAGATCGGCGGCGCGCGCGGCGGAGAAGTACAGGGCCGACTGCCGGCTCAGCCCGCTGGCGGACTGGGGCGTGGCGATGCCGCTGACCCGGAACTCCATCGGCGTGGACCGGGTCGAGACCCGCACTGTGCTGCCGACTGAAACTCCGGCGCGGGCGGCCAGTTCCGCGTCGAGAACGACTTCGTTCGCCGCTTCGGGCGCGTGGCCTTCCCGGATGGAGAGCGGGGCGAGCACGGCCGCGTCCCAGTTGTGCCCGCGCGACTGGGTGCCGTTCGGGCCGGTGAGCACCTTGCCGCCGGACGTCACGACGTTCGCCGGGAAGTCCTGCTCCGGCACCGCCTGGCGCACCCCTGGCACCGACGCGATCCGGTTGACCAGCGTCTCCGGCACCGTGGTCTGTTCGGTGACCTGCTCGGACTCGCCGAAATCCGATCCCGGCGGTTTCGTGGTCTGCACCCCGCCGACCACCACCGACGCGTCGGCGTAGCGCTCGGTCGGGACTCCGGCCCGGAGACCGGATTCCATGAGGATGCCGCAGCCCGCGACGAGCGCGGTGCCGCAGAGAATCGCGATGAACGCGCCGACGAACCCGCTCAGCCGGGCCCTCGTCGTCTGCCAAGCCAACGACCACATGGCGGTCACCACTCCCCGAGGTGCGTCAGCCGCTGCGCGACCCGCTCCGGGGTCGGCTGCGCGAGGTGGCCGGCGAGCTTGCCGTCGGCGAGGAACAGCACTCCGTGCGCGGCGGACGCGGCGACCGGGTCGTGGGTGACCATCAACACGGTCTGGCCCATCTGGTCGACCACGGTGCGCAACAGGTCGAGCACCTGGCGCGCGGTGCGGGTGTCGAGCGCGCCGGTCGGTTCGTCGGCGAGCACGACCTCGGGCCGGGTGATCAGCGCGCGGGCGATCGCGACGCGCTGCTGCTGCCCGCCGGACAGCTCCGCCGGGCGGTGCTCGAGCCGCTTCGCGATGCCGACGCTGTCGACGATCTCGCGCAGCCAGCGCGCGTCGGGTTTCTTGCCCGCCAGGCGCATCGGCAGGGTGATGTTCTGCAGCACGTTCAGCGACGGCAGCAGGTTGTAGGCCTGGAAAATGAACCCGATCCGGGTCCGGCGCAATTCAGTGAGCGCGCGCTCCCGGAGTCCGCCGAGCTCGGTTTCGCCGAGCAGCACCTTTCCCGAACTCGGCCGGTCGAGCCCGGCCGCGCAGTGCAGGAAGGTGCTCTTGCCGGACCCGGACGGCCCCATCACCGCGGTGAACGAGCCTCGCTGGATCCCGACCGACACCCCGTCCAGCGCGGTGACCGCGCCGTCGCCGGAGCCGTAGATCTTGCGCACCGCTTCCAGCCTCAGGGCGTGTGTTCCGCCTGTGTTCATGTTCGTGTCGCTCCTCGGACCAGCAGATTTCTGTCTCTACGAAGCTATGGCGGCGGCGAAGCGGAAACGATCCCGAGCGCGAGAGTCTTGGGGGTAGCGCAGGCACCACCACGCCCGGTAGGGAGGTCCTAATGGGACACTGTGCGGGTGAAAAGGTGGCTGCGCTCGTGGTGGTCCGGACTCCGCTATTTGCTGGTGGGAGCCGCGACCGCGTTTCTCGCGATGCTGCTCTTTTTCGCGATGGCCATCGTGCTCGCGACGTGTTTGATCGGCGTCGGGATCCCGGCGCTCCCGGTCGCGCTGAAACTGCTCCGCTACCCGCTGCGGTTCGAACGCCGCCGTGCCGGGCGCAGGCTCGGCGAGCCGATCGCGGAGCCGTACGCCAACGTTTCGCCCATTCGTGACCCAGCGAGCCTGCGCGACCTCGCGTGGCTCGCGGTGCACGCCGTGGTCGGCTTCCTCGTCGGGGTGCTCGCGTTCGGCCTGCCGCTCGGCGGACTGCGGCAGATCCTCACCGGCGTGTTCTGGTGGCTGGTGCCCGGCGGGATCCAGAGCTCGCTGGAGTTCATGGTGAACTCGTGGCCGTCGGCCGCGCTCTGCATCTTCAGCGGGATCGTCATGATCGCGCTCACCTTTTGGGCCGCGCCGCTTGCTCGCTGGCAAGCCCTGGCGACGCGGGCGCTTCTCGGCCCGCGGCCCGGTGCCTCACTGACCGACCGGGTCGTCGAGCTGACCGCGACCCGCGCCGCCGCGCTGGAGGCGCATGGCGCCGAACTCCGCCGTCTCGAACGCGATCTGCACGACGGGACGCAGGCGCGGCTGTCCGCGGTCGTGCTGCAACTCGGGATCGCCGATCAGCTTTTCGAGGGAAATCCGGCCAAGGCAAGGGAATTGCTCGGCAAGGCGCAGGACGCGGCGACCGAAGCGCTCGCCGAATTGCGCACGGTCGTGCGGAGCATCCACCCGCCGCTGCTGACCGACCGCGGGCTCGGCGGCGCGATCACCGCGCTCGCCGACCGATGCGCGGTTCCGTGCACTGTGGACGTTCGCAGCTCCGCGCGCCGCCCGGCTGCGGTCGAGGCGGCGGTGTACTTCATCGTCGCCGAAACGCTCGCGAACGTGACCAAGCATTCGGGCGCGGAACACGCGTCGATTACGCTCGACGGCACCGTCGACACCGTGCGGATCGAAATCCGCGACGACGGCCGCGGCGGCGCGGACGAATCCCAGGGCAGCGGACTGGCCGGGATCCGGAAACGCGCCGAAGCTTTCGACGGGACGGTCACGCTGACGAGTCCGCCCGGTGGACCGACTGTTCTGGAAGTGGAGTTGCCATGCGGGTCGTGATCGTCGAGGACGACGCCCTGCTGCGAGAAGGTTTGGTGCTGCTGCTGGACACCTCGGGCATCGAGGTGGCCGCCGCTTTCGACCACACCGACGACTTCCTCGCGTTCGTCCGCGAGGACCGCCCGGACGCGGTGATCACCGACGTCCGGCTGCCTCCGACGCACACCGACGAGGGCCTGCGCGCGGCCGTACAGGCGCGGCAACTGCACCCCGGGCTGCCAGTGCTGGTGCTCTCCGCGCACGTCGAAACCCGCTACGCGGCGGAACTGCTCGCGGACGGCAAGGGTGCGGTCGGGTACCTGCTCAAGGAACGCGTCGGCAAGGTCGCCAAGTTCCTCGATTCGCTCCAACGGGTGGTCGAGGGCGGCACGGCGATGGACCCGGAGGTGGTGACCCAGCTGCTGGCCCACCGCCGCGACCCGCTCGACGCGCTGACCGCACGCGAACGCGAGGTGCTCGGGCTGATGGCGGAGGGCTACAACAACGCCACGATCGCGGAACTGCTGGTGGTCAGCGACGGGACGGTGCTCAAGCACATCCGCAACATCTTCGCGAAACTGGGACTGCCGGAGGACAACGGACACCGGCGGGTGCTCGCGGTGCTGGCTTACCTGAACGGGAAGAGGTAGCGCAGGCGCTACCGTGAAGTTGGGTGCTTACGGCCTGTTTGCGCCCTTCGCCGCTGCATAGTGTTCTCGGCATGGAGACTTCCCGAAGCCGCACCGCCGGCGGCCCTGTTGTGACTACCTTGCTGTGGCTGGTTTTTCTCGCCGGTGCCGCCGCCAACTCGATCGGCCAGTTCGCTGGCTTGGAGGCGACTTACCGGTATATCGGCGGCGGGATAGCGGTGGCGTGCCTGGTGTTGCTGCTGGTGCGTTACCTGGCGCGCCGCAAGGACTGACCAGGGTTGAGGGGCCGGGCAGCGCATGCCCGGCCCCTCAAGCCTCAGGACACCTTCGGCGTCGCCCGCGCGCCGAAGTGCAGGTACGGCTCCCCCGTCGGCAGCGTGTAGAACAGCACCGGCGTCCAGAACTGCCCGCCCGGCATGCGGAGCAGGAACAGCGTGTCCGTGACCGCCACCAGGTCGAACTCCTGGACCTTGTCCGGCGTCAGCTCCGCCAGCGGTCCGGTCGTCGTGTACACGACGCGCAAACCGCCCTCGCGTTCCACGACCTCGACGTGCGCGCCAGCCCGTTCGTACACCCCGACGTGGCGGCTCGCGTCCACCGTGACCGGCGTGGCCGGGGGTTCGAGCGGGCGCGGCATGGCGACGTCGGCGAGTTCGGCGAAGATTTCCCGGTACAGCTCGGTGTACAGGTCCCGAGCGTGGCCGCCGTTCGTCAGCAGGGTGACCGCGAGGCCCGCGTCCGGCAGCAGGCGCAGGAACGCCGACTGGCCGATCGTGTTGCCGTCGTGGCCGATGACGCGGCGGCCGCCCCACTCGTCGCGGATCCAGCCGAGGCCCCACGAATCGCCGAGGGTGTGCTTGTCCGGGACGTCGGCCTGCTTGTCCGCCATGGCCGCGGCCGATTCCGCCGACAGGATCCGCGTGCCGTCCTCGGTCAGGCCGCCGGTGAGGTGCAGGCGGGCGAAGGCGAGGACGTCCTTCGTGCGCGAGGTGATCAGGCCGGCCGGTCCGGCCGAGCGGGGCAGCTGCCAGACCGGAGCCGGAGCCAGTTCTTCGCCCTCCGGCGCGTCGTGGCCGACGGCAGCGCGGAACAGCAGCGCTTCCTCCGGCAGCGTGACGGTGTGCGTGAGGCCGAGCGGTGTGTACAGCTTGTCCCGCATCGCGGCGTCCCAGGTTTTCCCGGTGAGCTTCTCGATCACCCGGCCCATGAGGACGAAACCTGAGTTGCAGTAGGAGAAAGTCGCGCCGAGAGGATGGTTCTGCGCGGCGTCCTCCAACAGGTCGACGAACTTCTCGACGCAGTCGTCGCCGCGGCCGGTGTCGGTGAAGATGTCGCCGTCAATACCGCTGGTGTGCGTCAGCAGGTGCCGCATGGTGACGCGCTTGGTCACTTCCGGATCGGACAGCCGCAGTTCGGGCAGCACGTCGACGATCGGGGCGTCGAGGTCGAGCAGCCCCTCGTCCACGAGCTGCATCACCACGGTCGACGTCCACACCTTGGAGATCGAGCCGATCTGGAACAGCGAATCCTCGGTGACCTCGACCTCGGTCGCCTTGCTCAGCACGCCGTGGGTCGCGAACACCTCCTCGCCGGTGTCAACGCGCAGGATGCCCAGCGACGCACCGGGAACGTCGTGCTTGCGCGCCAGTTCCGCCAGGCGGCGGCTCCAGTGCGCGGCCTCGATCGGCACCCGCGAACCGGCGTACTGCTCGACCCAGTCGACCACGCGCCGGTTGTAGTCGACGCGGTGCGACGGCGGACCGTCCAAAATGAACAGATGCGCGCCGCCCGGGTACAGCACCAGCCGGGACGGCACGTCGCGCTCGCGCAGCGCGGTGAACCACTGCTCGGCCTGCCCGACCGGGCACCGGACGTCCTCGCCGCCGTGCAGGATCAGCGTCGGGGTGCGGACATTCTCGACCTGCGCGTGCGGGGAGGAGTTCTCGTATTGACCCGACGAGAGCCCGGCGAATTCGTTGACAGCCATGAAGTGTCCGCCGTCGGACGTCCCGGCCAGGCTGGTCAGGTCGCTGACTACGCCACCGGCCACCGCGGCGGCGAAGCGGTCGTCACGGCTGGTCAAGTAGCAGGTCATGAAGCCGCCGTAGCTGTAACCCGTCACGGCGAGCCGGTCCGGGTCGGCGAGGCCTTCGGCGACGAGCTGGTCGATTGGTTCGAGGAAGTCCGGTGCGTCCGCCT
Organism: Amycolatopsis sp. CFH S0740; assembly: GCF_004522315.1. NCBI lineage: Bacteria > Bacillati > Actinomycetota > Actinomycetes > Pseudonocardiales > Pseudonocardiaceae > Amycolatopsis > Amycolatopsis sp. CFH S0740. Next base: position 89,776 of record NZ_SDLS01000023.1, on the reverse strand, counting down.
GACCCCACGCGCCGATCGCCGCGGTGTAGAACGCTTCGCCGTAACCGTCGCTGGCTCGCGGGTTGATCAGCAGCACTGCCCAGCCGCGTGCGGCAAGGGTCTGGTGGTACAGGTGAATCGAGTCCGCGGCACCGTTCCAAGCGTTGTGCGGACCGCCGTGGATATCGATCAGCAGCGGCTGCGCGCCAGTGCGTTCGGTGTCGCGGATGAGCCAGCCCTGCACGACGGTGCCGTCGCTGATGGTGAATTCGCGCGATTCACGGGTGAACAATTCCGCTTCGGACACCGCGTCGCCGTGCTTCGTGCGCACGTCGACCTTGCCCGTGGTGCGGTCGACAACGGCGACCTCGCCGAAGGAATCGTTGGTAGTCAGCACAATCGCGGCCCGGTCGCCGACCAAGTCCAATCCGGACACTACGTTGCCGTCGCCGGTCAGCACCGCACGAGGCTCGCCACCGGCAAGGTCCACTTCGTACAGATGGGTGCAGCCGCGGTCGCGGATCGCGAACACCACGACGTCGCCCGCCTCGGTCAGCTGCGGCAGTGCGCCCGGGTAGCCGGGGCCGCCGGGCATCACGTTGCGATCGAGGCCGGCGGCCAGGTCGACCGTCTCGCCGCCGTCCAGCGGGACGCGCAGCAGGCCGAGGTGCCCGGTGGCGGTGTCGGTGCGGCCGACCACCAGGAGCGCCGTGCCGTCCTTGGTCCAGCCGGCCGTGCCCGCCATGCCCTGGTCGGTGCCGACCAGGCGCGGTTCGGCGTTTCGCTCGGTGACGTCGAGAACGTAAGCGGCGGAACGGAAAGTGAGGTCGGCGTCGGCGTCCAGGGCCGCGGTGAACGCGACGTGCTTGCTGTCGGGCGACCAGGCGGGCTGGCCCGCGTGCCAGTCGCCGGAGGTGCGCTGCTGGACTTCGCCGGTCGCGACGTCCAGGACGTGCACGTGGCTGCGGAGCGTCTTCAGCAGGCCGGGGCCGTCGGACTTGTAGTCCAGCCGCTCGGCGACGATCGGCGTGTTCGCCGGCGGCGCTTCGACGACCGCGGCGAGATCGATCGCCGAGGAGAACGCGATCTTGCTGCCGTCCGGGCTCCACACCGGTGCGCCCGCGCCGAGCGGCAGCTTGGTGAGCTGCTCGGCCTCGCCGCCGTCCGCCGGGAGGACCCAGATCTGCGGCGGGCCGTCCTGGGCGCGCAGGAACGCGAGCCGGGAACCGTCCGGGGACCATTTCGGCGCCGCGTCCGCATTGCCGCGCGTGAGCTGGCGGGCTTCGCCGGAGGAGGCGCCGACCGTCCACAGCGCGTCGACGTTCCGGTCCTCCTCCCGGTCCGCGGTCCGGACCACGTAGGCGATCCGGCTGCCGTCCGGCGAAAGCGCGGGCTGGCTGGGCGCGGCGAGGTCGTAGAGGTCATCGATGCCGAGACGGCGGGTCATACGCTGGCTCCTTGAGAGATCGCGGGCTCATGGCCCTCGGATTCGGCACTGTGCTGATCGTTCCTAATCCGGCCACAGCCACGGCCTAATGGCTTCTCAGCAACGGTTACGTGCCGAGTGGGGGGCGGCCTTCTTTTGGCCGGATTAGGAAATGGCAGGCCGATGCGTGCCGCCGGGGCGCGGCGTTCTCGGCCGGATCGGCCCGGAGGCAGATCTCGCGGTCGCTGCGCACCAGCGGGCCGACCGGGCAGCGCGGGTGGTACCGGCAGCCGGCGGGCGGATGGTGCGGGTCCGGCGGTTCCGCGTCCGCGGTCGCGCCGGGCTCCTGGTCGAACAGCGACTTGTGCGCCGACGGGGCGGCGTCGAGCAGGTCGCGGGTGTAGGGATGCTGCGGATCGGCGAGCACCTGCTCGGCCGGTCCGGCTTCGACGATCCGGCCGAGGTACATCACCGCGACGAAATCGCTGAGATACCGGATCACGGCGAGGTTGTGCGAGATGAACAGCATCGACAGGCCGAGCTGCCGCTGCACCGAACGCACGAGGTTGAGCACCGCGCCCTGCACCGAAACGTCGAGCGCGGAGGTGATCTCGTCGGCGATCAGCGCCTGCGGCTGACCCGCGAGCGCCCGGGCGAGCGCGACGCGTTGCCGCTGCCCGCCGGACAGCTGCCCCGGCAGATGCGCGGCCCGCTCGGGATCGAGATTGACCAGTTCGAGCAGCCGGGCGACCTCGGCCGAGCGGTCCGCCCCGCGCGGCATCGCTTCGGCGATCGACTCGCCGATGGTCATCCTGGGGTTGAGCGAGGAATACGGGTCCTGGAACACCATCTGCAGCGGGCGTCGGCGCGGCAGTTTCCGCACGTCGACGCCGCCGAGCAGCACCCGACCCGCACTCACCGGCGACAATCCGACGGCCGCCTTCGCGAGCGTCGACTTGCCCGAACCCGATTCGCCGACAAGCCCGACGACCTTGCCCGCCGGGACGGTCAGCGACACGCCGTCCACCGCGGTGAGCCCGCGCCGCCCGCCATACCGGACGCTGACCGAATCGAAAACCAGCTCGCTCATTCCGCCCCTCCCGCCACTGCTTCGTTCCGCCCGGCGCGATGGTCCGTGAAGGGCCCCTTGAGGGAATCTGATTCCCTCAATGAGTCCTTCACGGACCTTGGCCAGCGGAGGTCAGGGTCGGTCATTTCGTGCCTCCCGAGGCGGTGGCGACTGCTTCTTCCGGCAGTGCCGCATCCGGATGCCAGCACGCCACCCGGTGTTCCGGCGCGAGCACGGTCAGTTTCGGGTCCTCCTCGCGGCACCGGTCGGTCGCCACCGGGCAGCGGCTCGCGAACGCACAGCCGGGCGGCATCTGGTCCGGTTCCGGCGGACGGCCGGGGATCACCGCGAGCGGCGCTTCCGGGTCCGTCTCCAGGTCGAGCGTCGTGGCCAGCAGCGCCCGCGTGTACGGATGCCGCGGCGTGATGTCCGGTCCGGCGGCGGGCAGATCCTCCACGATCCGTCCGGCGTACATCACCAGGATCCGTTCGCAGGTTTGAGAAACGACCGCGATGTCGTGGCTGATCAGGATGATCGCGGTGTCCCGTTCGGCGCGGGTCTGGGCCAGCAACCGCAACAGCTGCCGTTGCACGGTCACGTCCAGCGCGGTCGTCGGTTCGTCGGCGATGATCAGCCGGGGATCGCCCATCAGGCCCATGCCGATCATCGCGCGCTGCCGCATGCCGCCGGAAAACTCGTGCGGGTACTGCTTCGCTCGCCGTTCCGCCGCCGGAATCCGTACCGCACGCAGCCGGTCGACGGCCCGCTCGAAGGCCTTGGCCCGCGAAAGCCCGTGGTGCTGCTCGGAAACCTCGGCGAGCTGGCGGCCGATCCGCCGGGTCGGGTTCAACGACGTCATCGGGTCCTGGAACACCATCGCCAGCGACGTCCCGAGCAGCGTCCGCAATTCGCGTTCCGGCGTGGTGAGCACGGGCGTTCCGGCGAAGTCCAGCCGGTCCGCGGTCACCGAACCGGGCGCTTCGATCAGCCGCGACACCGCGAGCCCGGTCAAGCTCTTGCCCGAACCGGATTCGCCGACGACTCCGATCGCCTCGCCCGCTCGCACGGTGAAGCTCACGCCGCGCACCGGAACCGTCCAGCCCGTCGGCCGCGGGAACGCGACTTCCAGGTTTTCCACCACCAGCACGGCGTCGTCCGCGGAGACGGGGTCCACTTTGGACTTGCGCCGTACGCGGGGCGTCAACCGGGGCAACCGGGTCCGCACGCCGATCACCCCGGCGACAGTCTCGCCGAACAGGTTGAACGCGAGCCCCGCGATCACCACCGCGACACCGGGCGCGAGCGCCGCCGCCGGGCTGATGTAAATGCCGTTGAGACCTTCGTTGAGCAGCCGTCCCCAGTCGTAATCCGGGGCCTGCACGCCGATGCCGAGGAACGACAGTCCGGAGAACGCGAGCAGCGAACCGCCGGCGCCGATGGTGGCGTTGACCGCCAGCGGCTCGCCGATGTTCGGCAGGATGTGCCGGAACAGCAACCGGATCCGGCCCACTCCGGCGACCCGGGCCGCGGACACGAAGTCCCGCCCGGCCACCGAAGCCGACAACGTCTGCGTCAGCCGGGCGAACTGCGGAGCCAGCGCGAACCCGATCGCCATCACCGCGCCTTGCGTGCCCACGCCGAAGATCACCGCGAAGAACAGCACCAGCAGCAGGCCGGGGAACGCGACCGCGATGTTGATCGCCGCCGTCAGCAGTCTGCCGAGCGGACGCGGCAGCACCGCGGGAAGCATGCCGAGCACCAGACCGGTCGCGACGCCGAGCGCCGCGGCGATCAGCGCCAGCAGCACCGACAGCCGGGTCGCCACGAGCACGCGGTAGAAAATGTCGCGGCCCAGTTCGTCGGTGCCGACTAGGTGGTCGCCCGAGGGACCCTGGCTGATCGCGTTCGTGTCGATCGCCGAAGCCGCGTCCTGCCACAGGATCGGGCCCAGCACCGCGATCGCGACCACCAGCACGAGCAGGGCGGCGGCGAACGCGCCGAGCGGGGTGCGCACGGCGGCCAGCCACTGTTGTCCGCGCCGTTTCGCCATCTCAGTTCTCCCGGATCGTCGAACGCGGATCGAGGACCGCCAGCAGCAGGTCCACGATGAGGTTCACCAGCAGCACGCCGATGCCGTACACGAGCACGATCCCCTGCACCAGCGGATAGTCCTTCTGCAGAATGGATTGCGAGATCGTGGAGCCGAGGCCGGGCCAGGCGAAGACGTTCTCCACCAGCACGGTGCCTGCGACGAGGCTGGTGAGCATCAGCCCGCCGAGCGTCAGGGTCGCGGTCAGCGCGTTCGGCAGCGCGTGCCGCAGGTAGACCAGCCGGGCGGGCAGCCGTTTCGCCCGCGCGGTGCGGACGAAGTCGTTGCCCAGCACGGAAAGCGTCTCCACTCGGACGATCCGGGACAGCGTCGAGGTCGGGCCCAGCGCCAGCGCGATGATCGGCAGCACCAGCGAACCCGCGCCGTCGTGTCCGGCCACCGGGAACCAGCCGAGCTGCACCGCGAAGAACGCCACCAGCGCCACCGCGACCAGGAACTCCGGGATCGCGGCGAACAGCACGGTGGCCGAGGTGAAGCCCAGCTCGGCGCCGCGGCGGCGGCCGCCGCGGGTCAGCACGGCGAACGTCAGCCCGATCGGGATCGCCAGCCCGATGACCACGACGAACGCGGGCAGGGCCAGCTGCAGGGTCGCCGGGAGCCGGTCGGAGATGACGTCGCCGACCGGCTGCCCGGTCAGCATCGACGTGCCGAAATCGCCGCGGAAGAGTCCGCCGAAGTAGTCGAGGTACTGCTGCCACAGCGGATGGTCCAGCCCGAGCGCGGCGCGGCGGGCGTTGATCAGCTCGATCGGCGCGGTCAGGCCGAGCGCGGCGCGCACCGGATCGCCCGGGATCAGCTGGATCATCAGGAACGCCATGGTCACCAGCACCCACAGCGACACCACGAACCGCCCGAGGCGGCGGGCGCCGAAGGTCAGCCAGGGACTGACCTTCGGGCCCGCGACGGCGATCGCGCCGGTCATCAGGCGTACATCCGGATCGTGGTCGGCTTGAGGTAGCCGTTGACGATCTCGAACTTCGCGTTGCTGCCGTAGGTCGGGACCACCGTGTTCGCGAACTGCACGACGTCCTGCTTCTCGAACAACGCCGATTCCGCGGCCATCCAGTCCGCGCAGCCCGCTTGCCCGGCCTGCGTGGCGGCCTTGGCGACCAAGGCGTCGTACTGCGGGTTCTTGATGTGCGCGAAGTTCGTGCCCTGCGGCGGCTGCCCGCCGGACACGAACGGCACCAGCTGGCTGGGCAGGGTGAGACCGAGCGGCGCCATCGAGATGTCCCACTCGCCGGTGGCGAACAGTGCCTGGCTGATGCCCGGGCTGTCGAGGCCCTTGAGCGTGACGTCGACGCCGACGGCCTTCCAGCCCTGCTGCATCAACTCCGCGCTGGGAGGCATCGTCGGACCGGCCTGCGTGCCGTAGATCGCGGTCAGCGAGAGCCGCTTCCCGTCCTTCACGCGGATGCCGTCCGGTCCCGGTTTCCAGCCCGCCGCGTCGAACGCCGCCTTGGCCGCGGCGACGTCGAAGCCGGGGATCTTCCCGGTGACCGAATCGCCCTCGCACGGCGGTGGTTGCGCCGTCACCATTCCCTTGACCGGAGCACTGCTGTCCCGGGTCAGCACCTTCGCGACCTGCGGAAGGTCGATCGCTTGGGTCAGCGCGCGGCGCATCGCCTGGTCCGCGCCGAACCGGCCGGGCGCCTGGTTGAAGAACAACTCGCCGAGCGGGGCCACGAGGTCGGCGTGGTACAGCCGCTGCGCCTTCAGCCGCTGCTGGTCCTGCCCGATCACCGAGCCGGCGTTGACCTCGCCGGACAGCAGCAGGTTCGACGTCGTCGTCATGTTCGGGATGACCCGGATGTTGATCTTCTCCGGCAGTCCCTTCTGCTTCGGGTCGAACTGGCCGGGACCCCACGTGTAGTCCTTGCGCCGGGTCAGCGTGTAGTGGTCGTTCGGGACGATCTCGGTCATGGTGAACATGCCGGTGCCGTTCTCGCCCTTGGCGAGCGTCTTCCGGTCGGCCAGTCCCTTGGCGCACACGATCGGCAGACCGGCGATGTTGCGAAGCAGGAACGCGTCCGGCGCGCCGCTGGTGATCGTGACCTGGTCCGCGTTGGCGACCGCCTTCGTGCGCGGGGCCACTGTCACGCCGGCGAGCGGGGACTTGTTCGCCGGGTCGCCGATGAAGTTGATGTTCGCCGCCACGTCGGCCGCGGTCAGCGGGCTGCCGTCGGAGCAGGTGATGCCCTTGCGCAGAGTGAACGACGCGGTGGTCGTCGTGGCTTCCCACTTCTCCGCGAGTGCCGCCTCCGGTTCTCCTTGGGAGTCGAGATTGATCAGGCTGTCGTACAGGAACCCGTCGAGGTTGCGGGCGACCGACAGCACGGTGATCGCCGGGTCCAGCGTTCCCGGATCAGTCGGGATCGCGTAGGTGAAAGTCTTGCCGTCGACCAGTTTCTGATTCGCGGTCCGGTCCGTCCCGGATTGCGCTGATCCCCCGCACGCGCTCACGGTCAAGGCCACCACGCCCGCCATCGCGGCGGTGAGCCGGGCAGTTTTCATGGGATTTCTCCTACGGGGTCACGCTCTGGAGGTGGTCGACAGCCAGCCGGGCGGCGGCGCCGATGGACGCGTCGACCGCGGGAAGGCGGTCTTCGAGAGAGTGCGCGCGAGTGAACACCGCGACCGCGAACCGGCGGCCGTCCCCCAAGGTCACCACGCCTGCTTCGTTGCGGATTCCGGGCAGCGTCCCGGTTTTCGCCGCGATCGCGACGCCGGACGGGAAGCCCGACGACAGCCGGTGCGGCCAGATCTGCTGCGCCATGATCGTGCGGACCCGTTCGCACGCTTCGGGTTCGCCCGCGCGCTCGGTCCAGATCGCGTCGAGCAATTCGGTGATCTCGCGCGGCGTGGACGACGTGGTGCGTTCCGGATCCCGGACCGACAGCTTGTCCAGCTGCTCCGGCGCGGCCCCGCCGAGCAGAGCTTCGAGATCGGACTCCGGCGTGCCGCCGAGATCGGAGACGACCGACGCGAACAGGTCCTCGCAGCAGCCGATCAGCCGGGTGCGCTCGAGGCCGAGGTCGTTCAGCACCCGGTCCACCGTTTCCTGGCCGAGCCGGTGGTAGAGCACGTCGGTCGCGGCGTTGTCGCTCATCGTGAGCATGAAGTGCGCGAGGTCGCGCCAGCTCATCTCGACGTCGTCGGCGCAGCCCGCGGTGCCGATGCCGCCGATCCGGTACCGCGCGGTCACCTTCGTCCGTTCGGTGTCGTCCAGCCGTCCGGCGGCGACCTCGCGGGCGTAGGCGAGTGCCACCGGGATCTTGAACACCGACGCGAGAACGACCGGGTCGTCCCCGCCCGCCGACACTTCCGGACCCGGCACGCCGATTTCCCGGGCGTGCAGGAACCCTTCCGCGCCGGCGTCGGCGAAGACGGCCTCGATCCGCTCGCGGATCCCGCTCACTGGGAGACCCGTCGGTCCGCGCGTCCAGTGTGGAGGAACTGCGCGCGGCCGTGGCCGTCGTCGCCGACGAACGCGTGTGCCATGTAGACACCTGGCATCTGCTCGGTTTTCGCGACGAACGTGTCGCCCTGGCACGGCAGCAGTTCTTCCTTCCCCGAAGGCGCGCCGATCTCGGCGAAGATTCCCTTCGGGGTGCGTTCCATCCAGAGCTTGCCGTCTTCCTCGCTGACGACGGTGTCGGCGACCATCGAGGTGTACTCGCCCACGTACCGGAAAAAGTCGGCCGGAGCGGCCGCGGGGTTCGGCTCGGGTCGTGCCGGGACAGTGACGCCCGCGAGTTCGTCCAGCAGCTTCGCGAAGATCTCCTGGTACACGTTCATCGGCTGACCGCCGTTGGTCAGCAGCGCGACCGCCACGCCCTTCTCCGGAACCACGCGCAGGAAGGCCGACTGGCCGATGGTGCCGCCGTCGTGGCCGATCACCTTGCCGCCGTCCCAGTCGAAGAGCATCCAGCCGAGGCCCCAGTGGTCGGACATACCGAGGTAAGGCACGTCCACCTGCGCTTCGCGCATCGCGAGCAGCGACTCCGGCTGCAAGACCTGGGTGCCGTCGTCGGCCTTGCCGTCGTTCAGGTGCATCCGGACGAAGGTCAGCAGGTCGCGCGGGCGCATCGCGAGCGTCGACCCGGCGGGCGAGTTCGAGCGGGTGAGCGCCCAGACCGGCGCGGGCACCGGGTCGTCGCCCGGTTTCGGGGTGACGTGACCGATCGCGGCGCGGTAGCGGATCGCGTCGTACGGACCGGACGCCGCATGGGTCAGGCCGAGCGGCGCGAAGAGGTGGTCGCGCACGCAGTCGTCCCAGCACTTGCCGCGCAGCACCTCGATGACGCGGCCGAGGACGCAGTAACCGGCGTTGTTGTAGGAGAACCGCTCGCCTGGCGGGAAGAGCTGCGGCACGTCGGACAGCGTCGCGACGAGCTTCTCCACGCAGTCGTCGCCGGGTCCGGTGTCGGTGAAGATGTCGCCCTCGAAACCGGCGGCGTGACAGGTCAACTGGCGGACGGTGATCGCCGCCGCGGCCTCGTCGTCGCCGAGCACGAACTCCGGCAGGTAATCCCGCACCGGCCGGTCGAGGTCCAGCTTGCCCTCGTCGACCAGCTGCATGGCCAGCGTGGTCGTCCACACCTTGGTGATCGACCCGATCTGGAATACCGAGTCCACAGTGGACTCCACGCCGGTGCCCTTGTTCACGACGCCCGCCGCGTGGTCGATCACCTCGCCGTCGGCGAGCACCGCGATCGCGGCTCCGGGAACCTGATGTTTGGCCAGCAAAGCAGCGAAATTCTCCTGAAGCCAGGTCTCGATTTCGGAAATTTTCGACATGTGCACCTTCTGTCCGAGGGATGGTGGACCGGCGTTTCGGAAATGCTAGGTCGGTGGCGGACGTCACTTGTTCGTCCGGACCGAGGAGAGCGCGGGGAAAGTTCCTCCGCTCCGACGAATCAGGCCGTGCGCAGCGACTCCACCGCCGTCGCGGCGGCGAAACCGATGAACGCGTCGCGCTCGGGCACCCGGGAGCGGGAGTCCTCGGCGCGGGTGAACACGGCGACCGAGTACCGGCCGCCGTCCGGGTACTCGACCACGCCGACCTCGTTGCGCACGGCGGGCAACGTGCCGGTTTTGCCGCTCGTGCGGATCCCGTCGTCCGGGAAGCCGGAACGCAGGCGATGCGGCCACACCTGCAGTTCCATCCAGCGGCGGACGTCCGCGCACGCCTCCGGCGCGGCCGCTTCGTCGCGCCAGATCAGTCCCAGCAAGCGGGTCATTTCGGCGGCGGTGGTGCGGCAGGACTTTTCCGGTTGCAGCGCGCGCAACCCGGAAACCTGTTCGTAGGTCAGTTCGGCGAGCGCCCGTTCGTCGTCCTCGTAAGAGATGCCGAGATCTTCGCCGATCGTGGCGAGCAGTTCGCCGCAGTCCTGCGGCACGACGGTCTGCGTGAATCCCAGGCGGCGCAACGTGCTATTCACCGCGTCTTTGCCGACCTCGGCGAGAATCAGGTCGGTGGCTACGTTGTCGCTGATTCCGATCATCAGGATCGCCAAATCGTGCCAGGACATCCGGACTTCGTGGCGGAAGGTGGCGAGACCGTACGGACTCGGCGTCGGGTGCCCGGGTTCGACGGTGACGGGGGCGCCCAGATCGAGCGTTCCTTCGGCGGCCTGACGCGCCAGCTCCAGCGCGATCGGGACCTTGAACACCGACGCGGGGACGACCGGGACGTCCTCGCCGATGCCGAGACTTCGGGTCCCGTCGACCTCGGCGGCGTGCAGCCGGACCTCGACGCCGACCTCCTCGGCGCGGCGGGCGATCGTTTCGGATGCGGTAGCCATGACCCTCCTGTCTACAGTGGACACTTCGGGCAGGAAGTTCTTGGCGTGAACCGGGAATCGCCGCCTGCCGGTCTCCCATTGTCTCGGCGGGGCCGGGGCCGGGGTTGCTGCGTTCGCGGGAAGGTCGCGGTCCGTTTCCCGTCAGGAGAGCAAGACTCAGGCCTCTTCGGGCTTCTCGATGCGCGGCAGCAAGTGCAGTTGCACCATCGCCGCGAACCGGTCCCCCGGATCGTCGAGGTCGATCCCGCCGACCTCGGCGAGGCGGCGCAACCGGTACCGGAACGTGCTCGGATGCACGTACGCCGCCGCCGAAGCCGCGCTGATGTCCCCGAACGAATCGAGCCAGCACCGCAACGTGTGCACGAGCTGGGATTGATGTTTGGTGTCGTACTCCAGCAACCGCGCGATCGGCCCCGTCGCGACGTCGCCGCGCGCCGCGGAAAGGTCGGCCAGCTCCAGCATCAGCGCCTCGATGTGCGCGTCCTCGGCGGCGATCACCCGCTTCGAGCCGCCGTTGGTGAGCAACACGCGCAACGCTCGGTCGGCCCCGTCGCGAGACGCGCGCAACCCGGATCCGTCGAGAGCCAGCGGCCCGATGCCGATGGCCGCGGCGACCCGGCGGCCGGTGCGTTCCAGGAAGGTCGACGCGACGCGTACCGAGCGTTCGCGGCAATCGCCGTGGTTCCCGGGCATCGGGACGATGCCGTAGGCGACGTCGCCGACCAGCGCTACCGCCGATCGGGGCTGGACCGCGCTGAGGTGCATGGCGAACGCGTCGGCGACCCGCTGGCGTTCCGCGACCAGCCGGAGATCGTCGTCGGGCGCCTCGAGCAAGCCCATGGCGAGCACGATCGTCGGCTGCCCCAGCAACCCGAGCCGCGCGATGGCTTCCTGCGCCCCGGAACCGCCTTCGAGCGCGGTGCTGACCAGATCGGCCCGCAACCGGCGTTCGACGTCGGCGCCCGCGCGGAGCCGAAGCATGTGCAGCGCAACGATTTTCGAAGCGTCGATCAACGCCGCGGTACGTTCTTCGCTTAGCTCTTTGTCGACAGCGGCCCAAATCGACCCGAGAACTTCGTCACCGGCCCGGACCGCGAGCGCCGCGCGCGGCATGACGATCTTCTTGTCGTAGCCGTCTCCCGGATAGACGTAAACCGGGCCCTGATCGCGGTACAGCCGCTCGAAAACGCCGTCCTTCTCCAGCTCGCGAGTGAACCGTTCGGGCACCTGGCGGCCGAGGATCGTCTCGACGCGCGAGGGGTCGGCCTCGTCCTGACGGCCGGAGAACGCGAGCACGCGCGAGTTGCGGTCCTCGATGGTGACCGGCGCGTCGAGCAGCGCGGCGATGGCGTTGGCGAGGGCGAAAAGATCGCCGGATGGCATCCCGCCGAGTGTCTGCGGGGAAACGTCGCCGACGTCGCCCTCGGCGAGCAGCGTGCGGAGCATGGCGGCCAGCTGCGCCCAGGACGCGCCGCTGGCGAGCCCGAGCAGCGCGACCCCGGAGGAATTAGCCGCCCGCACGAGTTCTGTCGACGCGGCGACCGGCGACCGCACGACCAGCGCGGTCGCCCCGCGTGCGGCGACGGCGTGCATGAGCTGCACGATCTCGTCGGATTCGCGGACCCCGACGCCGAGGACCACCGCCTGCGCCGGGAACTCCGCGTCGTCGTGCGGATCGTGGATCACCACCCCGCCGAGGTGGCGGCGCGTGTCGCGGCCGACCGCGACCGGTTCGAGGAGCACGTCCCCGAGCGCTTCGAGGACGCGTCCCAGACTCGTGTGCGGCTTGCTCGGCACCGGTGTCAGCACCCCCCGAAGGTAGATCCGGCCTCGCCTCGACCGGCTGGTCCGATCCGACCAAATCTACCTCCGGAATTCGTAGCGGGCTACGAACCGATCCACACCTTTGCCGTGGTCACCTCGTCGAGCAGCTCCGGAATCGGTGCCACGCCGAGTCCCGGTCCGGTCGGCACCGGCAGGTGCCCGCCGTCCAGCACGAAGGGCTCGGTGATGTCGGTCCGGTAGAACCGGCCGGACGCCGAGGTGTCGCCGGGCAGGGTGAAGTTCGGCAGCGAGGCCAGCGCGACGTTCGCCGCCCGGCCGAGGCCGGTCTCGATCATCCCGCCGCACCACACCGGGATCCCGTGCGCCGCGCACACGTCGTGCACCCGCCGCGCTTCCAGGTAACCGCCGACGCGGCCGGGTTTGATGTTCACGATCTGGACCGCGCCCAGTTTGATCGCGTCCGCCGCCGCGCGCGCCGACACGATCGACTCGTCGAGGCAGATCGGCGTCTGGATCCGCCGGGCGAGTTCGGCGTGGCCGAGCACGTCCTCCTCTTCCAGCGGCTGCTCGATCAGCAGCAGGCCGAACGGGTCGAGCTTGGCCAGCTGCGGTGCGTCGCCGAGGGTGTAGGCGGTGTTCGCGTCGACCTGCAGCAGCACGTCGTCGCCGAAGCGTTCGCGGACCGCGCGCACCGGCTCGACGTCCCAGCCGGGCTCGATCTTGAGCTTGATCCGCACGTAGCCCTCGTCGAGGTACCCGCCCACGACGTCGAGCAGCTGCGGAATGGTGTCCATGATCCCGACGGAAACGCCGCAGGGCACGGAATCGCGCACCGACCCGAGTTCGGCGGCGAAGGACCGCTCGTGCGCGCGCAGTTCGGCGTCGAGCACCGCCATTTCCAGCGCGCCCTTGGCCATCCGGTGGCCCTTGAACTTCGCCAGCAGCGGCGTCACCTTCGCCGCGGTGACGTCTTCCGCGGCCAGCAGCGCCGGGATCAAGTGGTGCTGCAGCACGTGTTCCGCGCCGTCGTTGTACTCCGACGAGTACACCGGTCCGGCCATCGTCACGCATTCGCCCCAGCCCTCGCCCGCCGGCGTGACCGCGCGCAGCAGCAACAGCTCGCGCACGGACTGAGTGCCGAACGAAGTCCGGAACGGGGCGACGAGCGGCATCTGCACCCGGCGCAGTTCCACACCGCTGAGTTTCACTGCTCCTCCTTGGAGATCACGTAGAAGCCGGCTCGGTCGAAGCCGGTCACCCGGCCGCCGGCGGCCATCAGCCCGCCGAGCGATTCGCGCAGCGCGGCCCGCCACGCGTCCGCCTTGCCGAGATCGGTGGTGCGCAAGCCTTCGATGTCCGGCGGTACCGCGACGAGCACCACCGGGGCGTCCGCTTTGCCGTCGGCCGGACCGCCGTCCGCGGCAACTTCGAGCGCCACTGCCGCGCCTTGGTCGAGCAAAACCTTCGCGTCCGTGCGGATCGGTTCGCCGAACGCGGCGGTCCGCACGGACGGACTGGCCAGGTCCCAGGACACCATCAGCCGATCGGTGTCGCCGGAACCGTTGATGCCGTCCGCCATCGGCCCGTAGAAGTCCCGCAGGTACCGCACCGGGAGCGCGCCGAGTTTGCCGAGGTTGAAATAGGCGTTGCGGCGCACCAGCGGATCGAAGGTCCATTTGATCGCCGAGACGTCCTGCGCCAGCGCCCAGCCGCGCTGATGCAATTTCAGCGCGTACCCGATTCCACGACCGGCGCCGGCCTTGGAAACTCCGGCGATGTGACTGTGCAGGCTGCCTTTTCCGGGATTTCCGAAAAAGCCGACGCAGGCGCCGAGCATTTCCCCGTCGGCGAACGCACCTGCCACGTAATTCCCCGCCGACGACAGCGCGCGCAGCAGTTCCGTGGTCACCGGCCGGGTTCCTGGCGCCGACCGCCAGATCGTCTCGAACAGCACCCCGACCGCGGTCATTTCCGCGATCTCGGTGATTTCCCGGACTTCGACCCCCGAAGCGACGGCCGCCGCCTGAGCGGCCGCGACCGCCTCGTCGCACGTTTCCGCCGCGACGGGTCTTTCCGTGTTCATCGCAAGATTCGTCACGGGACGATCCTTTCCCGGCTTCCCCCGAAGAGTCACCGTCGTGCTCGACCAGAATCGCCGGTCGGATTCGTCGGAACCGACGGACTCCCCTTCGTCAGCACGTTCTCCACCAGCGCGGCCAGCAACGCCGTCCGCCGCGGCAATTCCTCGACCAGGACATGTTCGTGGTCAGCGTGCGCGCCGCCGCCGACCGCACCGAGACCGTCGAGCGTCGGTACGCCCAGTCCGGCGGTGTAATTGCCGTCCGAAGCACCGCCGACGGCCGCCTCGGTCAATTCCGGCAAGCCCAGTTCCGCAGCCAATTCCTTGGCCAGGCCGTACAACGCGGCCGACGAGACCGCGTCGAGCGGCGGCCGGTTGATGCCGCCGGCGACCCGGACTTGCGCGTCTTCCAGCACCGGTTGCAACGCGCGCACCGCACGGTCGACGCGAAGCTGCTCTTGTTCGTCCCACACGCGTACGTCGACCTCAACCGCGGCGGCGGCGGGAACGGTATTCACTGTGGTACCAGCCGAAAGCACCGTCGGCACGACGCTGGTTCCCCGCTCCGGACTGGCGAGCGCGGCGACCGCGAGCACCTGATGCGCGATCTCGATCCCGGCGTTGATCCCCTTTTCCGGCTCGAGACCGGCGTGCGAGGCGCGTCCGATCACTTCGATCCGGTAGTGGGACACGCCCTTGCGCCGGGTCTTGATCGCGCCGCCGTCCGCCGAAGCCTCCAGCACGAACGCCGCCGCGCAGCCCTGCGCCTCTTCCTCGATCAGCCCCCGCGACGACGGCGAACCCAGTTCCTCGTCTCCAGTGACCAAAATGGACAGTCCACTTCGGTCTGCCAGCGAAGCCGCGACGTGCAGCGCCATCACGACGCCGGTCTTCATGTCGAAGCAGCCCGGACCGCGCAAGACCCCGTCCTGCACGGAAAACGGATGCGTCTCCAGCGAGCCCATCGGCCAGACCGTGTCGTGGTGACCGAGCAGCAGGACCCGCGGCGGACCGTCACCGAACCGCCAGCGCAGATGCGTCCGTCCATCCAGGACAATCCGCTCCGGTTCCACGCCAAGCAAGGCCTTGCCGACGCCGGTCAGCACGTCTGCGCTGTGCGCCACCGCGTCGAGATCAGACGATGGGGATTCACAGCACACCAACGTTTCGATATCGGCGAGCAGAGCGTCCACATTGAACTCGGTCATCGCGGCTCACCTCGCAGCGGCTGGCCGGGGAACGCGTCGGTGAGCAGCTGCCCGTCACGCACCACCGGGGTGCCCGCGACGAACAGGTGGCGTACGCCGACCGCGGGCCGGGTGGCGTCGAAATACGTTGCGGTGTCGGTGATCGTGGCCGGGTCGAGGACGACGATGTCCGCGTCCGCACCCACGTCCAACCGGCCCTTGGCCCGCGCACCGGGCGCGACCTCGTCAAGCACCCGCGCCGGAAGGTAGGAGCAGCGCCGGAATGCCTCCAGCCAGGTCCAGACCCCAGCCTCGCGCACCATCAGCCGCAGCGACTTCGAGAACGTCCCCGCCGTCCGCGGATGCGTCGCCCCTCCCGGCGGCAACGGCCATTCGGTGGATTCGTTCGCCCCGTTCTGCCAGTACACCGGCATGGCGTCGCTCGCGACGATCGAGTCCGGGAACGCGAGTGTCTGGTGCAGCAGCGCGCGGTCCACCGGGTCTTCCTCGTCGAGAAACTCCAGGATGCAGGGCGCACCTGGCGTCTCGGCGCGGACCTGCAGCAACCGGCCTTCGTCCGCGATCCGCTCGCCGGTCTCCAGCAGGATCACGCGAGTCGGGTTGAGCCCCTTCATTTTCAACCGCTCCGGCGAGATGAAGAACGCGCCGACCGCGGTGCTGCCCGCGCCGTACGGATAGGCCTCGACCGTCACCCGCGACCCGGCGGAGCGGCCCGACTCCAGCGCGGCGAGCACGCGGTCGATGTGCCGTCCGGAAGTGCTGTTGACGTGGCAATGGTGCATCGCCGCACCGGTCTCGGCCGCGATGATCGCGATCTCCTCCGACCCGTCGGCAGGCGTGCCCGGATCGACCTCGACCAGCTCGCGGACGTGCGTGTACGTCGGCGCCTCGGCCTGTTTGGCGAGCTTCGCCAAGGCCAGGAACTCCGCCGGATCGCTGGCCGGCGCGTACCCGAGCAGCACGCCGACGCCGAGCGCGCCCGCCGCCAGCTCACCCTCCACAAGGGACAGCCACGCGGCCAGCTCGGTCTTCGACGACGACCGCTGCCAGGCCGGATTGCCGAGCACGGAAAGCCCGGTGTTGATGTTCGCGTCCGGCTCGATGCCCGCGAGCACCTTCGCCCGCGCGGAACCCCACGAAGCCGAGAAGCCGTAGTGCAGCGGACGCCCCGCCGCGGCGGCCTCGGCGTAGGCCCGTTCGACCGGCATCAGCCCGGCCTCGAGGTCGAGCGCCGTCGTGACGCCGTCCATCGCCTGCAGCCGCTGTCCCGCGATCGAATGCACGTGGCTGTGCAGATCGATGAACCCCGGTCCCACGATGTACCCGGCGACGTCGATCTCGACCTGGTCGTCCGCGCTCGGCAGTCCCGGTCCGACCGCGATCACCTCGCCGTCGGATACCAGCACGTCAGCCGTACCGTCGAAGCCCGTAGCCGGGTCGATGACGCGACCGCCACGCAGCAGTGTCCGCATGCTTGCCTCCTCGCCTCGCTGCTGGCGACCCTAGGAGGTTTCCCGGGCAGTACGTTCGTGCGCGCGGACGAATCCGGGGCGGCAGATCTATCCGCGCGCACAAACCGGAATTCGCTGGGCCGGGGTGCGCGCGGGCCTTAAGCTCGCGCACATGGCCTGCCGGATCACCGAACTCGTCCTCGACTGCGCCGACCCGCAACGGATGGGTGATTTCTGGTGCGAAGTCCTCGGCTACGTCGAACTCGGCTGGGACGGCGAAGACCTCGAAATCGGCCCGCCCGACGCCGGTTTCGGCGGCCCGCAGCCCACCTTGATCCTCAGCCGCAGCACCGACCCGAAGCCGGCGAAACTGCCGCTGCACCTGGACGTGAACCCGACCGACCGGGACCAGGACGCCGAACTGGAACGCCTGCTCGCGGCCGGTGCGCGGCCCGCCGACGTCGGGCAGACCGGGGAGGAGTCGTGGCACGTGCTGGCGGACCCGGAGGGGAACGTGTTCTGCCTGCTCCGCCGCCGGGTCGACCCGGTACCCGGCTGAGCGGCTACGCCCGGTAGCGGAACTGCCCGGACCGGAGCAGATCGGCGGCGAACTCGAAGCCGTACCCGTCCCGGCCACGCCGGACCCGCCCCGCCGAGGGGGCCGGGAAATGCGTCGGGAGCAGGACCGAATCCTCCGCGGCCGCAAGCAGGCGGCTCCGGACCCGTGCCGCCTCCCCCGGATCAACGCAGTACCTCGTGCTCAGCTCCGGATGCCGGATCTGCACCCCGTGGTGCATCGTGTCCCCAGCAAGCAGCATGGTCCCGGCACTGCCGCGCACCCGCACGCACACGTTCCCCGGCGTGTGCCCAGCAGCGGGTACGAGTTCGGCGTGCTTGCCGACCACCGCATCCGGGGCGACGAAACTGAGCTGTCCAGCCTGCTCGATCGGCAGCACGCTGTCGGTCAGGTAGTCCCCAGTCCGGCGCATCGCCGCCCCGCCAGCCTCGCTCGACCAGTACCGGAACTCCTCCTCGACCACGAAGTGCGGGGCGTCCGGAAACACCGGTTCCCGCTGCACAGTGGCGGCCCCGACGTGATCGGTGTGCAAGTGGGTGAACACCACCGCGTCGACGTCCGCGGGCCGCAGCCCGGTCGCGAGGAACTGCCGCATCCATCGGTCCGGCAGGTGGTCGAACTCCGCGCGCTGGCGCTCCTTCCCCGCCCCGACGCACGCGTCGACCACCAGCACCTCGTCCGCCGAGCAGACGAGGAACGACTGGATGACGAAGACCAGCTTCCCCGCCGCCCGGTCGAACCACGGCTCCTGGGCGTACCAGTCGGACAGGTCCGGTTCGAGTCCCGGGAAGAACTCCCCGGGCTCGATCAGCAGCCGGTCGTCCTCGACGAGGGGAACGACCGCGACGTCACCGAGATCGAACCAGTGCGCCATCGCGCTCCCTCCTCGCCGCCGGCCGCACGCGGCTCAATCCCACCGCGCAAGCGATTGCGACCAGCACCGGAACGGCGGTCACCAGGACGATCGTCTGCGCCGACAACGCCAGCGCGAGCAGCAAACCCGCGACGCCCGGTCCGACGATCGACCCGATCCGCCCCAGCGCCGCGGCCCAGCCGACGCCAGTGGTGCGCGTGCGGGCGGGATAGATCGAAACCGCGAGGGTCAACTGGCCGATCTGCCCGGCCGTGACCCCGAAACCGGCACCGGCCAGCAGCACGAACAGCAGCGTCTCGCCGACCGGCACGGTCGCGACGAGAACCATGCACACCGCCCCGATCGCGGGCATGAGGATCAGCGCGCGGGCGATCCCGATCCGCGCGGCCAACGGAATGAGCACCAGGCCGCCCGCGATGCCGCCCAGGGTGAGGAACGCGAGTCCCAGCGGGGCCTTGCCAGCCGCGAAACCGTATCCGGTGAGCAGCGTCGGAACCCAGGAAATCAGGACGTACGCGGTGATGAAGATGAGGAACGAGAACGCCCAGATGAGCGACGTCGGCAGGCGCAGTCCCGGTCCGAAGAGCCTGCTCACCTTGGCTTCCTGCTTCGCGCTGCTCTCCACCGACGGCTCGCGGGCGGGCAGCACCACGGCCATGACCGCGGCCAGCACCAACGGAGCCAGCCCGGCGACGTAGAAGACGCCGGCGGACCCGACGCTGTGCAGCAGTTTCCCGCCGAAGAACCCGCCGAGGCTGCTCCCGGAAGCGAGCCCGAGGGTGACCGCCACCGAGACCAGTTCCCGGCGGCCTTCCGCGCTGTGTTTCGTCGCGAGCGACACCCCGGCGGGCAGCACCAGCCCGAGGCCCAGCCCCGTGACCAGGCGTGCCGCCGCGAAGACCGGCATGGACTTCAGGTGCAGGATCGCGGCGGTCAGCACGGTCGCGCCCGCGAAGATCAGGACGCCGGTGAGCACGACGGACCGTGCCTTCATCCGGGCACCGATGTAACCCGCGGCCAGGTATCCCATGACGACCCCGATGTTGGTCAGCACCAACGGCAGGGTGAAGGCAGCCGGAACCGCACCCCATTCATGCGACAGCGTCGGGATCGTGAACGACAGTGCGGCGGTGTCGAAGCCGTCCAACAGGACAGCGAGGAAGCAGAGCAGGACGACGGGCCAATGAATGCTCTTGCTCATGGCGTGTTCTCCAGTGTCTGAAGGGAATTCCCGATCCGGACGCCGCTCCGCGGTCCTGGCGAGCCCGATCGCGCGAATTCCGTCCACCACAAGCGCATTTGGGTGCCGAGGCGTTCGACCTCGGCCCAGCTGGTGTCGCCCAGCATCGGGCTTCCCCGCCAGGATTCCGGAGTGCCCAGCAGGAACGGCAGTTCGAGACAGTGGATCGCGCCGTAGCCGCCGTGTTCCGGAGCCCAGTCGAATTCGTAGGAGTACGCGCCGTACTGCTGTGCCAGCTCACGCGCCGGACGACCGAAAAGCGGATCGGTCTGGTCCAGGATCGCTTGCCGGATCCCCTCGTCCGGCAGCCCGATCGCGAACGCCGCACACTCCCGCGTGGTGTATCCGATCATCAAGTCCGGCAACGGATCGGACAGTCGCACGTCCAGATCGACCAGCCCGAACGGCGGCCGGGTAGACGTCGGGTCCTTCGCGGCGTTCCATCGGAGAGTGCGCAGCTGTGCGGCCAGCAACTGGTCCACCGAAGCGGTGGCCGGGTCGCCGTCGACCGCGTCGGCGAAATACTGGCCGATCTCCAGCGCCGTCGCACGTTTCTGAATGATCCCGGGGTCCGGCGAACTCTGGACGATCGCCCGGCGGATGAGCGGACGACTGTCCGGTTTGGACAACAAGGCGAGCGTCGACAGCGCGCCCGCGGACTGCCCGAAGAGGGTGACGTTGCCCGGGTCACCACCGAACGCCGCGATGTTGTCGCGCACCCATTCAAGCGCGAGCGCCTGGTCCGCCAGGCCGAGATTGCCCTCGCTGACGCCGTCGCAGACCAGGTAGCCGAACGCCCCCAGCCGGTAGTTGACCGACACGACGACCACGTCGCCGTCCGCGGCGAGCCGTCCCCCGTCGTACCAGGGAAGGGTGCCGCCTCCGCTCAGGAAACCGCCGCCGTGCAGCCACACCAGCACCGGACGTGAGCCGCTCAGCGCAGGCGTCACGACGGCAAGATTGAGACAGTCCTCGGACTGCGGCGGTTCATCCCGCGGCGGCCCCATCGCGGCTTCCAGACGCGAGCCGAGCTGCGGGCAGATCGGCCCGGGCAGGCTGGCGTCGGAACGAGGCGCGGCAGGCAGCGGCAGCTGGAACCGCTCGGCGGTGCCGTACCGCACGCCACGGAACCGCAGCAAACCGTCGTCGCTGTGCTCGCCGATGACCGGACCGGACGGCGGCTGGGCAGTGACAGGCTGGCATTCGGTCATCTCGGCTCTCCTTTGAGCGGGTGTCCGGCACCTTCGACCCGCTGTCAGGCTAAGAAAGTCCGGAATGCCTGACCAATGCTCTTTGCCGCCCGAGACATGTTTGCCCGGCTATACCTCACCGCCCAACGCGGCTCCCTGCCTCCACCCGCGCCATCCGAGGCGCGGGCTCGACGCGCTTGCCACCGCCGGAGAAGGCGTCCGAGAGCTTCCCGATCAGCATTCCGAGCAGCGGAAGCCAGATCGGGCACAGCATCAGCACCAGCAGTGGTCCCATGATCTTGAAAATCTCGAGGAATCCGTGCATGCCCTCACGCCTTCTCGGTCTCGGCCAGCAGCGTCGCGAGCGTGCGCACCGCGCGGTGCTGCAGCGCCCGGATGCTGTTGGGGTTCTTGTTCATCGTTTCGGCGACCTCGGCGACGGACAGTCCGGCGAAAAACCGGAGCCGCACGCACTCGCGCTGCGGTTCGCTGAGGTCGGCCAGGCATCGCCGCAGCGCCGCCGCTTCGATGCGGGCCAGCGCGAGCCGGTCGGCTCCGCCGCGGAGGTCCGGTCCGTCGTGGTCTTTCCCGTCGAGGAGTTCACGCCGGTAGCGGGCCGATTTGCGGTGGTCGCGCAGCAGGTTGTCGGCGATCGTGTACAGCCAGCCGGTGAACGAGCCGACGTCCGGCCGGAAGTCCGGCAGTTTCCGCCACGCGCGCAGAAAAGCCTCGCTCGTCAGGTCTTCGGCGACCGTCGGCGTCGGCACCCGCATCCGCAGGTAGCGGAAGACCGGCGGCGCGTGTTCCCGGTAGATGACGGCGAACGCGGCCTGGTCGCCAGACCGCGCCCGCCCCAGCAGCTCCGTCTCCACCGGGCCTCAATCCTGCAGCCGCAACGCCGCGACCGGACACGCGCGCACCGCTGCATCGACGAAGTGCCGCTCCGCTTCGGGCGGGGTCTCGTCGAGGACCTGCACCACTCCGTCGTCGCCGACCTCGAAGAACTGGTCGGCCATCGCTTCGCACATGCCGAGGCCTTCGCATTTGCCGTGGTCCGCGAAGATCTTCAGCACGCCGCCTCCCGCACCACGGGCACGAAGTCGACCTTGTCGCGCACGCCGCAATCGGGGCACGTCCAGTCGTCCGGGATCTCCGACCACGCGGTTCCCGCGGCGAAGCCCTCCAGCTCGTTGCCCTCCGCGACGCGGTAGATGTAGCCGCAGCCAGGGCACCGCGCGGCGTCCACGTCGTCGGCCAGCTTCGCCCGCGTGTCCGCGACGGGTTCGTCCGCGGCAGCGGCGACGACCGGGTATTCCCTCAGCAGCGACGGGAGTTTGCCCGGCTGCACGTTCGCCTGCCGGATGTCGCCGTCGAAATGCCGGTAAACCCGCGGGTCCATCACCTTGCGGAACCACGCCGGGACCAGCGCGACGACCATCATCCCGGTGTAGCCGGTCGGCAGAACCGGGCTTTCCTTGAAGTCGCGCAAAGTCTGGAACCGGCGCGTCGGGTTCGCGTGGTGATCGCTGTGCCGTTGCAGGTGGTACAGCAGCACATTCGTCGCGACGTTGTTGGAGTTCCAGGAATGCGCCGGAGTGACCCGCTCGTACCGGGTCTTGGCGCCGTGGGTGACCTGCTTGCGCAGCATCCCGTAGTGCTCCATGTAATTCACGATCTCCAGCAGCGAGAACCCGAACACCGCCTGAATCACCAGATACGGCAGGATCCCGACGCCGAGCCAGGCGATCAGCACGCCCCACAGCACCACGCTCATCAACCATGCGTTGAGCACGTCATTGCCGAGGTGGAACGGGTGAGTTTGCTTGCGGGCGTACCGTTTCCGCTCGACACCCCAGGCGCTGCGCAGCGAACCGAAAACCGTGCGCGGCCAGAAACGGTAGAAGCTTTCGCCCAACCGGCTCGACGCCGGATCCTCCGGAGTGGCGACGCGGACGTGGTGCCCACGATTGTGCTCGATGTAGAAATGCCCGTAGAAACACTGCGCCAGCGCGATTTTCGCGGCCCAGCGCTCAGTGCTTTCCCGTTTGTGGCCGAGTTCGTGCGCGGTGTTGATCGCGATTCCGGCGACCGTGCCCAACGTGATCGCGAGGCCGATTTTGCCCCCGACGGACAGTTCGCCGCGCGCGAGCATCCACGCACCCGCCACGAAACCGGCGTACTGCAACGGCAGGAACAGGTAGGTGATCCAGCGGTAATAGCGGTCTTCCTCCAGCGCCTCCATCACCTCGTCCGGCGGGTTGGTGTGGTCGTATCCGGCGACGAGGTCGATCAGCGGCACGAGCACCAGCACGACGAGCGGGCCGAGCCACAGCACAGCGTCGGATCCGGTCGCGGCGTGCAATCCGATCGCGCCGAACGGCAGCAGCGGCACCACGAGCCCGAGCAGCCACAGGTGCCGCTTCCGGTCGTGCCAGGCGGTTTCGCCGTTCGGTCCGGCGAGGCGGTACTTCTTCATGGCGGCCTCCACTGTCGTTTTCCTGAAGGTAGGAATTCGCGGGCGGCGGGACACTGTGCGCGAAACCGAAACGCTCGGCTGCGTTGGGTCTCGGGCACGAACCGGGCGTACGGTGCTGCCTGTGACGTCGACGGCTGCCGCCACGCTGGCCAAGGTCGCGGACTCGGTCCTGGCCGAGCTCGCGCTGCTCCGCGCGCGGATCGTGGCGGAGGTCTCCGCCGAACTGCCATCGCTCGCCCCGGACGCGCAGGCCGCTGAGCTGCTGGACAGCACGGTGAGAGAGAACCTGGTCGCCGCGCTGAGCGTGCTCGGCGGCGCGACCGAACCGGTCGACGTGGGGGCACCGCCGGTCGCGCTGGAGTTCGCCCGGCGGCTGGCCCAGCGGCGGGTGCCGATCACCGCGATGCTGCGTGCGTACCGCCTCGGCCAGGCGGCCTTCCAGCAGGAGATGATCGCCCGGATCGCCGCCGAGCCGGTGGAGGCCGCGGACGTCGCGGTCGCCGCCACCGAGCTGTCGCAGGTCGCCTTCACCTACATCGACAAGATCTCCGAAGAGGTCGTCGAGGCCTACCAGCTGGAACGCGACACCTGGCTGCGCCACCGCAACGCGGCCCGGCTCGCGAAGGTGCAGGCAGCGCTGTCCGGCAAGCCCGTCGACACCGCCGACGTCGAGAAGACCCTCGGCTACGCGCTCTCGGACCGGCACGTCGGCGCGGTGCTGTGGTGCGGCCCTGAGCTGGACGAAAGCACCCGGCTGACCACCCTCGAACGACACGCGGCCCTGCTCGCGAACGCCCTGGGCGCCACGCCGCTGGTCGTCGCCCCGGACGCCTCGACCGTGTGGGCCTGGTTCCCGGCCGCGACGCTCGACCTCGACGCGGTGTCCGCCGCGCTCGCCGGCTCACCCGATCCGGTGCGCGTCGCGCTGGGCGACCCGGCGAACGGGCTGGCCGGGTTCCGCACCACCCACCAGCAGGCCCGGCAAGCCGAAGCCGTCGCGCAGATGACCGAGCGGACCCAGCCGCGCCCGGTCACCGCGGCGGCGCAACTCGGACCGTTGGCGCTGGTCGCGGCGGATCCGTCGGCGGTCGCGGGCTGGGTCCAGTCGGTGCTCGGCGCGCTGGCCGACGACGACGAGGGGCACCACCGGATGCGCGAGACGGTGTGGGCGTACCTGTCGAGCGGGAGCAGCCTGATGGTCGCCGCGCAAGAGCTCCACCTGCACAAGAACACCATCCAGTACCGGCTGCGCAAGGCCGAGCAGGAACGCGGCCGTCCCCTGTCCGAGGGACGGATCGACGTCGAAGTCGCGCTGCTGGCGTGCCGGCTGCTCGGTCCGGCAGTGCTCCGGCCGGTCGACTGATTTTTGTGCCGCGGGACCAGTCGGGCCCCACCCTCCCGGTCCGCGGACCGATGCCCCGCGCCTGACCTGGCGAGAAGACTCCGGGGTGACGAGTTCGCCACCGCGTCTGCGAGGACAACGATGAACGACCCCCGCGAAGAAACCGACGTCCTCGTGATCGGCTCCGGCTTCGGCGGCTCGGTAGCCGCACTGCGACTGTCCGAAAAGGACTACCGAGTCACCGTACTGGAAGCGGGACCTCGCCGTACCGAGAAGACGCTGCCCAAAACCTCTTGGGACGTCCGGAATTTCCTGTGGGCACCGCGGCTCGGCTGCTATGGAATCCAGCGCATCCACCTGCTCCGAGACGTCGTCATCCTCGGCGGCGCAGGCGTCGGCGGGGGTTCCCTGAATTACGCCAACACCCTCTACGAACCGCCCGCACCGTTTTTCGAGGACCCGCAATGGGCGCACGTCACCGACTGGCAAGCCGAACTGAAACCGCACTACGACCAGGCCCGCCGGATGCTCGGCGTCACCCAGAACCCCACTGTCACCAAGGCTGACGAGGTACTCCGCGAAGTCGCCGACGACCTGGGCGTCGGCTCGTCCTTCCGGCTCACCCCAGTCGGCGTTTTCTTCGGCGACAAGAACACCCCCGCCGGAACCGCCGTACCAGACCCATTCTTCGGCGGCGCCGGACCAGCCCGCAAAACCTGCACCGAATGCGGTTCCTGCATGACCGGCTGCCGCGTCGGCGCGAAGAACACCTTGGACCGCAATTACCTCTACCTAGCCGAAAAACGCGGCGCGAACATCATCCCCATGACCACAGTGCTGGACGTACGCCCCACAGACGGCGGCTACCTCGTCACCGCAGTCCGCACTGGAAAATCGCCGCGCCGCCGCAAAAACGTGCGCACCTTCTTCGCCCGCGACGTGATCTTAAGCGCAGGCACCTACAACACACAGAAACTTCTCCACCAAGCCCGCGAAACCGGCGCACTGCCGCGAATCTCCGCCAGCCTAGGCCGATTGACCCGGACGAACTCGGAATCCATCCTGGGCGCGAAATCGAAACGCAAGGACGTCGACTTCACCCACGGCGTCGCGATCACGTCGTCCATCCACCCCGACGAGCACACGCACATCGAACCGTGCCGCTACGGCAAAGGCAGCAATGCGATGTCGCTGCTGCAAACCGCCCTCACCGACGGCGGCAAACCAGTCCCGCGCTGGCTCACCTGGCTCGGCGCGTTCGCCAAAAACCCGCGCAACCTCACCTGGTTCTCGCCGCGCCGCTGGTCCGAACGCACCATCATCCTGCTGGTGATGCAAACCCTGGACAATTCCATCACGGTCTCGAGCAAACGCACCCGCACCGGACGGCGCAAACTGACCTCCAGCCCCGGCCACGGCGAGCCAAACCCCACCTGGATCCCCGCCGGAAACGATGCGGCCCGCCGCGTAGCCGAGAAAATCGACGGCATCGCCGGCGGCACCACCGGAGAAATCCTGAACATCCCCATGACCGCCCACTTCATCGGCGGCTGCGCCATCTCCACCGACCCGGCAACCGGTGTCCTGGACCCCTACCACCGCATCCACGGCCACCCAGGCCTCCACGTCGTCGACGGCTCGGCAATCTCCGCGAACCTGGGCGTCAACCCATCCCTGACGATCACCGCCCAAGCCGAACGCGCGATGTCCCTGTGGCCCAACCGCGGCGAGGCAGACCGGCGGCCTCCGCTGGGCGCACCGTATGCACGCGTCGAGTCGGTGGCGCCACGGAATCCTGTGGTTCCGGCTGGTGCTCCCGGTGCACTGATTCCATGATCGCTCGAGGCGACCAACGACGAATCCGCACCGGCGCTTCGAGGGCGAACTCCACCGAATTCGTCGACCGCCTCCCCACGTGCCTGGAACCCAACAGGCGAACACGGCGGCATGCTGTCCGGCGGCAAACGACTGGTCATCGCCCCCTACGGCAAGGTTCCCGATCTCGCCGTTCTGCGTAGCCCCGTCCCGCTTCGCTTACCGTTAATGGGTGACCACTGGAAAGCAGCCGGACTTGGACGAGATCGAGGCGCATTTCGTCGCGCTTCTCGAGGGACGGATGACCCGCGACGCTGTCGACCGATGGGCCGGTCGTTGGCTGACCGACGACAGTCTCTCGTGGAAGGCGCTGGACTGGTGGGCTTTGGATCTTCTTCACGGAATCGACCTGCGCGGTGGCCCCGGTGGTACCTACCTGCATGACGACAGCCAGGTGCGGGATTGGCTGGCCGAGTTGAGGAGCCGCCGCACCCGGTAACGGCGCCCCGGACTCACGACCGACTGCTGGCTGTCGACTGGACACCGCTGATGAAACCGCTTTTGCCCGGACGTCGGATCAGGTTTCCGGGGAGTGCGCGATGATCGCGTCGGAATAGGACAGATCAGCACACGGCCAGGGATACCACGACGCGTTCCTGAGTAGGCCTACTCAGGCAAGCCTGAGTAGGCCTTCGCGTTTTCGCAGCTAGCTACCCCTTCCAGGGTGAGAAACGTTGATCTCCCCGGGCCCGCACCCGTAGCGTGATCGGATGGCTACGGGAGGGCAGTCATGAGTTTCACGACGGTGCCGGACGCATTGAGAGCAGCGGGGAGATCGGCCGGGGAAAAGACTGCGAGTCTGCGCGACGCGGACTGCGCAGAAGCAGCGGGCAAGATCGCCAGCGCGATCAGAGGCGGAAAGGCTGCGGTCTCTGCCGGACGCTGCCGAGAGTCCATGTCCGTCACCTTCGCGCAGTGGTGCGACCAGGCCCAGCGGTTCAGCGACAACCTGGGCGTCGCGGCCGAGCGGTATCAGCGCGGCGACCACGCCGCGGCCGGAGTCTTTCCAACCGCCCCTACGATGCGGGGACCGCGCTGATGGTGTCGCTTGCCGATGTCCGGGCCTGGAACCCCGGCACGTTGGACGAAATCTGTTCCGTCCTGCGGACCCGGGCGCAGATCCTCGTCAACGACGGCGACGACTACGGCAAAATCCTGCCCGTCGAAAGCTGGACCGGGCCCGCCGCCGACAATGCCGCCGTCCAGCACAAGAACCACATGCAAGCGCTCGACACCTATGTGGCCGGCGTCTCCGCCCTGGGCAAGGCAGTCGGGCAGGCCGCGGACGCGATCCTCGGAGTGCAAGCCGCCATCCGTGACGCTGACGAACTGGCCCGCAAGTACGGGTTCGCGATCACCGCCGACGGCGCGATCGTCTGCGTCTACGCTGGCCAGCCACCGCCGGACCTGCACCCACAAGACCGAGCACGGGCGCAGCAACAGCTGACCGACGACGTCGCGCAGATCCTGCGCACCGCCGATGACATCGACACCGATCTCGCCTCCGTGCTCGACAGAGCCGCCGCCGGGCAGTTCGGTACCGGCAACGAAACGACCGTCGCCGCCGCAGCCGCCGACGGGCTGAAAGACCCGGGTCTGACGTTGCCCGAACCTCCTGCCAACGCGACCCCGGCTCAGAACGCCGCCTGGTGGGCGACTCTGTCCAAAGCCGGGCGGGACATCATGATCCGCGACCGTCCGGGCACGATCGGCGCGATGGACGGTCTGCCGGGCGGAGCCCGCGACAGGGCCAACCGAGCAGTGCTCGCGCAACAGCAAGCGGATCTCCAGCGGCAGCGCGCCGACCTCCAGCGTCGGATGGACGGGCTGAAGATGTCCGACCCCCAGCAGCAGAACGAGCACCATGACCTGCAAGTGCAACTGGACCGGATCAACGACCGGCTGTCCGAACTGAGCAAGGTCGACCAGGCGCTGCAGTTGCCGGGAGGTCGGCAGCTGCTGGTCCTCGACGGCAGCGGCGAACATCTGAGAGCGGCAGTCGCGTCCGGAAACGTAGACACCGCACGCAATATCGTCACGTTCACCGGCGGGCTCGGGTCCTCCGTCAACGGCGATCTCCTCGACTACGACAACCGAATGGACCAGATCCGGCAGGACGCCGACGACATGGCACGGAAATCCGGGGACGGCGGCAAATCGGCTGCGGTGACCTGGATGGGGTATGACGCACCACAGTCGCTCGACGTTCTCAGCACCGGGAAAGCCGAGAACGGCGCTGCGAAGCTGGCACCGTTCCTGGAGGGCCTGGACGCCTCGCGCGAGGGCGACCCGGCACGGCTGGTCGCCCTCGGGCACTCATACGGCTCCACCACTACTGGAATCGCACTCCGCCACGCAGGCGTCGACGCGGCGATCTTCGCCGGGTCCCCCGGGCTCGACACCGGTTCCATCTCCGATCTGAAAGTCCCACCCGGCGAGTCCTACGTGCTCAAGAACGATGGCGATCCCGTCGCCACTTCCGGCTGGTTCGGTACCGACCCGGCCCAGATGCCCGGCGTCCACCACATGTCCACTGACCGCTCGTTCCCGGCGGACGGCCCGCCGCTGGAAGCTACGACCGGGCATTCCAGCGTGGAGGAGTACCTGCGGCCCGGTACCACCAGCCAGCACAACATCGCCGCCGTTGTCGCCAACACCCCCGCCGAACGCACACTCCTGGACCAGCCGGGCTTCGAATACCAGCTGCCCGGAGGACGGTAGAAATCTCTTATGCCCCTGCACCGACCGCCCACCCGCCGCCCGACCTCGCGGGCCGCCGCCCGCCTCGCGGCGCTGGCCCTCGCGCTCGCCATGGCCGGCGGCTGCGGGCAGAAAGGACCCGACGTGTCCGACGCCTACGACCAGCTGATGAAACGCCCTGACGTCGATCAGGCTCAAGCCGCCTACACCGCCATGACCGCCGCCATCCGTGAGCGGCTCACCGCCGAATTCGGCCGCACCTGGGAACAAGGAGGCGAGCTCAGCGGAGGAACCTGCGGCAACGACTACCCCGGTCTCGACGCCGACGGTCGCGAGTTGCGCCTGCCCCGCTGGGATTCGCCCGGCAACCTGCCCGACAACGACTGGTCCCGCGCCCAGGCTCTGGTCGGCCAGATCGCCGCGGGCTACGGCTTCAACTCCACGCCCAAGGTCTTCACCAACCAACCCGGCACCCACACCGTGGCCTACGGCAAGCCCGACGGCGCACTCCTGCACTTCGGCACCGGCAAGTACACCACTCTACGTGTGGAGACCGGCTGCCATTTGACGGCCGAAGCACACCGCCGCGGCGGCCCCAAGCCCGATTAGCAGCAAACCCGCCCGGCGACCGAACGCACCAGCCGGGTGGTCCATACCTTTACCGAGCAGGCGGCGCACACCCGGGCGCAGCGATAACGGTGCCCCCGACGGGGTTCGAACCCGCACTGGGTCGATTTTAAGTCGACTGCCTCTGCCAATTGGGCTACGGGGGCCCACCCACCCTAGCGAACCCGCCCCCGGACACGACAAAGCCGGGCCGCCCGAAGACGACCCGGCTTCATCGGAAAACCGCTCAGCCCTTGCTGGCCCGGTTGAACTCTTCCTTCGGGTTGTTGATCTGCCCCAGCGAGATGACCTCGCGCCGGAACAGGCCGCCCAGCATCCAGTCGAACAGGATGCGGATCTTGCGGTTCCACGTGGGCATCGCCTTGAGGTGGTAGGCGCGGTGGAAGAGCCACGCCGGGAAGCCCTTGATCTTCAGGTTCAGCGCGTCCGCCACGCCCTTGTGCAGGCCGAGGCTCGCGACCGCGCCCAGGTTCTTGTGGAAGTAGTCCTTCGGCTGTCCGCCGCGGATCACCTTGATGATGTTCTTCGCCAGCAGGCGGGCCTGGCGGACCGCGTGCTGGGCGTTCGGCGGGCAGGTCGCCGTCGGGTCCTGTTCGGTGCGCGACAGGTCCGGGATGGCCGCGTTGTCGCCCGCGGTCCAGACGTCCGGGTGGCCGACCACCTGCATCGCGGCGGTGGCCTCGACGCGGCCGCGCTTGTCGAGCGGCAGGTCCGAGCCGGCGAGGACCGGGTTGGCCTTCACGCCCGCGGTCCAGATGATCGTGTCGGTGTCGAACTCGGTGCCGTCCGAGAGCACGACGTGGCCGTTTTCGAACGACTTCGCCGCGGTCGACAGGTAGACCTCGATGCCGCGCTTCTCCAGCTGCTGCACCGTGTACACACCCAGCGTCTCGCGCACCTCGGGCAGGATCCGCCCGGCCGCCTCGACCATCACCCAGCGGATGTCCGCCGGCTTGATGTTCGGGTAGTAGTTCTCGACCGCGAAGCGGGTCATGTCCTCGAGCTCGGCCAGCGCCTCGATGCCCGCGAACCCGCCGCCGACCACGGTGAACGTGAGCAGGCGCTTGCGCAGCTCGGGGTCGAGCGTGCTGGCGGCCTCGTCCAGCTTGGTCATGATGTGGTTGCGCAGGTAGATCGCTTCGCCGATGGTCTTGAAGGCGATGCCCTCCTCGGCGAGGCCGGGGATCGGCAGGATCCGCGCGACGGCACCGAGCGCGACCACGAGCACGTCGTAGTTCAGCGTCTCGATGTGGCCGTCGGCCGCCTCGACCGTGACGGCCTTGCGCTCGTTCTCGATCTTCGTGACCCGCGCGGTCAGCACGTGGCAGCGCTTCAGCACGCGGCGCAGCGGCACGACCACATGCCGCGGCTCGATCGCGCCGGCCGCCGCCTCGGGCAGGAACGGGGCATAGGTCATGTGCGGCTGCGGGTCAACGACGGTCACGGAGGCCTCGTTGGCGCGCAGCATCTTCTGAAGCCCGTACGCGGTGTACAGGCCGACGTATCCACCACCGAGGACGAGGATCCGAGTCGGTTCCGACTTCGCAGCAGCCATGTACCTATAGTCGCACTTCCGAAGCGGCTCCGCTCGGGTACCCCACCCCGCTGTGACCAGCATCGCCACGCTGGTTGTCACGATTCAGATGAGCCCGGCCGCCGAGGCCGCGGCGGTGAACGCGCTCACCACCATGGGCTGTGTCACACGACCGGTCTGGACATTGCGCGGTGACACGTGGTAGCAGCCGAACACCGCAAGGTCGCCGACCTGCATCCAGGCGCCGTGCGCGAAGGCCGGACGCGGTTTCGGCACCGGCCAGCCGGCGGCGGAAAGCACGGGCAGCAGCGCCTGCCAGCCGAACGCGCCGAGCACGACGATCGAGCGCAGGGTCGGGCGCAGCAGGTCCAGCTCGTCGGCCAGCCAGTGCCGGCAGGTGTCCCGTTCAGCGGGGGTCGGCCGGTTCTCCGGCGGCGCGCAGCGGACCGGCGACACGAGCCGGGTGCCGCGCAGCGTGAGGCCGTCGCCGATGGCGGCGGACACCGGCTGGGACGCCAGACCGACCTCGTACAGCACGCGGAAGAGGAAGTCGCCGGACGGATCGCCGGTGAACATCCGGCCGGTGCGGTTGGCCCCGTGCGCGGACGGCGCGAGCCCGACCACGGCCAGCGCGGCGTCCTCCGCGCCGAAACCGGGCACCGGCCGCGCCCAGTACTCCTGCCCGGCGAACGCTGCCTTCGTCCCCGCCACGCCCTCGCGCCATTCGACGAGCCGCGGGCACGCGCGGCACCGCACCAGCTCCGCGTCGAGCTCGGCGAACGTGCGCATCGATCTCCTCCGCTTGGTGTGCTGCCACGGTAACGCGGGATAGGTTGGGGCCATGGCCGACACCACCGCGGACGAGACCGCCGAGAAGACCAAGGACGAGGAGACGAAGGCGGCCGAGCCCGTCGACGACCTCGTCACGACGCAGCACACGCTCACCGTCAAGCGGCGCAAGCTCGCCTACACCGCCCAGACCGGCCGGATCGTGCTCCGCCAAGAGGTCAAGAAGGACGGCAAGTCCGAGGGCCACCAGGCCAAGGCCGAGGTCTTCCTCACCGCCTACACCCTCGACGACGCCGACCCCGGCACGCGACCGGTCACCTTCGCCTTCAACGGCGGCCCCGGTTCCTCCAGCATCTGGCTCCACATGGGCCTGCTCGGACCGCGCCGGGTGCTGTCCGGCGACGTCAACGACCCGGTGCCGCCGCCGTACGGGCTCGAGGACAACCCGGAAAGCCTGCTCGCGCACAGCGACCTGGTGTTCATCGACCCGGTCCAGACCGGCTACTCGCGGGTGACCGAGGGCGGCGAATCCCAGCCGTACACCGGTTTCCAGGGCGACGTCGAATCGGTCGCGGAGATCATCCGGCTGTGGGTTTCGCGCAACCAGCGCTGGCTGTCGCCGAAGTTCCTGGCCGGCGAGTCGTACGGCACGCTGCGCGCGGCCGCGCTGGCCGGGCACCTGCAGGAGCGCTACGGCCTGTACCTCAACGGCCTGATGCTCATCTCGTCCGTTTTGGACCTCGGCACGCTGCGGTTCCACGAGGGCAACGACCTGCCGTACTCGCTGTTCCTGCCCACCTACGCGGCGATCGCGCACTACCACGGCAGGCACGGCGAACGGCCGCTCGACGACGTGCTCGCCGACGCCGAGGACTTCGCCTCGAAGGAACTGCCGTGGGCGCTTTCCCGCGGCGCGCGGCTGTCCACTCAGGACCGCACCGAGGCGGTGCAGACGCTGGCGTCGCTCACCGGGCTCAGCGAGTCCTATGTGGACCGGGTGAACCTGCGGATCGAGCACGTCCGGTTCTTCACCGAACTGCTGCGCGACCAGGGCAAGACCGTCGGCCGGATGGACGGCCGGTTCACCACGTGGGAACCGGACGGCGGCGTCGAGCACATGAGCGACGACCCCTCGGTGTCGCGGATCATCGGCGCCTACTCCGCCGGGTTCAACCACTACGTGCGCGCCGAACTCGGCTACGAGAACGACCTGCCGTACGAGATCCTGTCCACCGAGGTGTTCAAGGCCTGGTCCTACAAGGAGTTCGAGGGCCGGTCGGTGTCGGTTGTGGACACGTTGAGCGCGGCGATGCGGGCCAACCCGCACCTGCAGGTCCACGTCGCGTTCGGACACTACGACGGCGCGACGGCCTACTACGCGTCCGAGTATGTGCTTTCGCAGCTGAAGATTCCGGAGGAGCTGCGGGAGAACATCGACACGGCTTACTACCCGGCCGGGCACATGATGTACGTGCACGAACCGTCGCGGGTGCAGCAGTCGAAGGACCTGGGCAAGTTCGTGAAGAAGGCGTCCAACCGCTGACCTCGTGAGTGCCTATGCCGGTTAGAACCGGCATAGGCACTCACAACCAGTCGTGCTCCCGCGCATACCGCGCCGCTTCGTGCCGCGTCCTCGTCTGCGTCTTCTGCATCGCGTTCGACAGGTAGTTGCGCACCGTCCCCTCCGCCAGGTGCAGCTGCGTCGCGATGTCCGCGACCGAATACCCCTCCCGCGTCGCCCGCAGCACGTCGATTTCCCGCACGGTCAACGGACAATCGTCCACCACGGCGAGCGCCGAGACGTCCGGGTCGATCCAGCGTTTGCCCTCGTCCAGCGTCCGGATCACCGCCGCGATGTGCGCCGGTTCCGCCGATTTGCTGACGAACCCCTGCACACCGAGCTTCAACGCCTTGCGCAGCACACCCGGCCGCGCGTGCCGGGTCAGCATCAGGATCACCTGCTCCGGCCGCTCCCGCCGGATCCGCGCGACCGCACCCAGACCGTCCACATTGGGCATCTCCAGGTCGATCACCAGCACGTCCGGCCGATGCTCCACAGTGGCCCGCACCGCCGCCTCGCCGTCTTCCGCCTCGGCGAGCACGGTGATCTCGTCCTCCATCGGCAGCAACGCGGCCATCGCCTTGCGGAGCAGGGCTTCGTCGTCAGCCAGCACTACCGTCGTCATCGCTTCTCCGGGAAGGCCGCGGCCGTCACGAATCGGCCGTCCTTCTGCTCCACGGTCAATTCTCCGCCCTCATCCGCCAGCCGGTCCGCCAAAGTGGACAGTCCACTCAGTACCGGCTCCTCGCGGTCCGGAACGCCGTCGTTGACGATGCTGATCCCCGTTTCGGTCAACGTGATCCGCACCTGCCGGGCCTGCGCGTGCCGCAGGATGTTCGTGGTGGTCTCGCGCAACACCTGGCCAAGCAGTTCGTCCGCCCCCGAACCGACCTCCGCGAGCCGTTCGACCCGCACGTGGATTCCCGCCGCCTCGAAGAGGTTCTTCGCGTTCTCCAGCTCCGCGGACAGATTGAGCCTGCGCTGGGCGTAAGCGAGTTCCTTGGTCTGCACGATGGTTTCGCCGACCAGGGTGTGCACCTCGCGCAATTCCTCTTGCGCGCGTCCGAGATCCCGGTGCAGCAGCTTCTCCGCGAGCGCGACCTTCAGCTTGACCACGTGCAGCGTGTGCCCCTGGATGTCGTGCAGCTCGCTGGCGAACCGGACGCGCTCCCGGACCACCGCCAGCTCGGCTTCCTTCTCCCGGGACTCCTCCAGCTCCACGACGAGGTCGTAAAGCTTCTGGCTGGCGAACATGAACACGGTCGACAGCGCCGCGGCCAGGGCCGGGGCGACGACAAAAGCGAGCAGCCGCCCGCCGACCTTGTCGTCGTACACCAGCAGGTTCGTCGCGCCGATCGCGCCGGTCAGCACCGCGAGGCCGACCAGTGCCGCGAACCGGTGCCGCACCAGCGGCGGGATCAGGAACGACCCGACCATGGTCAGTCCGTAGAACGCCGCGCTCTTGTCGCTGAGCGCGCCGGCGAGCCACACGAACGCGGTGAGCACCAGACACGGACGCGCGACGCGGAGGAAGTCGCCGGCGGTCCAGCGTTCCGCGGTCACCACGGCGGCCAGCAGCCCGATCACCTGGATGACGACGTGCCACCAGGTCTTCGACGCGAACACCACCAGCAGCAGCCCGACGAACACCAGCGGCGGCATCACCGTGATGAGGTTGAGCCGTCGCAACCGGTCCTGGACCACGCTGCTGGCCCAGGCCGTGCGGCGAGTCCACGGAGGACGGATCTCGATCATGGTGCTCCAGCTTCGGCCACGGAATTCGGTCCCAGCATGCCGCAGCCGCCAAGTGCCCACCAGTGACGCAGCGTCATGTCTTCGGCTGACGTGGCCGTACTACTCCCGACCAGCGGATCCGGCTGGAATCGGAGCATGTCCACGACCCCAGTCATCGAAGTCGACCGCCTGAACCTCACTTACGGCGACTTCCAGGCCGTGCGCGATCTGTCGTTCCAGGTCGCCCGCGGCGAACTGTACGCGTTGCTCGGCACGAACGGTGCCGGCAAGACCTCGACGCTGGAGACCGTCGAAGGCCACCGCAAACCCAGCTCCGGCTCCGTGCGGGTGTTCGGAAAAGACCCGCGCGACCGCGCTTCGGTGCGTCCCCGGATGGGGATCATGCTGCAGGAAAGCGGCTTCTCGCCGGACCTGACCGTGCGCGAGTCGATCCGGCTGATCGGCAGCCTGACCCAGCGCGACGACAACGTCGAGCGGCTGCTCGGCATCACCGACCTCACCCGCAAAGCCGCCACCAGGGTGTCGCAGCTGTCCGGCGGCGAGAAACGTCGGCTCGACTTCGCGACCGCCGTGTACGGGACACCGGACCTGGTCTTCCTCGACGAGCCGACCACTGGTCTGGACATCCAGTCGCGCGACGCGCTCTGGGATGCCGTGGACCGGCTCCGCGAGGACGGCACCACCATCATCCTGACCACGCATTACCTCGAGGAAGCACAGCAGCGCGCCGATCGCATCGGCCTGATGCACCAGGGCACGCTCAACCGCGAAGGCACCGTTGCCGAACTGACTCGGACGCTGCCCGCGACCATCCGCTTCGGACTTCCGCCGCACGCCCCGGCACCGCCGCTGCAAGCGACCCGCGAAGAGGACGGCCGGTTCCTCATCGAAACCTTCGGCCTGCAGAAAGACCTGCACACCCTGCTCGGCTGGGCAGCGGACTACGCCGTGGAACTAGCAGAACTAGAAGCCGGACCGACGCGTCTGGACGACGTCTTCCGCGCCATCAGCAACGCTTAAGCACCGAAAGGCTTTCCCATGCTCTCCATCGCCCGCGGCGAACTGATTCAGCTCTTCCGAAATCGCCTCGTGTTGGTCACCTCATTGATCCTGCCCGTCGCATTCAGTGCTTTTTTCATCTCCCGGCACGAAACCTTCGCTAAACTCGGCAGCCTCGGTTATATCGCAGCACTGACGCTTTTCTTCATTACCGCGATCGGCCTGTACACCACCACCGTCACCACTCTCGCCGCTCGACGGCAGAACCTCTTCCTCAAACGCCTGCGCTCCACCGCGGCGAGCGACTCCGGCATTCTCGTCGGCCTGCTCCTGCCGATCACCGCGATCACCACCATCCAGGTCGGCGTCATCCTCGCCGTGCTCGGCGCGGTCACCGGCGCGCCGAAAAACCCGCTGCTGCTGGTCGTCGCGGTCGTCGCGACCATCGGCATGATGGTCGCGCTCGGCCTGGCCACCGCCGGCCTCACGAACTCCCCGGAGCACGCCCAGGTCACCACGCTGCCCATCACGGTCGCGGTCCTCGCGGTAGCAAGTTGGATCGGAATCACCGGAACCGAACAGCTGCCCCTGCTGAAACGCCTTCTTCCCGGCGGCGCGGCCACCGAACTCGTATTGAATTCCTGGAATGGCGGAACCTCGACAACCGACTCGCTAGTCCTGTTCGGCCCGATCGCGGCGTGGCTGATTCTCAGCGTCACGCTGGCGACCCGGCTATTCCGCTGGGAACCGCGCCGCTGACCCCTTCCGGTGCCGAGGAGATCGGAGTAACGTCGGCGGCGTTCTCGATCATCGACGCGGCCGGGGGTCGGCCTGACCAGCGGTCGAACCGTCCGTGAACACAGCTTTCGTGCATTTCCCTTCAGTTCCTGAGTTCGCTTGTTCTCAGCAAAGGACGGAAACCCGTGCGAAAACAATTGCTCGCCGTACTGGCGGCCGCCACGCTCACGGCGACCGCCGTTCCCGCCCACGCCTCCCCGGCGAAATCCACGGTGAACTGGGGCGCGTGCCCGGCCGACGTCGCGTCGCCCGGATTGCAGTGCGCGTCGCTGGAAGTGCCGCTGGACTACCGGCATCCCGACGGGAAGAAGATCAGCCTCGCGATTTCCCGGCTGCCGAGCACCGACCCGGCCAAACGGCGCGGAGTGCTGCTGTTCAACCCGGGAGGCCCTGGCGAACCCGGGCTCGCCTTCCCGCCGACCTGGGCGCGGATCGGAGTGCCCGCGAGCCTGCTCGCCGAGTACGACCTGATCGGCTTCGATCCGCGCGGGGTCGCCCACAGCACGCCGGTGAGCTGCGATCTCGCTCCGGAGCAACTCGCCTTCACCCCGAAATACGCGCACAACCGCGAAGAAGTCGTGCAGGCCTCGGCGGCCGCCAAGCAGATCGCCCGGCAATGCGCCGCTTCGGCGTCCGCGGCGATCCTGCCCTACGTCACCACCGCGAACACCGCCCGCGACATGGACCGGATCCGCGCCGCGCTCGGCGAGCAGAAGATCTCCTACTTCGGCCTGTCGTACGGCACCTATCTCGGCGGGGTCTACGCCTCGCTGTTCCCGGGCCAGACCGACCGCGTCGTGCTCGACAGCGTCGCCGGGCCGACCGGCGTCGACCTCACCACCGCCCGCCGGTTCGCCGAGGGAATGCAGGACCGCTTCCCGGACTTCGCGAAATGGGCCGCGGTGCGCCATTCGACCTACGGACTCGGCAGCACTCCCGCCGAGGTCACCGCGACCTTCTTCAAACTCGCGGACAAACTCGACCAGCACCCGGCCTCCGGCATCGACGGCTCGCTCTTCCGGCTGGGCACGCACAGCCTCACCTACCAGACGCTGACCTTCCCCAGGCTGGCCCAGACGTGGCAAGCCCTCCTCAACGACCAGCCCCCGCCCGGCTCGCTGCTGCCGCCCGCCACGGGGCAGGAACAGAGCGAGCGGGCGACCATGCTGTCGGTCCTGTGCGGCGACAACGCCTGGCCCCGGACGATTTCGACCTACCAGCGGAATGTCGTGGCGGACCGGGCCGCTTATCCGATGCTCGGCGGCGCGACCGCGAACGTCTGGCCGTGCGCGGCCTGGCCGTACCAGCCCGTCGAACCAGCCGTGCAGTTCAGCGACCAGGGACCGTCGAACCTATTGCTGGTCCAGAACATGCGCGACCCGGCGACCCCACTGTCCGGTGCCCTAGAGACCCGTGAGGCGTTCGGCGACCGGGCCCGAATGGTCACTGTGGACCAGGGCGGCCACGGTGTCGGACTCCCGTACCTGAACGGTTGCGGTTTTAACGCCGTCGCTGACTACCTGGTAAACGGAATCCGGCCGACTGCGGACAAATTCTGCGGTGCCGAAGCGAGTGTCAAGTCGCTTAATCCGCAGCAACAGGAGGCCGCGAGCAAGTTGGCAGAGCGGCTGCGGCAGTACTGAACCGCCGTTCACCAGCTCACGACAGGAGGAAGGAAAACGTGCGAAAACAATTGCTCGCCGTACTAGCCGCAGCCGCGCTGACGGCGACGGCGCTTCCGGCGCACGCCTCCCCGGCGAAGTCCACGGTGGGCTGGGGCGCATGCCCGGCCGACGTCGCTTCTCCGGGATTGCAATGCGCGGCCGTCGAAGTACCGCTGGACTACCGTAATCCGGACGGCAAGAAAATCAGCATCGAAATCTCCCGGCTGCCGAGCACCGACCCGGCGAAACGGCGCGGAGTGCTGCTGTTCAACCCAGGCGGCCCCGGCGGTCCCGGCCTGGCCTTCCCGCTCCAGCTCACCCAGCTCGGACTCCCGGCCAGCCTCCTCGCCGAATACGACCTGATCGGCTTCGACCCGCGCGGCGTTGACCACAGCAATCCGGTCACCTGCGACCTCGACCCTCAGCTGTCGATCGGGCCGAAGTACGCGCACAACGCCGCCGAGGTCAGCGAAGCCGCGGCGCATGCGAAGCAGGTCGCGCAGCAGTGCGCCGCCTCGGGATCCGCGGCGGTCCTGCCGTACATCACCACCGCGAACACCGCGCGGGACATGGACCAGATCCGCGCCGCGCTCGGCGAGTCGAAGATCTCTTACTTCGGCCTGTCCTACGGCACCTATCTCGGCGGAGTGTACGCGTCGCTGTTCCCGGAACGGACCGATCGCGTGGTGCTCGACAGCATTCTCGGCCCCGGCGGCTACGACATCACCGCGGCCCGGCGGTTCGCTCAAGGATTGCAGGATCGCTTCCCGGACTTCGCGAAATGGGCGGCAGCACGCAATTCTTCCTACGGCCTTGGCAGCACTCCCGCCGAGGTCACCGCGACCTTCTTCAAACTCGCGGACAAACTCGACCTGCATCCGATCGGGACGCTGGACGGATCGGCCTTCCGATACGTGACACACGGCCTGACCTACCAGACCACGGCCTTCCCGAGATTGGCGCAGCTGTGGCAATCCGCCCTCGCGGACCAGGCACCCGATTCACTGCCGGGCACGGCCGGTCCGGAACAAAGCGAGATCGCCACCATGCTTTCGGTGATCTGCGGCGACAACGCGTGGCCCCGGCAGATCTCGACCTACCGGCGGAACGTCGCGCATGACCGGGTCACGTACCCGATGCTAGGCGGCGCGACTGCGAACGTCTGGCCGTGCGCAGCCTGGCCCTACCAACCACTGGAACCGGCAGTGCAATTCAGCGACCAGGGACCGTCGAACCTATTGCTGGTCCAGAACATGCGCGACCCGGCGACCCCGCTGTCCGGCGCGCTGGACACCCGCGAAGCGTTCGGCGACCGGGCTCGAATGGTCACTGTGGACCAAGGCGGACACGGCGTCGGACTCCCGTACCTGAACAGCTGCGGCTTCAACGCCGTCATCGATTACCTGGTCAACGGAATCCGCCCGACGACGGACAAATTCTGCGGCGCCGAAGCGACCGTCAAGTCGCTTACCCCGCAACAACAACAGGCAGCCGACAAGATCATGGACCGGCTGCGGCAGCACTGAAACAGGCGGCGGGGCGGAACTCCCGCCCCACCGCCGCTCGTTCAGCGCAGGTACGCCGAACCCCGCGTCACCGCGGAATAGGCGTCCACCGAACCATGTCCGTAGAAACCGTTGAACGATGCGTCACCCAGGCAGGTCGCCGTGAACGAGGCGTCCCGGCCCTCCTTCAGGTAATCGACCGTTCTCGGCACGGGGCACGCGATCGGCGCGGCCGTGCCTTCCAGCACCCGCTGCACCGCGTCCGGATCCATCGACGCGGAATGCCCGGTCTTCTTGCCGTACTGGGAAACGATCAGCGCCGCGACACCAGTCGCATGGGGAGCGGCCATCGAAGTCCCTTGCAGCCACTGGTAATAGCCGACCCGGCCGTCCGCCGCCGTCGCCTTCTGCACGCCAAGCGCGACGCCAGCCGGAGTCACATTGCCCGCTGCGTCAATGTTTCCTTCCGCGACACCCACATTGCGCGGGTACGTCGACAGGATCTCGTTCTCCACCGTCCGGTACCACGGCGTGCCGTAACCGTCGCGGAAATACCCGCCCGGCGCGGAAACGGAGATCTGCTCGGTCCCGTAGTTGGAGTAGTCCGCCTTCGCCTGCGTCGGACCGAACGAGCCGACACCGATGGTGTGCGGACCTTCGACCGGCAGCGAGAAGCACGAAGAATTGTCGATCTTGCGCGGATGCGTCCCGTTCGCGGGATAGTCCGGGCTCGTGACGTCGTCGTGCGGCGCGGCCATTTCGTCGTGCTGGTTGCCGAGCGCGACCACCATCGTCACGCCCTTGCGGTGCGCGTAGTTCAACGCCCGCGTGGCCGCTTCGATGATGGTGCGCTGTTCCGCCTGCTCGGCAGAAGAATCCGCCGGGTTCGAACGGCAGTTGTAGAGCCACGGGTCCACGTAGAAGCTCATGTTGACGACGTCGAGTCCGGCGTCGCCGGAATACGTCAGCGCGTCGACCATCGGCTGGAGGAAGAAGTACCCGGAATCCTGCCCGGCACGGACGTTCACCAG
This sequence comes from Amycolatopsis sp. CFH S0740, assembly GCF_004522315.1. NCBI lineage: Bacteria > Bacillati > Actinomycetota > Actinomycetes > Pseudonocardiales > Pseudonocardiaceae > Amycolatopsis > Amycolatopsis sp. CFH S0740. The sequence goes on along the minus strand of NZ_SDLS01000023.1, from coordinate 48,324 downwards.
CGTCACGTTCGGTGCCACCCCGGACACGCCGAATCCGTTGGCAGCCGCGGCGATCGTGCCGGCGACGTGCGTGCCGTGGCCGTTGTCGTCGTGGTCCACCGGGTCGACGCAGCCGCGGTATTCGCACGGGCCGTCGACGACCGTGCCGTTGACGTCCGCGACGATGTCCTTGGTGAAGTTGCGCGAATCGGCTTTGTCGAAGTTCGGCGCGATGTCCGGGTGACTGCCGTCGACGCCGGTGTCGATGATGCCGACCTTCACCCGCTTGTCGCCAGCCTGCTTGGTGCGCGCGAGGTCGGAGCGAGTGGACTTGAGGCCCCAGAGCTGGTCGTCCAGCGGATCGGTGCCGACCGCCTTGTTCGCCGCGGCCTTGCGCGAAACGCTGCCGCGGCCTTCCTTCTCGACCGCGTCCGGCTTCTCCTTCTTGCCCGCCTTCGGCGCGCTGCCGATCGCTTTCGCCTTCGCCGCACCGAATACCGCGCGGTTCGCCGAAACCCGCTCAGTGAAGCCGGCAGCGGGCGCGGTGGCGGTGATGAGCCCGACCGCCGTGTTGGTCGCGACGATCGTGCCGCCGGCGTCGCGCACCGCCTGCTGCGCGGCGGCGACACTCTGGCCGTCCCGCGCCAGCACGCTGAATTCCGTTACCGGTCCGGCCGGTTGGGCCGACGCCGCTCCAACGGCGACGCCGGACACCGCACCGAACAATGGCACCGCGAGTGCCACAGCGAGCAATCTTGGTCTTTTCACGAGTCCTCCTGACCGAAACCGACAATGCAACGTACATAGCGGACACTGCGCACGGCAATCGGCAAACCGGAGGAATCGCCAGGTTACGGAACCACCGACTTCTCCTCGGCGAAGTGACAAGCCGACAGATGCCCGTCCGTCCTCGGTTCCAGCTTCGGCACCTCGGTCGCGCAAATATCCGCGGCCTTCCAGCAGCGCGTGCGAAAACGGCAGCCCGACGGCGGATCGATCGGGCTCGGCACGTCGCCCTCCAACCGGATCACCTGCCGCTGCCCGCGCACCGCGGGGTCCGCGACCGGCACCGCGGACAGCAACGCCTGGGTGTACGGATGAGACGGTCGCTCGTAGATCTCGTCCTCAGTACCGATTTCGACGATCTTGCCCAGGTACATCACCGCGACCCGGGTGGACAGATGCCGCACCACGGACAGGTCGTGCGCGATGAACACATAGGACAGTCCGAACTCGCCCTGCAGCTCCCCGAGCAGGTTCATCACCTGCGCCTGGATCGAAACGTCCAAAGCGGACACCGGTTCGTCGCAGATGATCACCTTGGGCCGCAACGCCAGCGCCCGCGCGATGCCGATGCGCTGCCGCTGCCCGCCGGAGAACTGGTGCGGATACCGGTTCACGTGCTCGGGGTTGAGCCCGACCACCTCCAGCAGTTCCTGCACCTTCTTCGCCCGCGAACCCTTCGGCGCCACGTCGGTGTGGATCTCGAACGGCTCGCCGACGATGTCGCCGACCGTCATCCGCGGATTCAGCGACGTGTACGGATCCTGCAGCACGATCTGGATTTCCCGGCGCATTCGCCGCAGTTCCGCACCGCGCAGCTTGAACAGGTCGCGGCCCTCGAAGGTCGCGCTGCCGCCGGTCGGCTCCTCCAGGCGCATCAGCACCTGGGCGAGCGTCGACTTGCCGCACCCGGATTCCCCGACCACGCCGAGAGTTTCACCCGGCTGCAGGTCGAAAGAAACGCCGTCGACGGCCTTCACCTGCCCGATGGTCCGTTTGAACAGCACACCGGTGCGCACCGGGAAATGCTTCACCAGTTCGCGCACACTGAGAATCGGCTCACCCACGGCTCTCCACCACCTCCTCGGCGAAGTGACACGCACTGACTCGCCCGAACCCGAGCGCGTGCGACGACGGCCGCTCGTCGCGGCACCGTTGCTCGGCCCGCTTACAACGTGGGTGGAACGGGCAGCCGGACGGAATGTCGAGCAGGCTCGGCGGCAGGCCCTTGATGGTTTCCAGGGTCTGTCCTTTGAGGTCCAGCCGGGGCAGCGAATCCATTAGCGCCGCGGTGTAGGGATGCCCCGGCGAACTGAACAGTTCCCGCACGTCGGCCTGTTCCACGATCCGCCCGGCGTACATCACCGCGATCCGGTCCGCGACCTCCGCGACCACGCCGAGGTCGTGCGTGATGAGCACGAGCCCCATCCGCCGTTCCCGCTGGATGTCCGCGAGCAGGTCCATGATCTGCGCCTGCACGGTCACGTCCAGCGCGGTCGTCGGCTCGTCCGCGATGAGCAGATCCGGGTCGAGCGCGAGCGACATCGCGATCATCGCGCGCTGCCGCATCCCGCCGGAGAACTGGTGCGGGTAATCCTTCACGCGCCGTTCCGCGGCCGGGATGCGCACCAGGTCGAGCAGTTCGACCGCCCGCTTGCGCGCGTCCTTTTTGGACATTCCCAGCCGGACTCGCAGCTGCTCTTCGATCTGGAACCCGACGGTGAACACCGGGTTCAGCGCCGAAAGCGCGTCCTGGAAGATCATCGCGATCTCCGCGCCGCGCACCTGCCGCCGCCGGTCCGCCGACGCGGTGAGCAGGTCCTCGCCGCGATACCGGATCGACCCGCCGGTGATCACCCCCGGCGGGGTGTCGAGGATTCCCATGATGGTTTGCGCGGTGACGCTCTTGCCGGAGCCCGATTCGCCGAGCACGGCAAGGGTTTCCCCGGCGTGCACCGAATAGCCGACGCCGTTGAGCACGTTGGCCACGCCGTCGGAGGTGCGGAACTCCACGTGCAGGTCTTCGACCTCGAGCAGCAGCTCGTGCTCCGTCGTCGGACCAGGTGAACTGGACACTGTGGACATTGCGGCTACCTCGACTTCGGGTCGAGCGCGTCGCGGATACCGTCGCCGAGCATCACGAACGCGAGCACGGTGATGGTGACGAACGCACCGGGGAACAGGAGCATGTGCGGGACCGCGCGGAAGTAGTCGCGCGCGTCGCTGATCATGACGCCCCACGACACCACCGGCGGCCGCACGCCGATGCCGAGGTACGCCAGCGTCGCCTCGGCGCCAATGGCCGCGCCGAGCGCGATCGTGGCGTACACGAGCACCGGCGCGAGCGTGTTCGGCAGCAGGTGCCGGAACACGATCCGCGGCGTGCTCGCGCCGAGCGCACGGGCCGCCTTCACGTAGTCCAGCTGCTTGGCCACCAGCGTCGCGGACCGCATGATCCGCATCGCCACCGGCCAGGTCAGCACCGCGATCGAGCACACCACCTGGACGATGATGGTGACCTGCCCGGGATTCGTGCCGGGAGCGTTGAACGTGGTGAGGATGACGATCGCGCCCAGCACGAACGGCAGACCGGCGAAGATGTCGCCGAGCCGGGACAGCAGGCTGTCGACGATCCGGCCGTAGTAGCCCGCGACGATGCCGATCAACGATCCGAAAAGGACAGTCAGCAGCGTCGCGAAAACGCCGACCAGAAGCGATGCCCTGGCTCCGTAGATGGTCCGCGCGTAAACGTCGTAACCCTGGTTGTCATAACCGAACCAGGCGTCCGCGGACGGGCCTTCGTTGGCGTGGGTCAGATCGTTGTATCCGGCGGGACGGTGCGAGAACAATCCCGGCGCGATCGCGATGAGCACGATCAGCAGGATGATCACCGCGGAGATGACGAACGTCGGCTTGCGGCGCAGTTGCCGCCACGCGTCGCCCCACAGACTGCGCGGCTTCTTCGGGCCGGCGTCGGCCGAGCTGTCCACATGCGACAACTGTGCCGCGTCGACCCCTCCGCCGCCGACGAGATTCGGGTCAGTCATAACGGATCCTCGGGTCGAGAACGGCGTAGAGCAGGTCCACGATCAGGCTCATCAGCAGATACACCAGCACCAGCAGCACGACGACGCCGACGACGGTCGCGCTTTCCCGGTTCTGGAGGCCGCGGAAGATCAGCCCGCCGAGACCGTTGATGTTGAACACTCCCTCGGTCACGATCGCACCGCCCATCAGGGCGCCGAGGTCGGTGCCGAGGAAGGTCAGCACCGGGATCACCGAGTTGCGCAGCAGATGAATGCCGATGACGCGGCTGTTGGGCTGTCCCTTGGCGATGGCGGTGCGGATGTAATCGGCGTGCCGGTTCTCCGCGATCGACGTTCTCGTCAGCCTCGCGACGTAAGCCATCGAGAGGCTGCCGAGCGCGATGCCGGGCACGATCAACTCGCCGATGCTCGGATCGTCCGAGACGCTGGCGTCGATGATGCCCAGGTTCACGCCGAGCACGATCTGCAGCACGATCGCCGTGACGAACACCGGCAGCGAGATCAGGAACGTGGTCGAGACCAGCACCAGGTTGTCGAGGAAACCCTTGCCGCGCAAGCCGGTCAGCACACCGGCGCTCAGGCCGATGACCGCCTCGATGAGCACCGCGACGACCGCGAGGCGCAACGTGATCGGGTAGGAGGTGGAGATCATTTCGCCGACCGAGGAGCCGTTGAACGTCTCGCCCCAGTCGCCGCTGAACAGGCTCCCGAGGTATTTGAAGTACTGGACGAACAGATTGTCGTTGAGGTGGAACTTCTCGGTCATCAAGTCGATATAGGCCTGCGGGCAGGCTTGCTGACCGCATTTGCCGGAGAACGGGTCCCCGGGCACGGCCCACACCAGTGCGTAGATCAGGAAGGTGGTGCCGAAGAACACCGGGATCAACTGGAGCAGGCGGCGCAGGACGTAGCGAATCATGCGTGGTTCCTCAGAGTGCGCGCCGGGCTCGTGAGCGCCCCGCCTGCTTGTGGCGGGCGCGGACGCTCACGAGCCGCGTGGTGGAAACGGACGAGTCAGCGCATCACTTCTTGAGGACCTCGACCGACGAGTAGTCCGCGCGGCGGCGGAAGTCGAGGACCACGGTCTTCGTGTGCTTCGACTTGGCCGCGACGCCCTTCTCGTCCCACACCGGGATCGAGGGCAGGTCCTTCGCGATCAGGTCCTCGGCCTGCTGGTACAGCTTGACCGCGGCGTCCTTGTCCGCCGTCGAGTCGGCCTGCTTCAGCAGAGCGTCGACCTGCGGGTTGGAGTACGTCGAGTCGTTCGACGAGGCCCCGGTCCGGTAGAGCGGGTTGAGGAAGTCCTCAATGGACGGATAGTCCGCCGCCCAGTCCGAACGGCCCATGCCGGTCAGCTTGTGCCCGGTCACGATGCTGCGCCACTGGCCGAAGTCGGTCGCGGGCACGAAATCGCATTCGACGCCGAGCGTGTTCTTGATGCTGTTGCACGCGGCCACCAGCGGTTCCTTGCGGCCGCCGTCGGCGTTCGAGGCGATGGTGAGCTTGCCCTTGAACCCGGACTTCGCGAACAGTTCCTTCGCCTTCGCCGGGTTGAACTTGCAGTACTCGCCGCACACACCCGGCCGGAAGCCCGCGATGCCTTGGGAGACATAGCCGTCGGCCGGGACGTAGGTGTCGTGCATGACCGTCTTGGTGATCTGCTCGCGGTCGATCGCCATCGAGATCGCCCGGCGCAGGTCGAGGTTGTTGTAGCCGGGCACGTAGTACGGCACCGCGATCGTGCTGATGCCGAGCAGGTGTCCGGTGACCAGGTTGTCCTTGAGGTCGGTCTTGTACTTGTCCGCGGTGAGCGCGGACGGCGGCAGCGTCTCGATGAAGTCGAGTTTGTTGCTCAGCAGGTCCTGGTAGGCGGTTTCCTGGCTGGCGTAGATCTTGACGTCCAGGTCCTTGAACTTGACCTTGTCCGGGCCCTGGTAGTCGTCGAACCGGGTCAGCTTGATGTCGACGTTCGGCGTGCGGCTGACGAACTTCATCGGCCCGTTGCCGATCGGGTGCTTCGCGAACGCGGCGGGGTCCTTGAAGAAGGAGTCCGGCAGCGGCGCGAACGCGGTGTAGCCGATCTTGGTGGTGAACACGGAGAACGGCGCGTCCAGGGTCACCTGGAACTCGTAGTCGCCCTTGACCGCCAGGCCGGACATCTTGTCCTTGGTCGGCTTCGCCGCCTTGTCGGCCGGGTGGACGTCGGCGTAGCCCGCGATGTTCTCGAAGAACGTGCTGTTGATCTGGCCGTTCGCCGAGTTGGCCCCGTAATTCCAGGCGTCGACGAAGTTCTTCGCCTTGACCTCGGTGCCGTCGTGGAACTTCCAGCCGTGCTTGATCTTGATGTCGAAGACCTTGGAATCGGTCGTGGTGATCGACTCCGCCATCAGGTTGTACGGTTCGCCGCTGTCGCCCTTGTACGCGACGAGCCCGGAGAACATCGGGTCGACGGCCTTGGAACCGCCGAGCTCGTTGGTGTTCGTGGGGATCAGCGTGTTCTGCGGTTCCGTGCCGTAGACCGTGAAGGTCCCGTTCGGATCCGCTTCTCCCGACGACCCGCTGCTGGATCCGCCGCCCCCACAGGCGGTCAGGAGCAGTGACAAGGTTGTCACGACTGCGGCCGCGCTCCAGAGCCTGGATGAACCCCGCATGTCCCCTCCGTTTCTCGCGTCCGAATAGCGAGATGGAGGCTAGCTGGATCAGCGCTTCGTAACCGGATCACCGGGTTGCACCTGAATAACAACACCGTTCATCACCCGGTCAGCTCACAACTAACTGCGCTTGATGACTTTCGGTGGTTTTGGTACGGGTGCGCGCGGCTGGTGACCCCGGCATTGCGGAGCGTTCAGGCGAGCGACAAAGCGATGCCGTCCAGGATGTCGTGCTCGCTGACCACCAGCTGGTCCGGACCACCGCGCGCGGCGAGTTCCTCCGCGAGCACCTGGACGACGACCGCGCCGCCGCCGATCACGTCGACCCGTCCGGGGTGGATCACCGGGTTCTCGGCACGGGTCGCGCGGTCGGCCGCGAGCAGCTGTCCGGCAAGCTGGTCGATCTCGCCGTGCGACAGCTTCGACAGGTGGACGCGCTCGGAGTCGTACTCGGGCAGGCCGAGCGAAACCGCTGACAACGTGGTCACGGTGCCGGCGACGCCGATCCAGGTGCGGGCCTTCGCGACGTCCACGATGTCGAACGCCTCGGCGAGGATGCCGCGGGCCAATTCGCGGGCGGCGGCGATCTCGTCGGCGGTCGGCGGGTCGCCCTTCAGCGCGCGCTCGGTGATCCGGACGCAGCCGATGTCGACGGATTTCGCGGCGATCACCTCGGCCTCGCGGCCGTTCCAGGTGCCGAGGACCAGTTCGGTGGAGCCGCCGCCGACGTCGACGACCACGAACGGCCCGTCGTCCGGGTCCTGCTCGCCGACCGCGCCGGTGAAGGACAGCCGGGCTTCCTCGTCGCCGCTGATCACCTCGGCCTCGACGCCGAGCGTTTCGCGGGTCATCGCGAAGAACTCGTCGCGGTTGCTCGCGTCGCGGGTCGCGGAGGTGGCGACCATGCGCACCTTCTCGACGCCCTTGCGCCGCGCGGCGACGGTGTAGTCCGCGAGCGCGGCGCGGGTGCGTTCGAGCGCTTCCGGCGCGAGTCTGCCGGTGGCGTCGACGCCCTGGCCGAGCCGCACGATGCGCATCTCGCGGTGCAGGTCGCGCAGGTCGACCGTGCCGTCGTGGCGCGGCGTCAACTCGGCGACGAGCAGACGGATGGAGTTGGTCCCACAGTCGATCGCAGCTACCCGAGGCATGTCCCCGACCTTACTTGGTCTCCGGCGCTTCGCGGGCGAGGCGGGCATAGGCGGGCCCTATGCCCCCTCGCCGACATTTGGTCTTTGCCTTTCTCGCTTTTCCGGCCGTACGGTTGACGTGTTCGCCGCATTTCTGTTCACGGCGGTTTTTCTTCTTCTTTTATCGAAAGGTTTAGTGGCATGCCCGATTACGGGATTGCGGGAAAGCGCGCGGTAGTCACCGGCGGTTCCCGCGGAATCGGCGCGGCGATCGTGGCGCAATTGCTGGCCGCGGGCGCGACCGTGCTCACCACCGCCCGGTCGGCGGGACCGGTGCCGGAAGGCGCGTCCTTCGTCGAGGCCGACGTCCGCACGCAGGCCGGCGCCCAGACGGTCGCCGCCGCTGCCCAGGAGGTCCTCGGCGGCGTCGACCTGCTGGTCCACAACGCGGGCGGCGCGCGTCCGCACCCCAGCGCGCTGGCGATCCCCGACGACGAATGGCAGGACGCGCTGTCGGTCAACCTGCTGGCCGCGGTCCGCCTGGACGCGCTGCTGGCCCCGGGCATGCGCGACCGCCGATCGGGCGCGATCGTGCACGTCTCCACCGCCGCGATCCGTCCGCCGTTCCCGCCGTTCCTGCACTACGTGGCGGCGAAAACGGCGCTGGAGGCCTACAGCCAGGGCCTGGCCGCCGAACTGGCCCCGTCCGGCGTCCGCGTCAACACCGTGTCCCCCGGCCGGACCGCCACCCCCGGCGGTGTGGCGACGCGCGAGCAGTGGGCGAGCCTGTCGTCCGGCTTCGCTCTCCCCGACGTCCCGCTCGGCCGCGACGGCGAACCCGACGACATCGCCAACGCGGTGCTGTTCCTGCTGTCCGACCAGGCGAACTGGCTGACCGGAAGCGGACTGGCCGTCGACGGAGGCGAATACCCGCGATGAATGCATATCAGGGCAAAACCGCGGTCATTACCGGCGGCAGCACCGGAATGGGTTTCGCCACCGCGAAATTGTTCACCGACGGCGGAGCGCGGGTAATCATCACCGGCCGTTCCCAATCCCGCCTCGACGCGGCTTTGGCTCGACTCGGCGAGGACGCGCTGGCTGTCCGCGGCGATGTGGCGTTGCTCTCCGATCTGGACGCGCTGGCCGACCAGGTACCCGGCCCGGTCGACGCGCTGTTCGTCAACGCCGGGATGGCCCGGACGGCACCGTTCGCGTCGGTCACCGAGGAGCAGTTCGACGCGGACTTCGCGGTGAACGTCAAGGGCGCGTACTTCACCGTGCAGAAGCTCGCGCCGCTGCTGCGCTCGGGAGCGGGCGTCGTGCTGACCACGTCCACGGCGAACGTCATGGGACTGCCGGAAACGAGCGTCTACTCGGCAGGCAAGGCGGCGCTGCGTTCGATGGCCCGCACACTCGCCGCCGAACTGCTCCCGCGCGGCATCCGGGTCAACGCGATCAGCCCCGGCCCCATCGACACCGAGATCCTGGAAGCCGGGATGTCGGCCGAGGATGCCGCGCAGTTCAAGGCCGCGCGAGCCGCCGCGAACCCGATGAAACGGCTGGGCACCCCCGAAGAGATCGCCCGCGCCGTCGCGTTCCTGGCCTTCGACGCCACCTTCGCCACCGGCATCGAACTGGTCGTGGACGGCGGCGACACGCAGCTCTGAGCTTTCAGGCAGCCGGAGACACCGGCTGATACCAGGTCTCCTGCCGCAGAAACTCGAGCAACGCCATCTCCGCGGGCCCCGCCCCGGGCCGGACCGCCGCGACGACGGGCTGGGACACGACCGGAAACACCGGCCGGACGAGGTGCTCATGTCCTTCGGGCACCGCCGACGCCGGAACGAGCGTCACTCCCAGCCCGTGCGCGGCCCACCGCACCGCTGTCGAGGTCTGCGACACTCGCGCGACCGCCGTCGGCTTCAAACCGTTGTCGCGCAACACTTCGGTCAGGAACCCCTCGAGCGCGCTGGCCGGGTCGAACCTGATCCACTGCTCTTCTTCCAGCTCCCGCAACGCGATCCGGTCCTTCTTGAGCAACCGGTGGCTGGTGCCGAGGACGACCACGAACTCCTCGTCGCCGAGGTGGTGCCCCTCGTACAGGCCCTCGTCACACGCCGAGCCGAGCAACGCGAGATCCAGCACCCCGCGCCGGGCAAGCTGCTCCAGCTCAGCCGGATTCGGCTCCTCGAAAACGGTCACGGCCAGCCGCGGATACTTCCGCCGCAACGCGGCCAGCGCCCCCGGCAACTGCCGAGTCCCCAACCCCATCTGCGCCGAAACGAGCAACTCGCCGGCCAGCTCGTCCGCCCCCGCCCGCGCGGTAGCCTGCGCCCGCCGCGCGGCCCGCACCGCGACCTCCGCGTCCCGGAGAAACGCCCGCCCGACGACGGTGGGCACGAGCCCGGTGGGCGTACGGGAGAAGAGCTGCACGCCGAGTTCCCGCTCGAGCCCCCGAATCTGCTGCGAAACGGACGGTTGAGCGACGTGCAGCACTTCAGCCGCAGCGGTCACCGACCCCGCCTCGGCGACCGCCAAGGCGTACTCGAACTGACGAAGACTCATCGTCTCCCCTGCGGTGTGGCGAGGTTTGTCATCGAGGCTACCTGTTTGTCAGCCAGGAGCCGTGGCACTGCTCGACGGATTGCCGTTCGACGACGAGGTACAGGTCGAAGTCGTCGACGGCGGTGTCGAGGCTGGCGTCGTCGAGGTACTGGATCCGCAGGTCGGAGTGCTGGAGTCGGTACTCGGCGCACCGGACGTACTGCCCGGAGGCGTCCCGCTCGGACTGTTCTGCGGCGGCAACCCAGTAGGCGTCACGGACGGACCACCCGTGGCAACCGGCGGCAAGTCGGTAGTCCTCGGCCGCTCCCCCGGACTCGCAGGCGGCGCGGAACTGGTGGTAGCCGGAACCGGACTGTCCGGCACCTGCGCGACGCCCTTGCGGTAAGCCTCGGCCCAGAGAATGACCGTGGTGACGTAGGCGTCGGAGTTGTTGTAGCGGTAGATCGCGGTCCTGAGCTGATCCGGATTGGCCAGGTCGAGCCCGCCGGAGCAGAGATAACGCGCCGCCGCGAGCGAGGAGTCGAAGAGATTGCCCGGGTCAGCTTTGCCGTCCCCGTTGCCGTCCGCCGCGTAGGTCCGCCAGGTCGCGGGGATGAACTGGAACGGCCCCACCGCGCGATCCCACACCGGATCCTGGTCGAGAACTCCATGATCGGTATCGGGAATCGCCGCGAACGGCCCCGTGCCATTGAGCTGCGGCCCAAGAATCGGCTGGAGCGTGGTCCCAGCGGCGTCGACATACCCACCACGCGCGTGATCCGACTCGATCCGCCCGATACTCGCGACGAGCGCCCAGTCGATATGACACGCCGGCTGCTCTTTCCCCAAGACGTCCCCCGCATGCCGATACGCAGCAAGCGCAGTAGCCGGAATCCCGAGTGGCCCGTCCGGAAGGTCATACGCAGGCAGTGGGACCGGTGCAGGCGCGTCAGGCAACCGCCCGTCGACGGAGACGCCGCGAATGCCTGGGTCGTACCCCTGATCAGGCATGACGTCCGCCGAGTGCACGACGGGCATCCGCCCGACCCAGCCGACGACCACGCCCGCGCCTACGGTCGCCGGAAGCACTCCCAGCAGCCCGGTGAGCACTGCGACGGCCGTGCGATGCCGCGACGCCACCCGCCGAGCGCGATAACGCCCCCGCCGAGCCCGGATCCTGGCTCGGCCGATCAACCGCGCTTTCTCCGGCGGGGGTCCGATGAGGGGTGGGGTTCTTTTGGTTCGGGCCGGGTTCGCCTGAGCGGCTGCCGCTTCGCCGGTTTCTTCGGCGGCTAGTTCCGTGCTGTTTTCACCGTCCGCTGCGTCGGCGATTGCTTCATCGGCGACGTCACCGTCGCTGCGGTCGCCCCTTGGATCGGCGGCAACCGCTTCGCCAGCTAGTTCGCCGCCGTTGCCCGCGCCGTCGGCAACTGCCACCTCAGCACCAGCAGCCGCCGCACCGTCGGCAACCCGCTCACCCGCGCTACCGGCAACCCGCTCGCCCGCCCCGTCCGCGGCTGGCTCGCCCGCACCCTCCTCGATCGGCCCGTCCGCTACGTGCGCGATCGGCCCGCCCCCACCGTCCGCGACCGGCTCGACCTGACCGCCCGCAGCAGGAGAACCCTCAGCGCGCACCGATCGCCGAGGTCTGCGTGGCACCCGCACTTTCCGCCCCTCCCCGGCCCGCCCGGCGGTGCACTCGGGCTCGCCTGCTCGGTGTGAAGCTCCGGTGCGCGCCGCGAAGCATTCCCACCCAGGCGGGCACCGGCCTCTGCTGTGCCTATCCGCGCCCGAGACCGGAGCGTTACCCGGCGCAGTCGCCCGTCGGCCAGCCCTGTTCGCGGACCCAGGCGAGGGTCTCGTCACCGAACGGGTTCACCCCGGGTCCGGCCGCGAGGGTGTGCGCGAGGTGGACGTGCAGGCATTTCACCCGCCCGGGCATCCCGCCCGCGGTCACCTGCGTGCCGAGCGACTCGATGGCATCCCGCTCAGCGAGGTACGTCTCGTGCGTGCGCTGGTAGGTCGCCGCGAGTTCCGGGTCGGTGGTGAGCCGTTCGGTCATCTCCTTCATCACGCCGGACGCTTCCAGCGTGCCCACCATCGACGTCAACCGAGGGCAGGTCAAGTAATACAACGTCGGGAACGGCGTGCCGTTCTCCAATCGCGGACTGGTCTGGACCACTGAAGGATGCCCGCTGGGACACCGCGCGGCCACCGCCCGCAAAGCCCGCGGCGGGCGTCCAAGCTGCTGCGCGATGACCTCCCGGTCGGCATCGGTGACGGGCTCGAATCGGGGTGTCTCCGTGCTGCTGTTCACGCTCTCCAGGCTAATGCTGCCGTCCGACCACCCCCTCGCGACCTCCGCCGAAACGGCCGAGTTGTCCACAACCGGCACACCGTGTGGACAACTCGCCGCATCGCCCTCCGCCACCCTTCCGATGTGGTTAGCGTGGAAGGCAGTCGAAGCTTCGCCACGAAATCAAGCCATCGAAGAGAAAAGGAGAATCAGAAACGCCGATCGACGATCAGAACCGCACGCACGGCACCCGTCAACCATGACGCCCAAGCCTCGACCCGCCGCGACAGGGATCAAGCATCCGGAAGGCGCGGAAGTCGTCCTGCACCTGGCCGAAAAAGCCCCGTCAACGGTCCAGCCCGGTCAACGACCACGCCTGGCTAGTGAACCCCGCCAGGCACCAACCTCACCCAGCCAGTGAGGCTCGCCCAGCCGCCAACCTCAGCCGATCAGCAGCCCCAACCAACCGCCAGCAAGCACCGCGTGCAAGAACCGCACCCGGCCAGGCACCTCAACCCCCGGAAACCTGCGCCCACAGGTTCTCGTACCAAGGCGCCTGCGGAGCGGGCTGCTGTCCAGGCTGGGCGGCCGTCGGCGAACCGGGCTGGTCCTCGGGCAGCTGGACCATCCACGGGGTCTCGCCTGGTTTCACGTACCGGAGCCGGCGGCGGGCTTCCGCCTCGATCTGGGCCGGGTCGCTCAGCTGGGCTTTGCGGTCGCGCAGCTGGGCGACCTCGTGCTGGAGCTGGGCGAGCTGCGCTTCCTGGTCGCGGACCTCGGAGCGCTGGGAGAGGTAGGTGCGCAACGGGACCGCGACGGTGAACGCCAGTGCGCACACCACGATCGCCACCACGGCGGCGCGCCGGGTGGTGGACATGCCGAGCACTTTGGCCGCACCGGAGGCGCGTTTCGCCGCCAGGCCGCGGCGCAGCCGGGCCCTGGTCGTCTCCGTCGTGCCCGCGCCGGTGCGGCGCCGGGCCGACGCGGGACGGCGGGCCCTGCTGGACCCGCTTCCCGCTGCCCGGCCGTCGCGGCGGCTGCGCGCCCTCCCCCGGTCGGCCATGTGCCCCTCAGGCCTCCGCGCTGAACCGCGGGAAGGCGAGGTCGCCGGCGTAGCGCGCGGCGTCCGCGAGGGTTTCCTCGATGCGCAGGAGCTGGTTGTACTTCGCGATCCGCTCGCCGCGGGCCGGGGCGCCGGTCTTGATCTGGCCGACGCCGGTCGCGACCGCGAGGTCGGCGATGAAGGTGTCCTCGGTCTCGCCGGACCGGTGGCTCATCATCGACTTGTAGCCGTACGACGTGGCCAGCGACACCGCGTCCAGCGTCTCCGACAGCGTGCCGATCTGGTTGACCTTCACCAGCAGCGCGTTCGCCGCGCGGCGGGTGATGCCCTCCTCGAGCCGGTCCGGGTTGGTGACGAACAGGTCGTCGCCGACGAGCTGGACCTTGTCGCCGATCTCGGAGGTCAGCTGGACCCAGCCGTCCCAGTCGTCCTCGCTCAGCGGGTCCTCGATGGACACCAGCGGGTAGTCGCGCAGCAGTTCGCCGTAGTACGCGGACATCTGCTCCGCGCTGCGCTTCGAACCCTCAAAGGTGTAGGCGCCGTCGGAGTAGAACTCGGTCGCAGCGACGTCCAGCGCGAGCGCGACGTCACGGCCCGGCGCGTAGCCTGCCTTCTCGATCGCGGCGAGGATCAGGTCGAGCGCCTCGCGGTTGTTGGAGAGGCTCGGCGCGAAACCGCCCTCGTCGCCGAGGCCGGTGGCCAGGCCGCGGCTCTTCAGCACGCCCTTCAGCGCGTGGTACACCTCGGTGCCCCAGCGCAGCGCCTCGCGGAACGACTCCGCGCCGATCGGCGCGATCATGAATTCCTGGATGTCGACGTCGGTGTCGGCGTGCGCACCGCCGTTGAGGATGTTCAGCATCGGCACCGGCAGCACGTGCGCGTTCGGCCCGCCGAGGTAGCGGAACAGCTCCAGTTCGGACGATTCCGAGGCGGCCTTCGCGACGGCGAGCGAAACGCCGAGGATCGCGTTCGCGCCCAGCCGCGACTTCGCGGGCGTGCCGTCGAGGTCCACCAGCTTCTGGTCGACGATCCGCTGGTCGACCGCGTCGACGCCGACCAGGTCCGGGCCGATCTCGTCGAGCACCGCGGCGACTGCGCGCTCCACGCCCTTGCCGTTGTAGCGGCCGGTGTCCCCGTCGCGCAGCTCGACCGCTTCGTGCTCGCCGGTCGACGCCCCGGACGGCACCGCCGCTCGGGCCAGCGTGCCGTCGTCGAGCGCCACCTCCACCTCGACGGTCGGGTTCCCGCGCGAATCGAGAATCTCGCGCGCGCCTACCTGCTCGATGAGAGCCACGCTCTGCTCCTTGGTGGGTCGTGCCTGCGGTGACGCCGCCCAGAGTAACCGCCCAGCGGGTTCACCCGTTGGAGGCCAGGCCGGTGCGGGGCCGTTCCGCTGCGTGTTCTCCAGCTCAGCCGGGCACTTCGCCGGTCTCCTCGGCCTCCTGGTCCTCCGGCCGGACCTCGCGCCACCCCGACGGCAGCTCGACCTGGTCGGTCACCTGCTGCCAGAACGTCCAGCTGTTGCCGCCCGGATCGGCCACGGTGAAGATCCGCGCACCGTAAGGCTGGTCCTGGGGCGGTTCCGGCGCGGCGTCCTCGCCGAGCGCCGCGGACACGCGCTCGTGCTGCGCGTCGACGTCGGTCACGTACACGACGTTCAACTGCCCGACCGGCCCCTCGACGCCCTTGGCCTCCCAGTATTCGGGACCGACCCCGGCCAGCTGCAGACGCGCGTCGCCGGCGCGCAGCGTCGCCTGGAAAACCTCGCCGGACCCGTCCTCGAAACGGACTTCCTCGGTGAAGCCGAACACCCTGGTCAGCCACGCGAGCGCGGCGGTCGCATCGCTGTAGTAGAGGTACGGCGCCAGTCCCACGTAATCGGGTTCCTGATCGCTGCTCATGGCGGAACAGTCCATCACGACTCGTCTGACGGTCGTGCAACGCCCTCCGCGCCGGTATCGTGAAGCGACCATGACGGACGCCGCAGCAGCCCCCGAACCCGACGGCGAATCGCGCTTCCGCAGGTTCCGCAACGCCGAGCATCTGGTCGCGCGGCGACGCCCTCTCGACGCGCTCAAAGAGCTGGAACCCCTGCTCGCCGACGAGCCGGACAAGCCGAGCGTGCAACTGCTCGCCGGGCGCGCGTACTTCCACTCCGCCCAGCTGCGCCGCGCCGAACGCGCCTTCACCCGCGTCCTGGAACTGGACCCCACCGATCACTACGCCCGGTTCGTGCTCGGCCGCACCCTCCAGCGCCTCGGCCGTTTGGCCGAGGCGCTCGCACAACTGCGGATGGCGTCGGCGATGAACCCGGTGCCGGAGTATCTCGAGGCGATCAGCGAGGTCAGGGCGAGGATCACGCTGAGCGACCGCTGAGCCCGCGTGTCCCGAACGTGCACCCGCGGAGGCACTCGCGTGCAACCACCGGATCCAGCGCGGCCCCGGCGCGTCTTCTGAAGTGAACAGGGCAACGGGGAAGCCTGGCCATCCGGCGACCCGGCTCGGCCAGTCGGCCGATCCGGGCAGACCGGGCGAAGCGCGATCCTTGGTGTCATCACAGAGAGCGATTAGAGGAGGCCGACATGACCGCGCTGACCGTGATCGGAGCGACCGCCGGGCTGCTCGTGCTGGTGCTGATGGCGCTGGCGCCGGCGCTCGTGGAATTCAACGAACGCCACCCGGTCCAGCCGCGCAAGCAGCCCGTGCGCGCCGAGGCTCTGCCGCAGAAACCGGTGCGAGTGAGCGCCGCTCTGTCGACGCACTAACTGCCGATTTTGCCGAGCAGGCCACGGTCTCGGCCGTTCGCCGGGACCGGATTGTTCTGAGGAAGCACGCGACGGGCGCGGAGGCAGGGGCGCGCTCGACCGCTGAACGTGCCTGCACGGAGTGCCGCGCGCAGACAGGCCACGAGCAAGCTGCTTCGGCCGCCCATCAGCGACGGCCAGCCAGATGGCCCGTGCCGAATCGAGGCAGGCTGGCCGAACCGCCACCGACCGAGCCAGCCAGTTCGACGCTCCACACTCGCCGCCGCACAGGGAACCGGCCGAAGTGAACATGCCTCCTCCGACCCACCCAGCCAGCCAGCCAGCTCAGGCGCTCCACACTCGCCGCCACACAGGGAACCGGCCGAAGTGACCATGCCTCCGCCGACCCACCCAGTCAGCTCAGGGCGCCACGCTCTCGGCCGCATACGAATCCGCCGCGGTGAAGACGTCCTGCACGTAGTTGACCGCCGGGTTGTAGAGCAGCATCGCTTTCCACCAGCCCGCCGGGGCACCCAGGTCGTCGTCGCCGGAGCAGAGGTAGCGGGCGGCGGTGAACGCCGCGTCGTCGAGGTTGCGGGGGTCCGCGGCTTTGCCGTCGCCGTTCGCTCGCTGGGCGTGTTTGTGCCAGGCGGCAGGCATGATCCGCAGCGGGCCGACGCGGTGGTCGGCGGTGCGGTCGCCGTCGAGTTTTCCGGTGTCGGTGTCCGGGCCTTCCGCGGGACCGGGGTTCAGCGTCAACGTGCCGTCCGGGCCGGGTTTCTCCGCTCCGAAGGCCAGATTTCCGATCGCCGCGAGCGTCGCCCACGACAGGTGGCACGACGGTTTCTGCCGCTGCATCCACATTTCCGCGCGCCCGTACGCGGCGAGCACTCGCGCGTCCAGTCGCGTCTTTCCGGCGACCCGGGTTGCCCACGCGTCCAGCTCTGCCTGGTCGGACACGAGCGGGCGGTCCGGCGGCGCGGCCAAGCCGACTCGCGGGGCTTCGGAGCCGGGTTGCGGGCGCGGTTCCGCCTTGGTCGCCACCGGCGGCGGAGCGGCCGCGGCGGGAGGGGCGGGCGGGTTCGGGTTGCGGATCCCGATGGTCACCACCAGCACGACCCCGGTCAGCACCAGACCCAGCGCGAACGCGATCCGGCTCGGGTAGCGGCGCGGCGGAACCGCCGGAGACGGCGTAATAGTCGGCTGAGTGGTATCGGCCACTCGGACAGGTTACTGATGAACCCGCCCGGGGGACGCTGGACTGGGCGAATGGCAAGCGGATGGTTAACTCCCCGCTTGAGCCGCCCAGGTCACACAATTCGTTACGTGACCTGTCGGCGACGCTCTGACCTGCGGTTACCCTAACCTAACTCCCGTCAGAACGCCGTTTTGCGTATTTTGCCGGACCCACTCAGCGAACTTTCCTCTGGACTTACAGGCAAGCCTTACCTAAAAACATCAGGTCAGGTAGTCGAAGGAGGGCTGAACAGTGGTGTTTTCCAGCGCGCTCATCGGGCTGCGCGAAGGCCTCGAAGCCGCGCTTGTGGTCAGCATCCTGGTCGCCTTCCTGGTGAAGACCGAACGACGGCACGCGCTGCGGTTCGTGTGGCCGGGCGTCGGCGCGGCGGTACTGCTGTCGGTCGGTGTCGGCGCGATCCTCACCTACAGCACCGCGCAGCTGAGTTTCGAGCATCAGGAACTGCTCGGCGGAAGTCTTTCCATCGTCGCGGTCGTCTTCGTCACCGCAATGATCTTCTGGATGCGCAAGGCTTCCCGGCACATCGCGGCCGAGTTGCGCGGCAAGATGGAGGACGCGCTCAAGGTCGGTCCGGCGGCGGTGCTGCTGCTGTCGTTCCTCGCGGTGGGTCGCGAGGGGCTCGAAACCGCCGTGTTCTTCTACTCGGCCGTGCAGACCGCGCAGTCCGACACCCTGCAGCCGCTGATCGGGTTCGTGATCGGGATCGCCGCCGCGGTCGTGCTCGCCTACCTGCTCTACCGCGGCGCGGTGCGGTTCAACCTGGCGAAGTTCTTCACCATCACCGGCGTGCTGCTGGTGTTCGTCGCCGCCGGCGTCCTCGGCTACGGCCTGCACGACCTGCAGGAAGCCGGGTTCATCCCCGGGCTGACCACGCTCGCCTTCGACGCGTCGAGCACGCTGCCGGAAACCTCCTGGTACGGCGCGCTGCTCAAGGGGATCTTCAACTATTCGCAGCAAACCACTGTGCTGCAAGCGATCGCGTGGGTCGCCTACGTGGCGATCGTGCTGCCGCTGTTCCTCAAGCCTGCCCGCAAGAACAAGACCGAGGCGGCTCCGGCCGCCCCGGCCGCCGCCAAGGAGTGATCGTGCCCCAGTTCCGCAAAACCTCGACGGCTGTGCTCACCGGCCTCGGCGCCCTCGTGGCGCTGACCGCCTGCGACAGCACGAACTCCGCGTCCGGTCCCTCCGGCGCGGCCGCGGGCGGGCCGATCAAGGTCGAGGCGTCCGACACCGCCTGCTCGGTGTCGGCGACGACCGCCGCCGCGGGCAACCTGACCTTCGAGATCGCCAACAAGGGCAGCAAGGTCACCGAGTTCTACCTCTACGCCGAGGGCGACCGGATCATGGGCGAGGTCGAGAACATCGCGCCGGGGCTGAACCGGCGGCTCATCGTCGAGGTCCCGGACGCGGGCAAGTACCAGACGGCGTGCAAGCCGGGCATGGTCGGCAACGGCATCCGCGGCGACTTCACCGTCACCGGCGGCGCGCAGAGCCAGAACAGCGCAAGCGCACAGAAAGCCGCTGCCACCAAGAGCTACGCGACCTACGTCGAGAACAACAGCTCGGCGCTGGAGACCGAAACGGCGAAGTTCGTCGCCGCGGTCAAGGCGGGCAAGGTCGACGAGGCGAAGGCCGAGTACGCGCGCACCCGCGTGTTCTACGAGCGGATCGAGCCGGTCGCGGAGAAGTTCGGCGACCTCGACCCGGCCGTCGACGCGCGCGAGGCCGACCTCGAGCCCGGCCAGCAGTTCACCGGCTTCCACCGGCTGGAGAAGGACCTGTGGAGCACCGGGCTGAAGCCGGACAGCCCGCAGATCGCGGACAAGCTGCTCACCGACGTGAAGGCGCTGGTCGCCAAGGCGAAGACGCTGCAGCTGAGTGTGCTGGACCTGGCCAACGGCGCGAAGGGCCTGATGGACGAGGTCGCCACCGGCAAGATCACCGGCGAGGAGGAGACCTTCTCGCACACCGACCTGTGGGACTTCCAGGCCAACCTCGACGGTTCCAAGGGCGCGATCGCCGCGCTGCGGCCGATCATCCAGGAGCGCGACGCGGCTCTGGTGTCCACTTTGGACAAGGAGTTCGCGAACGTGCAGGGGCTGCTGGACAAGACCCGTTCCGGGGACGGTTTCAAGTACTACAACGAACTCTCCCAGGACCAGATCAAGGCGTTCGCCTCGGCGGTCGACGCGCTGAGCGAGCCGCTCAGCAAGGTCGCGGAGGTCGTGTCGAAGTGACCGAGGAGGGAACGCAGGTTTCCCGCCGGAAGCTGTTCGGGCTCGCCGGCGCCGGGGTCGCGCTGGCGGGCGCGGGCGCGGCGGCCGGCGTGGGCTTCGACCGGCTCGGCGGCGACACCCCGGCCGCGGCCGCGACGTCCACTGTGGACTTCCACGGCGACCACCAGGCCGGGATCGACACGCCGACGCAGCAGAACCTGCACTTCGCCGCGCTCGACGTGACCACCAAGGACGTCAAGAAGCTCCGCGAACTGCTGCGCACCTGGACGGCCGCGGCACGGCGGATGACCGCGGGCCAGGACGTCGGCCCGAACGGCGCGCTCGGCGGGTCCGCGCAGGCCCCGCCGGACGACACCGGCGAGGCGCTCGACCTGCCCGCCTCCGATCTGACGCTGACGATCGGCTTCGGCCCCTCGCTCTTCGACGACCGGTTCGGCCTCGCCGCGAAGCGCCCGCCGCAGCTGATCGACCTGCCCGCGTTCCCGAAGGACAAGCTCGACCCGGCCCGCAGCGGCGGCGACCTGTGCATCCAGGCCTGCGCGAACGATCCGCAGGTGGCGGTGCACGCGGTGCGCAACCTGGTGCGGCTGGGCTTCGGCGTCACCGAGGTGCGCTGGTCGCAGCTCGGGTTCGGCCGCAGTTCGTCGACCTCGCGCTCGCAGCAGACGCCGCGCAACCTGTTCGGTTTCAAGGACGGCACCAACAACATCAAGGCCGAGGACACCGACGTGCTCCGCGACCAGGTGTGGGCGCAGGCCGGCGACGGACAGGCGTGGATGGCGGGCGGCACGTACCTCGTCGCCCGCCGGATCCGGATGCACATCGAAACCTGGGACCGCGAAACGCTCGCCGGGCAGGAGCAGATTGTCGGGCGCACCAAGGGAACCGGTGCCCCGCTCGGGCAGACCGGCGAGTTCGACCAGGTCGACCTGCAGGTCGGCGGCGCGGGCGGGACCCCGTTGATCGCCGAGGACGCGCACATCCGGCTGGCCTCGCGCCAGACCCGCAAGGGCGTGCAGATCCTGCGCCGCGGCTACAACTTCGTCGACGGTTCGGACGGAGTCGGGCACCTCGAGGCGGGGCTGTTCTTCCTCGCGTTCAACCGGGACACCCGCACGCAGTACGTCCCGATGCAGCAGGTGCTGTCGTCGAAGGACGCGATGATGGAGTACCTGCAGCACACCGGTTCCGCGCACTTCGCGATCCCGCCTGGCCTCACCCTGACCAGCAACTGGGGTGACGGGCTCTTCGCCTGACCAGTACAAACCTCCCCGCCCCGCCACTGCGTGGGACCGGTTGCCGGTGCCTTCCGGGCAAGCGACGGTGACCGCGTTCATCCGCGCGAGGTGAGGAGTTCGGTCGTGGTCGCTGTGGCACAGCCGCGGTTCGGGGTGTGGGCGGTCGTCTACGGGTCGTGGGGCCCGTTCGATCATCCGGACGATCCGGTGGACGCCAGCTGGGAGCGCAACCGGCGGCTGATCGTCGAGGCCGACCGGCTCGGCTTCGATTCGACGCTCATCGCGCAGCACGTCGTGAACCCGTTCGGCGACGAACTGGACCAGCTGGAAACGTGGACGTCCGCGGCGGCGCTCGCCGCGCTCACCGAGCGGATCGAGATCATCGCGGCGATCAAGCCGTATCTCGTGCACCCGGTGGTGCTGGCGAAGCAGGCCCTGCAGATCCAGGAGATCAGCGGCGGCCGGTTCGGGCTGAACCTCGTCAACGCCTGGTACAAGCCGGAGCTGGCCCGGGCGGGCATTCCGTTCGCCGAGCACGACGCGCGGTACGAGTACGGCCGCGAATGGATCAGTGTCGTGCGCGGGCTGCTGGCCGGCGAGCGGGTTTCGTTCGAGGGCAAGCATTTCCAGGTCGACGGGTACCAGCTGCGACCTGCTGCTTCGGCACCGACCGTGTACGTCGGCGGCGAATCCGACCCGGCGCGGGCGCTGGTCGCGGACAAGGCCGACGTGTGGTTCATCAACGGGCAGCCGAAGGAGAACGTCGCCGAACTGATCGCGGACGTCGCCGCCCGACCGCGCGCCGTAGCGCCGGTCCGATTTGGACTGTCCGCGTTCGTGGTGGCTCGCGAAACCGACGCCGAGGCGGAAGCGGAGCTGGCGGCGCTGTGGGAACTGGCGGAGGCGGGCAAGGCGCGGTGGGAGGCGCTGGTCGCGGACGCCGATCCGAAGGCGGTGATGTTCCAGACGTTCGCGAAGTACCCGCACATCGGCACGAACGGCGGCACCGCGGCCGGTCTGGTCGGCAGCTACGACACCGTCGCCCAGCGGATCCGCGAGTGGGCTGACCTGGGAATCGAGACGTTTATGCTGCAATTTCAGCCCTTCGAAGCGGAGATGCGGCGGTTCGCCGAGCACGTGATTCCGCGCGTGCGCTTGACTTCAAGCAAGCTTGAACTTGCACGGTAGGTGCATGTTCACCGAAGCGGAACTCACCTACCTGGCCACCCAGCCGCTGGCCCGGGTCGCCACTCAGCAGCCGAACGGAACTCTGCAGGTCAGCCCGGTCGCGTTCACCTGGAACCCGGAGACGCAGACCATCGACGTGTCCGGGTACCACCTCACGAAAAGCCGGAAATACCGCAACGTCGAGGACAACGGCCAGGTCGCCATCGTGATCGACGACCAGCCCTCGACGAGCCCCATGCGCATCCGCTGCCTGGAGATCCGCGGCCGGGCAGAAGCGGTGCCGGACGCCTTCGAACCGGACGGCCACCTCGACGGAGCCGTCATCCGCATTCACCCGCAACGCATCATCAGCCTCGGCATCGAAGATCCCGACCGCGAGCCGCTGGAGGTGAAGCCGAACAACCGGAACGTCTGACGCCGCGCCGGTCCGCAGTCCCGCCCCTGCCCGGGGGAGGGACGGGACTGCGCCCGGCTCGACGTTCCGCTGGTTCATCTGCGCGCACCCGCCACCGTGTACGCCGCCGTTCCCGCCGCGAACAGCAGCCCGGCCGTCCACCACGCCGCGGCGGAGGCTGCCGTCGCCATAGGCCAAGCCACGAAGTCGTAGACCTGGCCGACAGCGCTCGGGACGAATATCGCCGTCATCGCCCAGCCCAAGGGCAGCGTCCAGCCGAACTGGCCGCCGAACAGCGTGGCCGCCAGCCCGGTCAGGCCGATGAGCCCGGCCGCGTTGCGGAGGATCCAGCCGGATTCCATGGGGTGGTCGACAAAGCCTTGTGCCGCAATCATTACTCCACCGGCTACCGCCCCGATCAGCAGCAGGTGCCCGAGCCGTCGGGGCGGCCAGCGGAAAGAGGCCGTGCGGTCCAGGTCGATGTCCTGTCCGCTGAGACCCACGCCTGCCACCGCGACCGCGGCACCGAGGGTGAAGGTCGCGAAGAGCGTCGCCCAGTTGTCGCCCAGCAGCGGCGGGAGAACGACGGCACAGAGCAACACCGCCGCCAGCGACACTGCGAGGTGGCGCGAACGCGCGTACAGCGCTGTCCACCGCATCAGCGGGCACCTTCCATGAGGACCTTCAGTGGGTCACCGGTGCAGGTCAGTTCCAGTTGCCGAGCGGCGGCCACGCGGGCGGTCTGCTCCGGCTCTGGTACTGCGTTGAGGGCTGCCCACGCTGAGTCCGTCCATGCCTGAGGCGCAACGTACGAAGACGGCGGAGAGTACGAGCCGACCAGCCACTGCGCCATTACCCAGCGCGCAGCGTCCTCCCGGTCGTTTCGCTCACCTCCGTAGGACGCCGCGTGACATTGCGTTGTCCCGGCACCGCTAAGCAGCGTCATGGTGAGGCGGGGGCCGCTTTTGTCGGATAACACGTAGTTGTCCTTCTGCAGCAGCACCCGGGACGGATCTCGCGGGCCCACCTTGTTGTCCCGGTACGGCTCTGTCGATTCCACTACCCGAGTCGGGTGTTGCGGCAGCTTCTCCAGGCGCTGCAAGACTTCCTTGCCTGGACTGGCCACAGTGGACAACCAGTCCTCGTGCAAGCGCGTCACGCACACCGGACCGTCGCAGACGAGAGCGGCTGCCGTCTCGTCCGGGACGTAGTTTT
The DNA here is from genome assembly GCF_004522315.1 of Amycolatopsis sp. CFH S0740. Classification (NCBI taxonomy): domain Bacteria; kingdom Bacillati; phylum Actinomycetota; class Actinomycetes; order Pseudonocardiales; family Pseudonocardiaceae; genus Amycolatopsis; species Amycolatopsis sp. CFH S0740. The sequence goes on along the minus strand of NZ_SDLS01000023.1, from coordinate 24,557 downwards.
CGGCCGACGACGCGGGGAAGAGCGGCAAAGCCACCGCCAGCCCGGCCCCCACTGGGAGCAGCGCGAGCACCCGGATCCGCGCCGAACGGGCCAGCAGCAGCACGATTCCGGCCGCGGCGATCCCGAGCAGCCAGGCCAGCTGCCCGATCTCCACCGCGGGCTTCGGCAGATCGAACGGGCCATGCGGCGCCACTTGCCCGATCCCCAGCAACGCCACCGCGTTCGACGCCACCCCGTTCACCCCCGACACCTGCGTGAAGAGGCCGCCTGCCAGCACGAGCACGGCCAGCGCCGGTGCGGTGATCGGATACGGCAGAAGCCGCCCGACGCCGAGCCCGAGCGCGACACCGGCGAGCACGGACAGCACCCCGAGCACCAGTTGCATCGCCCACGCCGTGGTGAACAATCCGCCCGTCGCCACGACCTGCCCGACCCCGGCGGCGACGAGCACCAGATAGCCCACGGCCGCGGCGAGACCGAGGGCAAGGCCGAGCTTGGCGGCTCGCTGCCCGGAGGGCCGGGGCGTGGAGCCGAACAGTTCGACGACTCCCGCGCGGGCATCTCGCATGCCCTGGATCGCCGCGGCTCCGACGATGATCGGCCACATCAGCACCAGCAGATAGCGAGGCCACCGCACTGCGGTCAGCCAGGTCTCGTTCCAGGCTGCGGAACCGTGGCTCCACGGCCCGCGCGAGAACAGCAGCAGTCCCAGGCTGACCACGAGCATCGCGACGGGAACCCAGGGCGCGACGGTGCGCCGGAGTTCGATCCGGAACACGCTCATCACCAGGACCCCTTTCCCTGTGCGTGGCCGAGCAGCGCCGAATAGCCGCGCTCGATCGGGCTGTCGCCGACGTCCGCCTCGCTGCCCGCCGAGGCCAGATCGGCTGGCGTGCCTTGGAAAACCAGCTTCCCGCCGGCGAACAGGACGACGTCCGAGCACGCCGCGGCGACGTCTTCGACCAGGTGGGTGGACACGACGACGCACGCGTCCCTGCCGATTTCCTGCAGCAGCTCCCGGAAACGCAGCCGCTGCGCCGGATCGAGCCCGGCGGTGGGTTCGTCGAGCAGCAGGACCACCGGGTCGTTCACGATCGCCTGCGCGATGCCGACCCGGCGGATCATGCCGCCGGACAGGGTCTTCATTTTGTCCCCGGCGCGTTCCGCGAGACCGACCCGCTCGATCGCGCGCTGGACCGCGCCCGGCACCTCGCGCTTGGGCATTTCCTTGAGCCACGCCATGTATTCGACGAACTCGCGGACGGTGAACCGCTTGTAGTACCCGAAGGTTTGCGGCAGATAGCCGATCCGGCGGCGCAGGCCGCGCTGGTCGAAGTGCCCCCCGACGGGCTCTCCGAGCAGCGCCAGCTTGCCTTCCGTCGGCCGCAGCACCGTGGCCAGGGTGCGGATCAAGGTGGTCTTGCCCGCACCGTTCGGCCCGAGCAGCCCGTGCACGCCCGTGCCGAGCGCGAGGTCGAGGCCGTCGACCGCCATCTTCTTGCGGCCGACCCGAACTTTCAGTCCCTGTGCCTGGATTTCCCAGGCGTAGGTCGCCGGAGCGACCTCGGCGGCTTCCACAGCCCGCATCGGTGTCCCCTCTCGTTTCCGTCAGTGATGCGCAGCAAGCTGCGTGAAGGTGTTCCGGCGAAGCACTACGAACACGGTCGCGACGACAGCGGCCGCCAGCCAGCCCGGCCAGGCGACGTCCTGTAGCAGGACCGAACTCCCGAACGCGACGCTCGGCACCACCAGCGCGCCGAGCCACAGGCCGACCAGGATCGACGCCGCCCAGGCGACGCCGATGAACGTGCCGAGCGCGAGAGTCCCCGTGGTGAACGCGAGACTCGGCAACAGCCCGAATCCCATCCGCGCGCCGACCAGCCAGCCGGCGGCGAGCAGCACCGCCAGCACCGGCACCACGACCGCCGTGGTCCGGCGCAGGATCAGCTCCAGCCCGGCGCGCGGGGTGGCCGCGGTGAGTTCGTACGACGGATCGAGCCCGCGGGTCCACGCCGCCGCCACCCCGAAGACCGGCAGCACCGGGGAAAGCAACTGCACGAACGACAGCCCGTCGTGCAGTGACCGGTCGAGGTAGACCGACAGCGCGCCGACCACGAGGACCATCAACAGCCACGGCATCATCACCGGGGTCGCCCAGCAATGCAGCCATGCCGCGGCCCGGCGCGGCATCGGCTGCGGTGCTTGGGCGAGGTCCGGTTCCAGCCCGGCCCACACGGTGTCGAGCAGACCGGTCACCTCGGCGGTGGACGCGCCGGCGAGCCGCGCCCGGCATTGCGCGCAGTTCTCCAGGTGCCCTTCGATCGCCCATGCCTCGTCGCCCGGCAGGTCCCGGCCGGCGACGTAGCCGGCGAGCATCCGGTCGGATACGTGGTTCATGGCTTGACCTCCTTCAGACAGTCCTGGTTTCACGACAACGCCTCCCGCATCGCGATCCGGGCGCGGCGGGCCCGGGTTTTGACCGTGCCCTCGGGCAAGCCGAGCAGGATCGCGGTTTCCCGTACCGACAATCCGTCGAGCGCCATGGCTTGCAGGACCTCGCGCAGTTCGGGCGCGAGACTGCGCAAGGCGTCGCCCACCGAATCGCCGACCGTGCTCGCCAGCGCCTCCTCCTCGGCGGCGGGCGCGGACAGCGACTCGTGCACCCCCGGCGGCGGATGCGCGTGATGCGCCCGCCGCCGGAACGCGTCGATGAGGCGGCGCACCGCGATCGTCCACACCCAGCCCACGGCGGAACCGCCGGCGACGACGCCCGCGAACGAACCCGCGGCGCGCCACACGGCGAGGTAGGTCTCCTGCATCACCTCCGCGATGATCTGGTCATCGGAGCAGCGGTGCCGCAGGCGTATCGCGAGCCACGGCGAGGTGCGGCGGTAGAGCTCTTCGAACGCCGCACGATCACCGCGGGCGGTGCGCCGGAGGAGGCGTTCCTCGTCCGGCTCCCTGGGTGGCTTGTGCTTCACACCCGGCAAGACGCCACCTCCGCGCTTACGGTTCTCTGAAATGAGTGATCTGGGTCACATTTCTCATCGGGCTGCCGGACATCATCGTGGCGCGGGGGTGGTGGGGGTGTGGGTGGATGGGGCGGGGCTCCGTCGTTCGAGTGAGGGTGGCTATTCGGCGGGGGGCGGCCGAAGTGCGAGACGCCGGAATGGCGTGCGGGGTTGAGGGGGAGCTTTGGCACGGGCGGTGCGGCTGGGGAAAGGCTGGTGGTCGCAACGGCGCAGGTGAGCGCGGGTGCGTGGGATGCGCGCGAGCAGAGGGCGCGCAGGGCTGTGGGCTGGCACCGCACGGCTGGGTTCTCGGGAGTGTTGGCCGGTTGGAAGCCGCGTCGGCACTCGCGGACTCCGGGCAAGGGGCATGAGCAGCCGGCACGGCACGGCACGGCACGGCACGGCACGGCACGGCACGGCACGGCACGGGCGAGGATCGCAGCAGGCCCTGAGGAAAGCAAGCCGCGCACCAGACACCCATCGCGCCCAGGAGAAAGCAAGCCGAGCGCCAAATCCCCCGGCAAACCCGCCGGTCGTCAATCACGCCCGCGCCGCAAAAACTCAAGCAGCGCAGCGAAATCGGCTCAAGCCGAAGGCCAGAACTTTCGCCAGCCCTCAGCCTCCAGCGTCGTCGGTTCGACTCCGGCTTTCCGGGCGGCCGTCTCCGCCGCGCGGATGTCGCGGGCGAACTGCTTCGCCACTGCCCGCAGTTCTCCTTCGGGGTCCAAGCCGCCTCGGCGGGCGGTGGCTGCTGTTCGGAAGAGTTGGGCTGGGGCCGAGGAGTCTTGCGGGAACAGGTCCAGCGGGATGCCTGCCCGGCCGCTGCGCTGGCCCAGTTTTCCGGCCAGGGCGACCGCGGGCTGGCCCAGTGCGACACCGTCCACAATGGACTTGCGTTGCTTCTCGGCCTGTTTCAGCTCTTCCCACTTCAGTTCCTGGTGCTCCGCCGAGGCGATGCGGGCCGCGTCGGCGAAGACGTTGGGGTGGCGGCCTACCAGTTTGTCCACCAGGTCGCTGGCCACGTCGTCGATGGTGAAGGGCGCGCGGCCGTGTTCGGCGGCTACCCGGGCGTGGAACAAGACCTGCAGCAGGACATCGCCCAGTTCCTCGCGCAGGGCCGCGCGGTCGTTGTCCTCGATGGCTTCCAGCAGTTCGTACGTTTCCTCGACCAGGTACTGGCGGAGGGATTCGTGCGTCTGCCGGGCGTCCCACGGGCAGCCGCCGGGTGAGCGCAGGCGGTCCATGACCTCGACCGCTTCGACGAGCGGGGGCACAGGGGTTTCGATCAACCGTGCGCCGGCGGCGAGCATGGCGGCCGCGGTCGGTTCGGTGCGGGAAGCGGCTAGCAGCACGATGTCCGCGAAGGACTCGCCGACCGGCGGGACACTGAACTGCGCAGGGTCGACGTCGGTCGCGGCGTACACGGCACTGGTGCGAAGCAGGGGCAGAGCGGCCGCGGGCAGGGTCGCGCCGCGGACGAGGATTACCGTGCCGGTCACTGCTGCGCCGGGGCACCGCCGTGCAGCGGCACGGCCACGCCCGTCACCTCGGCCGCGCTGGGGGCGAGGTTCATGCCGACTGCGTCCCATACGCCGTAGCGCGGGTTGATTTTGAAGTCCACGTTGCCAACGTACGGCTGGAGCATCCGCACGCCGATCGCACCCAGCTGAGCCGCGGTCGGCTGCTGGACCTGGTCGGTGGCGACCTTCGCGTCCGTCGTCCGCTTCCGCACCACGGCGGTGACCCACCAGGTCGGCGCGCTCGCCGGGTTCGGCTGGAACGCGATCGCGGTGTTCGCGGGCACGCCGAACAGCACGGTCGCGGCGTCCTGCGGCGACGACAGCGCGGGAGCCTGCTGGCCCACGTTGCCCTGCGCGCCGCTCTGGATGTCGGCCTGGATCTTGCCCGGGTCGCTCGCGTACTCCTCGGCCTTGGCGATGGCCTGGCTGCGCGCGGCCTTCGGGTCGATCGACGGGGCCTGGCTCTCCGAGGTCGGCGCGCCGATGCTGGTGTAGTCGAAGTTCACCGAGAGCGTCGGGAGGTACTTCAGCGCGATCCGCTGCTGCAGGTACTGGTCGGTGATGGCCTCGCGGTGATCGCGCAGCCGCCAGACGAGCTGGGTGACCGCCGCGGACTGGTCCTGCGTGACGGCCTCGGGCACCGGCGACGCGAGCGGATCTTGTTGCATGGCCTCGCTGACGGTGGCCTCGTCGACGGCAATGCCTTCCTTCTGCGCGGCCTTAACGACGACCTCGTGCAGCAGCGTCTGCCGGACGATCTCGCGCCCGACAAGGTCGAGCTGGTGCCGCGACGCGAGCTGCCGGGCGTACGGCTGCTCCTGCACGGCGCGGTCGAGCAGCGCCTGAACCTGGTCGATGGTGGTGACCTGACCGTCGACGACCGCGGCCATGCCCACCTGACTGGGGCCGGTACCGCATCCGGCGAGGAGGAAAGCTCCGGCGAGAACGGCGCCCAGCGCACGGCGGCGCCCCATGATCCGCATCACAGGCCCTACCCTCTCACATGGCCTCGAAACGCAACACCATCGAGGCATTCAGCGGGCTATTGTCGACATATGGACTCTTGGTTGTCGATCGAAGTCCTCGACGGGGCCTTCGCGGCGAGCGCGTGGCAACGTGCTCACGGCGACCGTCTGACCGAGGCCGCGCTGACCCACGGCGCCGAGCAGTGGACGTGGCACGTCCATCGCTGGGGCGTGACGCTGGAGATCGAGTTCGCGTCGGAGCAGGCACGAGATCGCTTCCGGCACCTGCCCGCGGTGACCGCCGCCCTCGACGCGGTGCCGGATCCGGAACGCGGACTGCTCGTGTATCCGGGCCGCGGCGGCGGTTCGGGAGCCCGGGTGCCGCGACATCCACGGCCGTTGCCAATGTCCGGCTGCGGGGCGCTGCCTACGCCACAGGAGGAAGCGGCACTGCGGCTGCCCACGGCGCAACCACCGGGGTTCGAGGTCTGCTCGGCTAGCTGACGCTTGGCCACGGAAAGCACGTCGCGGCCAGAGCGGCAGAACCTCGCCACGGAAACCGCCGCGCGCGCCCACTTTGTACGGCAGCACGGTGGGCCAGGCTCGCGGCGACGGTTCGGGGGCCCGGGTGCCACGGCCGTTGCCGATGTCCGGCTGCGGGGCACTGCCTACGCCGCAGGAGGACGCGGCGCTGCGGCTGGCCACGGCGCAACCGCCGGGGTTTCGGCTAGCTGACGCCTGGCCACGGAAAGCACGCCGCGGCCAGAGCGGCGGCACCTCGCCACGGAAACCGCTCGGGGTACGTCCGCGGTTCGGGAGCCCGAGTGCCGCGGCGGTGCCTCGCCATCGAGACCGCCGCGGGCAGCGGCGGCGGATCAGGCGAGGCACGCCGCAGCGCTCACACCGCGGCTGGGGTTTTCGTCAACTGCGCCAACAGCTTCGTGCACCAGTCGAGCAGTTCCTGGTCCCGCAGCACCGGCGCGCCCATTCGGCCGCCTGCTGGGCCTTCGGTCGGCTTCGGCACCGACACCGTGTTGGTGATCGCCTTGTACAACGCCTTGGGGTACAAGCGTTTCAGCCGCACCAGCTGCGAGTCCATCAACGGCAGCGGGGCGAACCGGATCGTGTTGCCTTGTGCCGCGACCTCGGTGACGCCTGCGGCGCGGCAGGCGTGCCGGAACGCTGCGACTGCGAGCAGCCGGGTGACCGGGGCGGGTGGCTGGCCGTAGCGGTCGACCAGTTCCTCGCGTACCGCGTCGAGGGCCGCAGTGTCCGGGGCTGAGGCGATCTTGCGGTACGCCTCCAGCCGCAGCCGTTCGCCGGGGACGTAGTCGTGCGGGATGTGCGCGTCCACGGGCAGGTCGACGCGGACTTCGGCCAGTTCCTCGTCCTCCGCCGGCTCCGCGCCCGCGTGCCGCCGGAAGGCCTCGACCGCTTCGCCGACGAGCCGGACGTACAGGTCGAATCCGACGCCCGCGATGTGCCCGGACTGTTCCGCGCCCAGGATGTTGCCCGCGCCGCGGATTTCGAGGTCCTTCATCGCGACCGCCATGCCCGCGCCGAGTTCGGTGTTCTGCGCGATGGTGGCGAGCCGGTCGTGCGCGGTTTCGGTGAGCGGCGCTTCCGGCGGGTACAGGAAGTACGCGTACCCGCGTTCGCGTCCGCGCCCGACCCGGCCGCGCAGCTGGTGCAGCTGGGCGAGGCCGAGCATGTCGCCGCGTTCCACGATCAGCGTGTTGGCGTTGGAGATGTCCAGGCCGGTCTCGACGATCGTGGTGCAGACGAGGACGTCGTACTCGTTCTCCCAGAAGCCCTGGATGATCTTTTCGAGCTTGTCCTCGTTCATCTGCCCGTGCGCGGTGACGACGCGCGCCTCCGGCACCAGCTCGCGGATCCGTTTCGCCGCCTTCTCGATCGACGACACCCGGTTGTGCACGTAGAACACCTGGCCGTCGCGCAGCAGCTCGCGCCGGACCGCGGCGCCGACCTGCTTGTCGTCGTACGCGCCGACGTAGGTCAGGATCGGGTGGCGGTCTTCCGGCGGGGTGAGGATGGTCGACATCTCGCGGATGCCCGCCAGCGACATCTCGAGCGTGCGCGGGATCGGCGTCGCCGACATGGTCAGCACGTCGACGTGCGTGCGCAGCGCCTTGATGTGTTCCTTGTGCTCCACGCCGAACCGCTGTTCCTCGTCGACGATCACGAGGCCGAGGTCCTTGTAGCGGATGCCGGTCTGCAGCAGCCGGTGCGTGCCGATGACGATGTCGACCTCGCCGTCGGCGAGCTGTTCGAGGATCCGGTCCGATTCGGCCTTGTGCGTGAACCGCGAAAGGCCCTTGATGGTGACCGGGAACGACCGCATGCGCTCGGTGAACGTGTTCAGGTGCTGCTGCGCGAGCAGCGTGGTCGGCACCAGCACGGCCACCTGCTTGCCGTCCTGCACCGCCTTGAACGCCGCGCGCACCGCGATCTCGGTCTTGCCGTAGCCGACGTCGCCGCAGATCACCCGGTCCATCGGGACGCCGCGTTCCATGTCCGACTTGACCTCGTCGATGGCCGCGAGCTGGTCGTTGGTCTCGGTGAAGGGGAAGGCGTCTTCCAGCTCGGACTGCCACGGCGTGTCCGCGCCGAACGCGTGCCCGGGCGCGGCTTGCCGGGCGGCGTAGAGCTGCACCAGTTCCGCGGCGATCTCCTTGACCGCCTTTTTGGCCCGTGCCTTGGTGTTCTTCCAGTCCGAGCCGCCGAGCTTGTTGAGCGTGGGCAGTTCGCCGCCGACGTAGCGGGACACCTCGTCGAGCTGATCGGTGGGCACGAACAGCCTGTCCCCGGGTTGACCGCGCTTGGACGACGCGTACTCCAGCAGCAGGTACTCGCGCGTCGCGCCGGCGACCGTGCGCTGCACCATCTCCACGAACCGGCCGATGCCGTGCTGGTCGTGCACCACGTAGTCGCCCGCCTTGAGCGCCAGCGGGTCGACCGCGCCGCGGCGGCGCGACGGCATCTTGGTGTTCAAGTCCTTTGTGGACGATCCGGCGGTGGCGCCGCGGCCGGTCAGGTCGGCCTCGGACAGCACCACGAGCGCGCGCTCCGGCGAGACGAAGCCCTCCGCGAGCCCGCCGCAGGTGACCGTGACGACCCCGGCCGGCGGCACGTCGGCGAGCACCTCGACGTGTTTCGCCGGGACCTCGGCGGCCATCAGCTGCTCGACCGCGCGGCTGGCGGTGCCCTGCCCGGCGACGACGAGCACGCCGGTGCCGCCGGACGCGAGGTGCGCGCGCAGGTCGGTCATCGCGCGTTCCAGCTCGCCCCGGTAGGCGGGCGCGGGCTCGATGCCGACGCGGTAGACATCCGGGTCTTCGCTGGTCAGCTGGGTGAGCGTCCACCACGGGCGCTTCGTCTCCTGCGCGTGCGACGCGATCTCGGCCAGATCGCGGTACGCCGACGCGCCGAGGTCGATCGGGGCCTGCCCGCCCGCCGCGGCGGTGGTCCAGGAGGCCTCGAGGAACTCCTGCCCGGTGCGGACGAGGTCGGCCGCGCGGGCGCGGATCTTCTCCGGATCGGCCAGCAGCACGTGACTGCCCTGCGGCATCGCGTCGGTGAGCAGGGCCAGCTCGCCCTCGCAGAGGACCGGGATGAGCGCCTCCATGCCCTCGACCGGGACGCCGCCGGACAGCTTGGTGAGCATTTCGGCCAGGTGCGCGTCGGCCTCGTACGTGGTGGCTAGCTCCGCCGCGCGCTCCTTGACGTCCGGCGTGAGCAGCAGCTCGCGGCACGGCGGCGCGGTGACCCGCTGGATCTCGCCGGGCAGCGAGCGCTGGTCGGACACCGCGAACGCGCGGATCTCGCTGACCTCGTCGCCCCAGAACTCGACGCGGACCGGATGCTGCGCGGTGGGCCCGAACAGGTCGAGGATGCCGCCGCGGACCGCGAACTCGCCGCGCTTCTCGACCATGTCCACGCGCGTGTACGCCAGCTCGACAAGCCGTTCGAGCAGGTCCTCGAAGCTCTGTTCCTCGCCGACGACCAGGTCGATCGGCGCGAGCGAGCCGAGCCCGGGGGCCATCGGCTGGATGAGGCTGCGCACGGTCGCGACCACGACCCGCAGTTCGTCGTCTCCGGTGTGCAGCCGGTGCAGCACTTCCAGCCGCCGCCCGACCGTGTCCGCGCGCGGCGAAAGGCGCTCGTGCGGCAGCGTCTCCCAGGACGGGAAGTCGGCCACGCGATCCGGGCCGAGCAGCGCGCCGAGCGACGCGGTGAGCTCGTCGGCCTCGCGTCCGGTGGCGGTGACGGCCAGCACCGGACGGCCCGCGCCGCCGCGCTCGGGGTCTTCGGCCAGCGCGGCGGCCACGAGCTGCCGTACGGCGACAGCGCCTTGCAGTTCGAGCAGTGGGGCGCCGGCGCGCTCGACAACGCCGCGCAGCGCCGGGTCGGGAAGGATGGCTTGGAGGAGTCCGGACAGTACAGCGTCGGTCACCATCCCAGCCTACGTCGCGGCACCGACAAGTTTTCGCTCCCCGGCGATCATCTCCGCCAACAGGGGCAGCTGCTGCTCGACCGCGCCGGGTTCGAGGGAGCCGACGCGCAGCAGCACGTGCTCCGCTCCGGCCTCGGCGTAGCGGCGCACCGTCGCCGCGACTTCCGAGATCGGACCGGTCACGGTCGCCTGGATGGTGCTGATCTGCGCCAACGACCGCCGGTAGGTCGCCTGCGCGTAGTCCTCCAGAACGCGACGGCCGCGGCGCGGGTCAGGGTCGACGTAGACCGTCAGGAACAGCGACGGCGTGACCGGACGATCGCTGGCTGCGCGGATCGTCGCGAGGCCGGACGCGTAGTCCGCGGGGTCCGGCGGATACGGGAGCCAGCCGTCGTAATGCAGCGCGGTTCGGCGGAGCGCGGCCGGTGTCGCGCCGCCCAGCCAGATCGGCGGACCGCCGGGGCGCGCGGGCCGGACCGCCGGCGGCAGCCAGTCGTAGTGCAGCACCTTGCCGTGGAACGACTGCGGCTGCCCGGTCCACAGCTCACGCCAGAGCGTGACGACGTCGTCCAGATGCGAGAACCGTGTCCGGAAATCGACCCCGGCCAGCTCGAACTCCCGCTCGCTGAAGCCGGGGAAACCCGCACCGACGCCGACCGCCAGCCGTCCTTCGGAGATCAGGTCGACGGACGCGAGCGTCATCGCGGTCTGCACCGGATTGCGGTGTGCGGGCAGCAGCACGGCAGTGCCGACGGTGACGCGTTCGGTGGCCTGCGCGACCGCGGTGAGCAGGGTGAGCGGTTCGATCCGGGGACGGGAAAGCGAGTCACCGGCCCAGATCGACGCGAATCCGAGCCGTTCGGCTTCGCGGGCCAATGCGACGAGGGCACGCGGGGTGCCGCCTGCTTCGAGCTGTGCCTGTCCGGCAGGAAGAAGAAGTCCGAATTCCACGCCGCCGACGATCCAGCGCGGCCGGGCGTCCCGGCAATTCCCTGCGGGGAATGGCAGGCGGACACGAGCACCGGCCAGAATCGCGCAGTGCCCACTTCGTTCGCCGACGCCTTGCGCGACGCTCGTTCCCGCCGTCGGCTCAGCCAGCTCGACCTCGCGCTGAAAGCCGGGACGACGCAGCGCCACGTCAGCTTCATGGAACGCGGCCGTTCGATGCCTGGCCGGGGCATGGTGGTGCGCGTCGCCGAGGCGCTCGGCCTGCCGCTGCGCGAGCGCAACGCCTTGCTGCTGACCGCCGGATACGCGCCGGTATACCCCGAAACCCGGATGGACGACCCCGCGCTGACACCGGTGCTGGAGTCGCTGCGTGCGCTGCTCGCCGGGCACGAGCCGTATCCGGCGCTGGTCGTGAACCGCTACGGGGATCTCGTCGCGGCGAACGACAGCTTCGGCCTGCTCACCGAGGATGTCGCGGCGGAGCTGCTGGAACCGCCGGTCAACGTGCTGCGGCTGGCGTTGCACCCGCGCGGGATGGCGCCGCGGATCCAGAACTTCGCCGATTGGGCGCAGCACGTGCTCGAACGTCCTCGCCGAGGTCTGGCGAACGGACCCGACCCGCGCCATCAGGCGTTGCTGGACGAACTCACCGGCTACCTGCCGTCGCCCGGCGAACCGTCCGGCGACCACCTCGGGTTCGCCGTGCCGCTGCAGTTGTCCAGCTCGGCGGGCGAACTGCGGCTGCTCACCGCGATCACGCACTTCGCCACGGCGGTCGACGTGACGGTCGCCGAGCTGAGCCTCGAAACCTTCCTGCCCGCCGACGCTTCCACCGCGGAACTGCTCAAGGCGCGACCCACCCGGTGACCTGACCCAACGTCAGCTCCACCCCCGCCCACAGCACTGCCGCGCACACGCTTCCGACGAAGAAGCGTCGGTACGACAGTCCAGCGGAACCGGCGACGCGCGGCACGAGAGTGCGTACGCCCGCGAGGCACCGCCCTATGACGACTGCTGGCACGCCATAACGCGCGACGGTCGCTTCAGCCTTGTCCCACTTCGCTTCGCCGATCCGCTGCCCTACGCGCGACCGTCGCAGCTTCGGACCCCACAGTCGCCCCTCCCAGTACGCGAGCTGATCCCCCGCTAACGCCGACACAACGCAGACCGTGAGCGCTGGCCACAGCTGTAAAGTCCCGCGCTGCACAAGGAAACCCATGAGCAGCAAGGTGGACAGCGTCGGCAGCACGATGCCGGGCAGCAGCGCCGTCTCGGCCATGATCACCAGCGCGCAGATCAGGTAGACGAGCGGCGCGGGAGCGTCAAGAAGCGGCTGAAGCAGGCTGTCCATAGCGGTCCAGTCCCGACCGCACCGGCAAAGCCGCGCGGTACACGTACGCCGGCGGCAGGTTCCGCCAAACCACACTGGTGCGTTCGACAACCGCGAAGCGGCTTCGCAGCAACCGTGCGAACCGACGCGCTGGCGGCGTCCACGCGGTGTGCGCGTACGCGAAGGTGGTGAAGCGGCCTTGTGGCGACAGCACTTCGCAGACGGCATTCAGTACCGCAGCCTGTGGTGCGGCGTGCATGGCTGTCCACGGCAGGCCGGAGACGACCACGTCGACCGGCATGGTCACGTACGCAGCGACGTGTTCCGCGGAGCCTTCCGCAACATGCAGCGAGGGGAAGCGCTCGCGAAGCTCCTGTACGAGGTGCCTGTTGATTTCGACCGCGGTGAAATGCGCGTCGCGCTGAAGGACGCGAAGCAGCGCTTCGGTGAACACGCCCGTTCCCGGCCCTAGCTCCACGACGCTGTGCGCGCTTTCGACGCCCAGCCCGGCAGTCATCACTCCGGCCAGCCGTGCCGAGCTGGCGGCGATCGCGCCGGTACGCATCGGATGCCGGAAGAACTCCCTGGTAATCGACATGTTTTGTACGGTAGGAAGCGGCTCGGTCATCGCGGATCGACTCGGTCGGCGGGAAAAGTCGTCCGCTCGGAGGACCACCGCCATCCTCCGGAACGACGCGCGCGACGACGTGCGCGAGTTACGTTCGTTTCGTGCGTGGACTGGTGATGTGGGGACGCAAGCAGCGTTGGCTGCTCGACTTGCCGCTGTACGCCGTCTTCGCCGCCTTCGGCCCCAACATCGCGGATCAGGAGACCTGGCCGATCCGCATGGTGTCGATGCTGTTCCTGCTGCCGCTGTTGGTGCGTCGCCGCTATCCGCGCACTGTTGCGCTCCTGATCCTCATCGGAGTCGCTGTCGTCTATACGAACGAGATCTGGGCGTACGACCGCGGCCGCAGCGACCTCGCGATGGCAGTCATGCTGTACACGCTCGTCAAAGCGGGCGACAGATGGTTCATCGGCTTCGCGGTAGCTGTCGTCGGCCTGGACACTTTCTGGGGATTCACCTGGGGTGCCAACACCCTGAACCCGACGCTCACCATCTTCGGCCCACTGCCGCTGTACCTGGCAGCGTGGGCGCTCGGCGCGTTCTTCCGCACGAAGGAGCAACTGTCCGAAGAAGAACGGTTAAGAACGGAGCTAGCGGCGTCCGAGGAACAAGCGCGCAGTCGCGCTTCAGTCGCCGAAGAGCGCACACGGATCGCGCGCGAGCTTCACGACGTACTCGCACACAGCATGAGCGTGATCGTCTTGAACGCCGAAGGAGCGAAGCTCGCGCGCCATCACGATCCGGACGCTGTCGACCGTACGCTCGACACCATCAGCAAAACCGGCCGTTCCGCGCTCGCCGAACTACGGCGACTGTTAGAAGTGATGCATGCTGGCGAACCCGCACGCGCTCCGCAGCCGACGCTCGACCAGTTGCGCACGCTCGTCGCACAGTCCGGCCGCGACACCACCCTCGAAGTCGACGGCGACATCGCCGACCTGCCCGCAGGCGTCGCGCTTCAGGCGTACCGCATCGTCCAGGAGGCCTTGACCAACATGCTCAAACACGCGCCGCCCGACGCGACCGGCCGGGTCCGGGTCGCCTTCGCCGGTCCGGAAATCCGCGTCGAGGTGACCAACTCCGGCGGACGGCAACCGGCCGCGGCGGGACTGCCCGGGTCCGGGCGCGGCCTCACCGGCATGGCGCAGCGCGTCGCGATGTATCACGGCAAGCTCGAAACCGGCGAGTTGCCGGACGGCGGCTACCGCGTGGCGGCCACGCTGCGGACGGACGCCGCATGACGTCCGTGCTGATCTGCGACGACCAGGAACTCGTGCGCGTCGGGCTGCGGATGATCGTCGACAGCCAGCCCGACCTGGAGGTGGTCGCCGAGGCGGGCGACGGCGCGGAAGCCGTCGAACTCGCCCGTGCGCGACGGCCGGACCTCGTGCTGATGGACGTCCGGATGCCGGTGCTCGACGGCGTCGCGGCCACTGCGCAGATCTGCGCTGAACTGCCGGACACCTCGGTCCTGGTGATCACGACCTTCGACCTCGACGAGTACGCCTACTCCGCGCTGCGCGCCGGGGCCAGCGGATTCCTGGTCAAGGACGCGCCGTCGGACGAGATGCTGGTGGCGATCCGCGGCGTGCTGCGCGGCGACGCGGTGGTGTCGCCGTCGGTCACGAAACGCCTGCTCGATCGCTATCTCAGCGCACACCGGACGCCGCTGGACGAGCAGAAACTGGAGACGCTGACCGAACGCGAGAAGGACGTGCTCGGCCTGATCGCGCGCGGACTGTCGAACACCGAGATCGCCGGGACGCTGTTCATCGGCGAGACGACGGTGAAAACGCACGTCGGCCGGTTGCTGAACAAGCTCGGGCTGCGCGACCGGGTGCACGCGGTCGTCTTCGCGTATGAATCCGGATTGGTACGCCCCGGCGGCTGAATCGGGGCATGCTGGACCCATGCGTCTCGTCGCGGTGCTCGCCTCGGTCCTGCTGCTCGCCGCCTGCTCGGCGGCGCCGGCCTCGGCCCCTGCCCCGGCCAAGCCGGAGCAGGGCCGGTTCGCCGTGCAGGAGGTCGCGGACGGCCTCGAACACGCCTGGGACGTCGCCTTCCTTCCCGACGGTTCGCTCCTCGTGCCGCAGCGGCCCGGCAAGCTCGCGCTGGTCCGCGACGGCCGGACGACCGACGTGCGCGCCAATTTCTCCGACGTCCTCGTGCAGGGCGAAGGCGGCCTGATGGGTCTGGTGCTGGCGGCGGACTTCGCGACCTCGCACGAGTTCACGACCTGCCAGACCCACCAGGAAAACGGCCGCGCGGTGGACGTCCGGCTCGTCACCTGGCGGCTCGCCGACGACGGCGCGAGCGCGGCGAAGGTGCGCGACCTGCTGACCGGGCTGCCGGTGAATCCGAGCGGACGCCATTCCGGCTGCCGTCCGACGCTCGCTCCCGACGGCGCGCTGCTCGTCGGCACCGGCGACACCGCGCGGTCCACGGTCGCGCAAGATCGGCACAGCCTCGGCGGCAAGGTGCTGCGGATCAACGCGAAGACCGGGGAACCGGTGCCGGGCAACCCCTTCCTGTCCTCCTCCGACCCGAACGAACGCCGGATCTACACCTACGGGCACCGCAACGTGCAGGGCGTCGCGATCCGGCCGGGCACCGGTCAGGTGATCACCTCCGAGCACGGACCGGCATTCGACGACGAGGTGAATCTCCTGCGCCCAGGCGGGAATTACGGCTGGGATCCGTCGAAGGGCGGCACCGACCCCAGCTACGACGAGAGCGTGCCGATGACCGACACCAAGCGGTTCCCGGACGCGGTTCGTCCACTGTGGACGACTGGCCAGATCACCGAGGCGACCAGCGGCGACGCCTTCCTCACCGGCAAACAGTGGGGTGCGAACGAAGGCGCGCTGGTCGTGGTCGCGCTGAAGGGACAGAAACTCCTGCTGCTGCACCTGGACGCGGCCGCGAAGGTCACCGGAGTGACGCTGCCCGCGGAATTCAACGACAAATTCGGCCGGTTGCGCGCGGCCCGAAGCGGACCCGACGGCTCGCTGTACGTGACGACCTCCAACGGCAGCAACGACAAAGTGCTGCGCGTGACCCCCGGCTGAGGTCAGCCGACGTATGCGCCGCCGTTCACGTGCACGACCTGGCCGGTGACGTGCCCGGCCTCCGGGGAAGCCAGGAACCGCACCATCTCGGCGACGTCCTCCGGCTTGCCCGCGCGTTTCGTCATCGTGTTCTCGATCAGCCGCTCCTGGCGTTCAGCGGAGAGTTTCCCGCGGAAGAATTCGGTGTCCACGATCAATCCCGGCGCGACGATGTTCGCCGTGATCCCGCGCGGCCCGAATTGCCGTGCGGTTTCGGTATTCCACACCTCCACCGCGGCTTTCGCCCAGCCGTACGATTCGGCGCCGGTGTGCCCGGCGATCGAACCGATCGTGACGATGCGGCCGTTGTCGGCGAGCCGGTCCCGCAGCGCCGTCGTCACGAACGCCGCGCTGAACAGGTTCGCGCGAAGATTGGCCGTCCAGGCAGCGTCGAGCGCTTTCAGGTCTTGACCGTCTTCGTGCAGGAAATCCGTGTTGCCACCAGCGTTGTTCACCAGCACGTCGATCCGTTCGGGCAACTGGTCGCGCGCCGCCTCGACCGCCTCGGGATCGCTCGCGTCGAAGCTCACCGCACGCGCGCCGAGCAGCGCCGCCGCCTCGGTGAGCACGTCCTCGCGCCGCCCGGTGATCGTGACCCGGTCGCCCGCCCTGGCAAACGCCGCGGCGATCGCGTACCCGATTCCGGTACCGCCCCCGGTTACTACCGCTTCCCGATTCATCCCCACGTCCTTTATTGCTAAAGTACCTCTGGTGGACGACGGTACCGGCGGCGGGGAAAACCCGTCAAGCGACGAGGTGGACGAGATTCAGCGGGCGTGGCTGCGGGAGCGGCCGGGCACGCCGGTGTCGTCCATCGGCGTGATCACGCGGATCTGGCACATCGCGAAACTGCTGGAGGACGACCGGCGCGCGACGATGCTCGACCTCGGGATGGACGCCTCCACCCGCACCCTGCTCAGCACGCTGCGCCGGGCCGGGCCGCCGTACCGGCTCAGCGCGGGCGAACTCGCGAAACGCTGCCGGGTCAGCCCCGGCGCGATCTCCCAGCAAACCGCGCGTGCCGAACGCGACGGGCACGTCCGCCGGGTGAAGTCCACTTCGGACCGTCGCGGGGTGTACGTCGAGCTCACCGACGCTGGCCACGAGCTGATCGAGCGCACCGTCGGAGACCTGCTGGAGCACGAGGAAACCCTGGTGTCCGCGCTGTCCCCGGCGCAGCGCGATCAGCTCGCCGACCTCCTGCGCATCCTGCTCGCGGACCTCGACCGGCGGGCGCGGAGGTAGGGTGGCGGACATGCCCTCCATCGACAAAGTCGCCTGGCTGCACGTGGTCGACGGCAAGCTGCTCGCCGCGCGCTCGGCAGGCAAGGACACCTGGTACCTGCCCGGCGGGAAACGCGAGGAGGGCGAGTCGGATGTCGAGACGCTGGTCCGGGAAATCGCCGAGGAACTGAGCGTGACGCTGGATCCGGCTTCCGCGCAGCCGGCCGGAACCTGGGAAGCGCAGGCGCACGGCAAGGCGGACGGCGTCGTGGTGCGGATGACCTGCTACACCGCGAAGTACACCGGCGAACTGAAGCCGAGCAGCGAGATCGAATCGTTCGGCTGGCTCGCCCATGCCGATCGCGACCAGGTGTCGGCGACGGTCCAGCTGATCCTGGACGACCTGCACACGCAAGGAAAACTGGTCTGATGCTGCGACTCGGGACAACGGTGCTCGGAGTCGCCGACGTCGAACGCGCGATGCGGTTCTGGTGCGCGGCGCTCGGGCTTGTCGAGGATCCGGAATAGGCGAGCGCGACGTGGAAGACGCTGGCCCACCCCGGCGGCGCGCACGCGCTCGGCCTCATGCGAAGCGACTCGCCCGCCGAACCCCTGCCGCGGCTGCACCTTGACCTCTACACCGACACCGCGGACGAACAGCGCGCCGAGGTGGAACGGCTCATCGGGCTAGGCGCGCAGAGGGTCGACTGGCCGCATTACCCGCCCGAGCCGGACTTCGTCGTCCTCGCCGACCCGGACGGCAACCTGTTCTGCGTCGTGGATTTGAGCAACGCGCCGTCCGGAAGCTGAGGACTCAGCCGAGCAACCGGGGCTTGTTCTCCAAGTGGGACAACCCGTTCCAGGCGAGATTCACCAGATGCGCGGCGACCTCGTCCCGCTTCGGCTTGCGCGCGTCCAGCCACCACTGCCCGGTGAGCGCGACCATGCCGACCAGCGCCTGCGCGTAAAGTGCGGACAGCTTCTCCTCATACCCGCGCGCGGCGAACTGCTGCGCGAGGATGTGCTCGACCTGGCTCGCGATGTCGTTGAGAACCGTCGAGAAGGTGCCGGTGGAACTGGCGACCGGGGAATCGCGGACGAGAATCCGGAAACCGTCGTGGGAATCCTCGACGTAGCTCAGCAACGCGACGGCCGCCTGCTCCAGCATCACCCGCGGGTGTCCACCGTGGAGGGTCGAGATCATCCGGTCGAGCAGCAGCTGCGTTTCCCGGTCGACGACGACGGCGTAAATGCCTTCCTTGCCGCCGAAGTGCTCGTAGACAACCGGTTTCGACACGTTCGCCCGCGCGGCGATCTCCTCGACCGAGGTGCCGTCGAACCCTTTTTCGGCGAACAAAGCGCGTGCCACGTTGAGCAACTGCTGCCTGCGCTCGCTGCCGGTCATGCGCACCCGGGCGACCGGTGCGGCCGGCCGCGCGCCGGTGACCGCCGCTTCTCGTTTCGCCCGTCGTCTCCCCGCCATTCACTGCAGGGTAGTCGTGAGTGGCAATCCCGGTTAGAACCGGGATTGCCACTCACCACCGTTACTTGCTTTCGGCCGCGATCCGAGCCAGCCGCTGCGGAGTCGGCCACCTGACGTCGTGCACCCAGCCGAACTTCTCGAACATCCAGATCAGCCGCGCCGACATGTCGATCTGGCCGCGCTTCACGCCGTGCCGGGCCGAGGTCGGGTCGGCGTGGTGCAGGTTGTGCCAGGACTCGCCGAAGGAGAAGATCGCCAGCGGCCAGAAGTTCGCCGAACGGTCGCGCGCGGCGAACGGGCGCTCGCCGATCATGTGGCAGATCGAGTTGACCGACCACGTCACGTGGTGCAGCACGCACACGCGGACCAGGCCCGCCCAGAAGAACGCGGTCACCGCGCCCCACAACGACCACGAGATCAGGCCGCCCAGCAGCGCCGGTCCGAACAGGCTCACCAGCGACCACAGCCAGAACAGGTCGTCGACCTTGCGGATGGCCGGGTCCTTCACCAGATCCGGCGCGAACCGCGCCTGGTTGCTCTGGTCCCGGTCGAACAGCCAGCCCATGTGCGCGTGCCAGAAACCCTTGGCGATGGCCAGCGGCGAGGTGCCGTACGCCCACGGCGAGTGCGGGTCGCCGTCGCGGTCGGAGAACGCGTGGTGGCGCCGGTGGTCGGCCACCCAGGTGATCACCGGGCCCTGCAACGCGATGCTGCCCGCGATCGCCATCACGACGCGCAGCCACGGCTTGGCCTTGAACGAACCGTGGGTGAAGTAGCGGTGGTAGGCGACGGTGATGCCCAGCCCGCTGATCCCGTAGAACACGACGAAGAGCGCGACGTCCGTCCAGGTCAGCCCCCAGCCCCAGGCGAACGGAACCGCGACCAGCAGCGCCACGATCGGCAGCAGCACCCCGAAGTACACCGACAGCTGAACGCCGATCCCGCGCTGTCCGTCGATGATCGGCTTGGGGCCCTTCGGCGGGTCGCCCGCTGACTGAGAACGATCGAGGGTGGCCGTCATGCGCTCACTTCTTTCCTCTCACAACCCCTTGCGAAGGGTGCCCTTACCTACGGTGTCGTAAGTTACGGTACAGGAGGTTTCCGGCGCTGTGGAGGCCCGAAAAGTCCGATTGCCCGATGCCCGGGACGGCCCTGTGGCGCACGCCTCCCCCTCCTGGCGCCCCCGTCCTCGATCATCGCTATCCTGACCTGGACCGATCCGCCGTAGTGTAATCGGCAGCACTTCAGATTTTGGTTCTGACAGTTCAGGTTCGAATCCTGGCGGCGGAGCTGCACATCCGGCGAGGGCGATGGGAGTGGGGGCGGCTGAGCGAGGAACCGAGCGACCCCGCGGGCGCCCGTCGCCCGACCCTGGTCGAAATGTCGGACGCGTGGCTGGTCGGGCGCGCGCGGGAACTCATCGCGGCCGTTCAGCGCCAGGAACACGAAAACCAGCTCGAGATCGTCAAGATCATGGACGAGCTGCTCGAGGAAACCCTCCGGCGGGGAGAACCCACGCTCGTCGCCCAGCTGCTGCGCGCCTCCGCGTTCTCCCGGCTCGTCACTCGCGGTCTCGCGGCCGAAGCGGAGCCCCGGCTCGACGAGATGCTCGCGCACACCCGGCGGCACGGCCTTTCGCTGCTGCGCGCGGACGCGCACGCGTTGCGCGGGCGTCGGCTGGTGCTCGCCGCGCAGGAGGACGCCGCGCTCACCGAGATCGCCCGCGCGCTCGCGATCCTCGACGACTCCACGATCCCGGACCGCCAGGTCGGCGTCCGCAACTGGAACCGCATGCAGTCGATGGCACTCATCGACTGCTGGATAGTGCTCAACCAGCTCGGCGTCTACGAGGCCGCCGAAGAGGTGATCGGCCGCGCGCACCAGGCGATCCGGGAAAGCGCGAGCCCGCACGAGATCACCTTGCAGCTGATGAACCGGGTCAAGATGCTGCTCGGCTGGGGTCTCCGGCTCGAGCGGATCGAGCAGTACGACGAATCGGCGGAGAAGTTCCGCACCGCCGCGTCGATGGCGGTCGCCGCCGAGGGCCCGTTCGCCGAATCGCTGTTCCCGCGCAAGATCGGCGTGTCCGCGGTCGACCAGGTCGGCGTGCTGGCCGCGGCGCTCGCACTGCACGACCCGTCGGCCGAGCACGTCGAACGGTTGCAGGGCATGCATCTCGGCCACCACTACCCGCACGAGCAGGAGCTGGTCGCGATCGCGCTGGCCCGCTGTCTCGACGCGGCCGGCCGCCGCTCCGACGCGCTGCAGGTGCTGCGCGAGTCCCGCGACGTGCTGGCCGAGGACGTCTCGCAGCCGTCGATGCGGCTCACTCTCTCCCGCGAGCTCGCCCGGCTCGACCCGGAAGCCGCGAGCCAGTCTTTGATCGACTACGCGACCGCGCTGGAAACCGAAATGTGGGCGCTGCGCGAATCGCAGATCGCCACGCTGAACGCGCGCCGCGAGCATGAACGGCTTTCCGCCGAGCACGGCGCGATCACCCAGCAGGCACTGCAGGATCCGCTCACCGGCCTGCCGAACCGCCGCGCGCTCGACGAACGGCTGCGCGCGCTCGCGTCGTCGGCGGACGCCCAGCCGCTCGCCGTCGCGCTGGTCGACCTCGACGGGTTCAAAGGCGTCAACGACAAGCAGTCGCACGCCGAGGGCGACAACGTTTTGCGTGTTGTCGCAAGCACTCTGCGCGACGCCCTGCGCGGCGACGACGTGGTGGCCCGTTACGGCGGCGACGAATTCATCGTGCTCCTGCCCGGCGCACCGGCGTCGGCGGCGAAGATGGCGCTCGGCCGCGCGGCCACATCGGTCGCGACACTGCCGCATCACCTGTCGCACGGTGTGACGTTGTCCATTGGCTTGGTGTCGCTGCGTCCGCAAGAGCGGGCCGAACAGGTCCTCGCACGCGCAGATGCGGCGATGTACGAAGCGAAACGCGGCGGTGGCAACCAGGTCGCGTCGGCCAACTCGATGGCTGGCGACGGCACGACCGGCTGGCCTGGGGAAACGGCTCCGACCGACCCCGCGTGGAGCGCTGAGGACCCCACGTAGGATCGTTGGTGCTCGTCAACGCACCGGTGAATCGTTGGGAGACTCGTGAGCGGCCCGCTGAGCACGCTGATCCTCGCTGCGGGTGAGGGCACCCGCATGCGTTCCTCCACTCCTAAGGTGTTGCACCCGATCGCCGGAAGGCCGCTGGTGGAACACGCAGTGCGCGCCGCCGCCGGCCTCGCGCCGCAGCATCTGGTGGTCGTGATCGGACACGGCCGCGACGCCGTGCGCGCCGAACTCGACCGGGTCGGCGAGGCACTCGGCCGCGAGGTCGCCACTGCCGTGCAGGAAGAGCAGAAGGGCACCGGGCACGCCGTTTCGTGCGCGCTGGCCGAGCTGCCGGAAGGACTCACCGGCACTGTGGTCGTCAGCTACGGCGACGTTCCGCTGCTGGACACCGAAACCCTGGAATCCCTGCGGGCAGAGCACGCCAAGGCGGGCAACGCGGTCACCGTGCTCACCGCCGAGGTCGCCGACCCCACCGGCTACGGCCGCATCGTCCGCGGCGCCGACGGTTCGGTCAGCGCGATCGTCGAGCACAAGGACGCGACGCCGGACCAGCGTGCGATCACCGAAATCAACTCCGGCGTCTACGCCTTCGACGCGGCTGTCCTGATCGACGGCCTGTCGCGGCTGTCGACGGACAACGCGCAGGGTGAGCTTTACCTCACCGACGTCCTCGGCATCGCCCGCGAGGACGGCAAGGGCGTTGGCGCGCTGGTGGTCGACGACCCGTGGGTCACCGAGGGCGTGAACGACCGCGTGCAGCTTTCGGTGCTCGGCGCCGAGTACAACCGCCGCATCGTGCGCCGCTGGCAGCGCGAAGGCGTCACGGTGATCGACCCGAACACCACCTGGATCGAGGCGGACGTCACGCTCTCCCGCGACGTGCTGATCGAGCCGAACACCCAGCTCAAGGGCCATTGCTCGGTCGGCGAGGGCTCCGTTGTGGGCCCGGACACCACGCTGACCGACGTGCGGATCGGCGCGGGCGCGTCGGTGGTCCGCGTGCACGGTTCGGGCTCTGAGCTGGGCGACGGCGTCAACGTCGGTCCGTACACGTACCTGCGGCCGGGCACGAAGCTCGGCGCGAAGGGCAAGCTGGGCGCGTTCGTCGAGACGAAAAACGCGCAGATCGGCACCGGGACGAAGGTGCCACATCTCACGTACGTAGGCGACGCGATCGTCGGCGACCACAGCAACATCGGCTGTTCCAGCGTCTTCGTGAACTACGACGGGGTGAGCAAGCACCAGACCGTTGTCGGTTCGCATGTCCGGCTTGGGGCGGACAACACGCTGGTCGCGCCGGTGCGGATCGGGGACGGCGCTTACAGTGGAGCCGGTGCGGTCATCCGCGACGACGTTCCGCCGGGTTCACTGGCGCTGTCGGCCGGTCCGCAGCGCACCATCGAAGGCTGGGCGGTCCGGCGCAGGCCGGGGACGCCCGCGGCGGAGGCAGCGGAAGCTGCTCTCGCCGCCCAGCAGCAGGACACCGTTGTGTCCGAGTCAGCAGCAGGAACCGACGGGGAGTCGCCAGCATGAGTCCGAAGTCAGGTACGCCGAAGAAGAATCTGATGCTCTTCTCCGGCCGTGCGCACCACGAGCTCGCGGAAGAGGTCGCCAAGCACCTCAACGTGACGATCACCCCGCAGACGGCGCACACGTTCGCCAACGGCGAGCTGTTCGTGCGGTTCGAGGAGTCGGTGCGCGGTACCGACGCGTTTGTGATCCAGGCGCACACCACGCCCATCAACGAGTACGTGATGGAGCAGCTGATCATGGTGGACGCGCTCAAGCGCGCGAGCGCCAAGCGGATCACCGTGGTCATGCCGTTCTATCCGTACGCGCGGCAGGACAAGAAGCACAAGGGCCGCGAGCCGATCTCGGCGCGGCTCATCGCGGACCTGTTCAAGACCGCGGGCGCGGACCGGATCATGACGGTCGACCTGCACACCGCGCAGATCCAGGGCTTCTTCGACGGCCCGGTCGACCATCTGCTGGCCCAGTCGGTGCTCGCCGACCACATCAAGTCGACCTACGGCGACGCGGACATCACCGTCGTTTCGCCGGACTCGGGCCGCGTGCGCCTCGCCGAGAAGTGGGCGCAGCAGCTCGGCGACCGGCCGATCGCGTTCATCCACAAGACCCGCGACCCGGACAAGCCGAACCAGGCTGTCGCCAACCGCGTGGTCGGCAAGGTCGAAGGCAAGCTCTGCGTGCTGATCGACGACATGATCGACACCGGCGGCACGATCGTGAAGGCCACCGAGGCACTGCTCGAGGAGGGCGCGGCGGACGTGGTCATCGCGACCACCCACGGCATCCTCTCCGACCCGGCCACCGAGCGGCTCTCGCAGTGCAAGGCCCGCGAGGTCATCGTGACGAACTCGCTGCCGATCCCGGAAGAAAAGCGCTTCCCGGGACTGACGGTGCTGTCCATCGCCCCGATGCTGGCGGAAGCCATCCAGCAGGTCTTCGAGGACGGCTCGGTCACGTCGCTGTTCGACGGCAACGCCTGAGTCTCAGCAGCTTTCCAACGACGCGGCCCGGGTTGGCGGCGCGGCCTGGATCAGGTCGCAGCGGCCGGCTCGGGTCGCGTCGTTTGGCGACCGAGCCTTCTGCTCCCGGCGAACGTACGTGAGGGGAACCCTGAGGGAATCAGATTCCCTCAGGGTGGCCCTCACGTACGTTCACCGGGGTCACGCAGCCCGGCCAGCCACGACTCAACCGCACCCGCAACCTCGCCTTACGTTCCTGGCATTGAATCCGATTCCCTCAGCTTGAGTTTTAAGGTGCGGGTGTGGGTG
>NZ_SDLS01000022.1:0-171429 GCF_004522315.1 Amycolatopsis sp. CFH S0740 | reverse complement strand
CGCCGTCAGCGACCCGATCTTGGTCCATCCGCGGCTTACACGGTTGCCATGACACGGCCGCGGCACGATGTCACCTTCACGGCCCTGGGACTCCCGCCGACTCCGCAGGAGCCCCGTCACCTTCACGGCCCTGGGACTCCCGCCGACTCCGCAGGAGCCCCAGCGTCCCAAACCGCCTACTGGGCCGTGTAACCCCCATCGGCCAGGATTTCCACTCCGGTTACATACGAGGACTCTGCCGAGGCCAGGAACAGGATCACATCGGCGACCTCCTGCACCTCCCCAGTCCGTCCCATCGGCACGCCCTCGACCTGCTTCGCCCGCCACACCGGATCCGTCGAGCCGCGGGACGTTCGCATTGGGGGCAGCAAGCCGGGGGCTACCGCGTTGACCCGGATGCCCTCGGCCGCATAGTGGACGGCTGCGGTGGTGGTCATCGACTTGATTGCGCCCTTAGAGGCCGCATACCCGAGATGCACGCCGACTTGCCCGATGGACGCCGAGATCGACGTTAGGTTCACGATTGAACCTCCGCCTCGGCCGGACATCGCCGCGGCGCCGTGTTTGATGCCCAGGAACACTCCGCGGGCGTTGACTTGCAGCAGGCGGTCGTAGAACGCCGTGCTGGTCAGGTCGGGGTCGAAGGTGCCGCTGATGCCGGCGTTGTTGACCAGTACGTCGAGGCGTCCGTGCTGAGCCAGGACGGCGGCGATGGCGGTGGTCCAGGAAGTTTCGTCGGTGACGTCCAGGCGGCGGTATTCGGCCTGGCCGCCGTTGGTGCGGATCTCTTCGGCCACGGCAGCGCCGTCAGCGTCTTCGACGTCGGTGACGATGACCGTCGCGCCTTTGCGGGCGAAGGTCAGGGCTGCGGCCTTGCCCATGCCGCTCGAAGCGCCGGTGATCAGGGCGATCTTGTCCGCCAATCGCATGTGGGGTGCCTTTCGCTGGTGGGGACCCCAGTCTGCCGTCGCGCCGAGGGGCGGGCCGGATCAGGCCAGTTCGGCGGAGACGACCGACGAGAGGGCCCGCAGCGCGTCCAGCAGGGCGTCGAGTGCGTCGGGGCTGACCAGGACGGTGCTGACCATGCTGCTTTCCCGGACTCCCTCACGGACGTCGACGGACAGTTCGTGGATCAGCTTCCCGTGCTGGGTCAGCGTCGCGACCAAGGCGGGGATCTGGTCGATGCCGCCGACGAAGTACGTCGCGATCCGGCGGCGGACCAGCATTGCCGGGGCGGAGGTGTACGGGGCGGAGGAAAAGGTGCTCAAGGACATGGCGTACTCCGGGAGGAAGTTCTGGCGAGGGAAAGAAGGGCCAGGTCCCGAAGCAAAAACCGCATACCGGCATCGCGCGCCGGCAGCCTGGTTCAGCCGGCGCGCCGGGTTACGAGTCGCTCGGGCATCATGAGGTGCAGCACGGCGACAGGCTAACACGGCGCCGCGCGAAGGCAAAAGAATCCACAATGGACTGACGGCTCAGCCGGGCTCGTTCCACGGCAGCCGCTTGCGCAGCGAAGTGGCCGCACGCAGGGCGACTTCCACTTCCAGCCGATGCTCGGCGAGCGGTCGTCCGCACAGTTCCTCGGCCTTGCGGACGCGATAGTGAACGGTGTTCTTGTGCAGGTGCAGCCGGGCGGCGGCGTGCGTGTAGCTGCCGTCGGTGTCGAGGAAGACTCGCAGCGTCTCGCGCAGTTGCTCGGTGCCGGGGTCGTCGGCGACGAGGTCTCCCAGGACGCGCGCGATCCAGCGGTAGACGTCGTCGGACTGTTCGGTGAGCAGGGCGGCGATCGCGACGTCGTCGAACAGCACCACGTTCTGGCTCTGGTCCTCGTCGGTCTCCGCGACCGCCCGTGCCCGGACCGCCTCGCGCAGGGAGCCGCGGAATCCGGCCAGTCCGTAGCCGGGCGCGCCCAGGGCCAGTCGCAGGCCGCCGCCGATGGTTGTCACGCCGGAGCGGAGGCGTTCGACCTCGACGTCGTCACGTTCCGTGCTGACCGTCCAGCTCCACAGTGTGCGGTCGTCGGCCAGCATGGTGAGGGCTGGACCTCGTCCGCATACCTCCTGGAGCAATCGCGCCGCGGCCTGCAGTTCACCCGCGCCCTCGGCGGGCAGCCACGCGACGGCCGCGCAGTGCCATTGCCGCATCGGGAAGGCGAGCAACTGCTGCGCGGCGTCCTCGGTCAGCGTGTCCGAATCGAGCACCAGCCGGATCTGCGCCGCCCGCGCGGCTCCGGTGCGGCTGCTCCAGCGCCGGCGTTCGGTTTCGAAGATGTCGATCAGGCCCTCGATGACCTGGTCGATGTAGCGGTTCGTGCGCCGCGACAGTTCGGCGAGGACCGCGAGCGCCAGCTGGGTGTCGATGTTCGGCTGCCGTTCCAGCGCCTCGATCGCCCATTGCTCGAACCGGTGCTCGCCGAGCCGGTACGCGCGCAGCAGCGCCTCCAGCGACAGCTCGTGCTGGGCGAACCGGCGCGCGTACTCGGCCGCTGCGGGTGGGACGGTGATCCGGTCGAGCGGGATGGAATGCGACAGCATGTCGAGGATCGCGACCAGATTCGCCGAGGTGCTGGCGATCATGAGCTTGCGGACCGTCTCGTCGTGCCGGAATTCCGGGATCATCTCGACGAACCAGTCGGTGAGCTCGGTGGTGCGGGCGGAGAGGTCGGCGTCGATGGCGTGCGCGATGTCGGCCACGACGGCGTCGACGGCGTCGGACATGGCGGTCAGGGTAACCACCGGACCGCCCCGGCGACAGGCGAGCGGCGTCGTTCACCCCCTCGGTGCAGGCGGTTGTGACCCCGGCACAACGACCGGCGGACCCTTCGGTTCTGCGGCCTATGGCCTGGGTCACGGCCCGTCCTTACCGTCATTTCCCACCTGAGCCGCACTGGGAAAGGACTTCGACGATGCACCTCGCGGCGCTGCCTGAAGAACGGGCCCGGCGAAACCCGAACCGGCCGTGTCTCGCTGACGAACACGGCGAACTCGGCAACGCCGGTTTCGCGGTGCGAGTGCGCAGCGCGGCGGCCGCGTTGCGGGCACGCGGGGTCGGTGCCGGCGACGTCGTCGCGGTGCTGCTGCCGAATCGCGTCGAGTTCGCGGTGGTGTTGTTCGCTGCCTGGCGGCTCGGTGCCGCGGTCACGCCGGTGAACCCGGAGCTGACCGACGGCGAAGCCTCGTTCCAGATCGCCGACGCACGGGCGAAAGTCGTGGTGGGACAAGGTGATTCGGACCTGGTCACGATGCGGGTCGAGGAACTGGCGACCGCCGCTCCCGACGACGGTCCGGTGGCCGATGACGACCACGCGGTCGCGTTGCTCATCTACACCAGCGGCACCACGGGACAGCCGAAAGGCGTGGTGCTCGACCACCGCAACGTGCGAGTGATGACCGAGATGATCGTCGACGCGCTCGAACTCGGCCCGGCAGACCACAGTTTGCTGATTCTGCCGCTGTTCCATGTCAACGGAATCGTGGTCAGCGTGCTCGCGCCGCTGCTCGCTGGTGGCCGCTCGACGATCACCGCGAGATTCCGTGCCGACGACTTCTTCGACACAATCGAACGCGTCCGTCCGACGTATTTCTCTGCCGTGCCAGCGATTTACGCTCGGTTGGCAGGTCTTCCGGACACCGTGCGGCCGGACACTTCGTCGCTGCGGCTGGCGGTTTGCGGTGCCGCGCCGATGCCCGCCGAGCTGATCCAGCGCGTCGAGGAACGGTTCGACGTGGTGGTCGTCGAGGGCTACGGACTGTCCGAGGGAAGTTGTGCTTCCACGCTGAATCCGCTGGCTGGGCCGCGTAAACCGGGCACCGTCGGGCTTCCGTTGCCCGGGCAGAAGGTTGCGCTGATGGATCCGCGAGGCCAGCTGGTGACTGACGGTCCCGGCGAGGTCGTGGTCCGCGGTCCGAACGTGATGCGTGGCTACCTCAACCGGCCCGAGGCGACCGCCGCCACGATCGTCGACGGCTGGCTGCACACCGGCGACGTCGGGCGGTTCGACGAGGACGGCTACCTCGTCCTGGTCGACCGCATCAAGGACATGATCATCCGGGGCGGGGAGAACCTCTACCCCAAGGAGATCGAGAACGCACTGCACGCACACCCGGCGGTGCTGGAAGCCGCGGTGGTCGGCGCGCCGCATCCGGTGCTCGGCGAACTGCCGGTGGCGACCGTGACGCTGTACCCGTCCAGGACCGCCAGCGAGGCCGAACTGCTTGCGCATTGCCGGGAACGGCTGACCAGGGTCAAGGTGCCGGCGCGGATCGACATCGTGCCCGCGCTGCCGCGGAACCCGGTCGGCAAAATCGACAAACCCGCGCTGCGCCGGGAACTCGCCGCGGCCGGCTGATCCGAATCTGAAAGAAAAATCCGTGCCCGGAGTGGCGGGCCCGGTCGATGCTGCCCGGAGAAAGGCGGAGAACAATGGGGTTCAAGACAGGGGACTTTCCCCCGGTCGATCCGGAAACTTTCCTGCGGAAGCCACTGTTCGAACGAACCAAGGCCCTTGCACTGCACTGGGTCCAGTTCGGATTCGGCTCGCCCAAGATGATTCCGGCGACGTACGTGGTGAAGCTGGTCTTCCTCTACGTGCTGGCCGGGGTCGCGCTGGCGACCGCGACGTCCGGTGTCGGCCCGTTCTGGGACGTCGCCGCGTGGTGGCACGAACCAGTGGTTTACCAAAAGCTCGTGCTGTGGACGGTATTCTTGGAAACGGTCGGCGTCGCCGGCTCCTGGGGTCCGATCGCGGGCAAGTTCAAGCCGATGACCGGGGGGATCCTGTTCTGGGCGCGGCCCGGAACGATCCGGTTGCGGCCGTGGAAGCGCGTGCCGTTCACCGTGGGCGACCGGCGGAACGGCTTCGATGTGCTGCTGTACCTGGCTTTCCTCGCCGCACTGCTGACCGCGATCGTGCTTCCCGGTGTCCCGGACGCCGCGCTGTCGGCCGCATTGCCCGGCAACACCTCCGGACTTGTGCGTCCGGCATTGCTGATCGCGCCGATCGTGCTGTATGTGCTGAATGGCTTGCGGGACAAGACAATTTTCCTCGCCGCTCGCGGTGAACAGTATCTGCCCGCGTTGGTGTTCTTCGCCTTCCTGCCGTTCGTGAACATGATCATCGCCGCGAAACTGCTGATCTGCACTGTCTGGATCGGTGCGGGCGTCTCGAAGTTCGGCAAGCACTTCACGAATGTGGTGCCGCCGATGGTGTCCAACAGTCCGTGTGTTCCGTTCAAGTGGCTGAAGCGCGCGCATTACCGGAATTTCCCGAACGACATCCGTCCGTCGAAACTCGCGTCGTTCATGGCGCACGTCGGCGGGACGACGGTGGAAATCATCACGCCGCTGGTTTTGCTGTTCTCCACCAATCACTGGGTCACGCTTGCCGGGGTCGCGCTGATGGTGGTGTTCCACCTCTTCATCACGTCCACGTTCCCGCTGGCGGTGCCGCTGGAGTGGAACATTCTCTTCGGCTACCTCGCGATCTTCCTGTTCCTCGGCTTCCCGGCGAGCGCCGGATACGGCGTCGGCGACATGACGCCGGGCTGGCTCGCCGTCGTGATCGCGGCCGCGCTGCTGTTCTTCCCGATCCTGGGCAATCTGCGGCCGGACCTGGTGTCGTTCCTGCCGTCGATGCGGCAGTACGCGGGCAACTGGGCGTCGGCGCTGTGGGCGTTCGCGCCGGGGGCCGAGGCGAAGCTGAACACGCTGCCGCACCGGCCGACGAAGAACCAGGTCGACCAGTTGCAGGCGATGGGCTACCCCGCCGAGGTCGCCGAGATCACCATGCAGCAGACGATCGCCTGGCGGTCGATGCACAGCCAGGGCCGCGGGCTGTTCTCGGTGTTGGCGAAGAACCTGCCGGACCTCGAGACGCGGACCGTGCGCGAGGCCGAGTTCGGCTGCAACTCGATCATCGGGTTCAACTTCGGCGACGGGCACCTGCACGACCTCAGCTTCGTCAACGCGGTGCAGAAGCGGGTCGGCTTCGCGCCCGGCGAGTGGATCGTGGTGTGGGTCGAGTCGCAGGCCATCCACTCGAAGGTGCAGCATTACCAGGTGATTGACGCGGCGCTGGGCGTGATCGAACGCGGCCACTGGACGGTGGCCGACGCGGTCAACGAACAGCCGTGGCTGCCGAACGGCCCGATTCCGCTCACCGTCACCTGGACCGCGAGCCCGGCGACGACGAGCAGCGTGCCGGCATGACTACGGCGGTGGTGGTCGGCAGCGGACCCAACGGGCTCGCCGCGGCGGCGGTGCTGGCTCGCGCCGGGGTCGACGCGACGGTGCTGGAGGCCGCCGACACGATCGGCGGCGGCACCCGCACCTACGAGGCGATCGTCCCCGGCCTGCGCCACGACCACTGCTCCGCGACGCATCCGATGGCGGTCGGCTCGCCGGTGCTGACCGACCTCGGGCTCGACCGGTACGGCCTGCGCTGGCGGCTGCCGGAAATCGACTGCGTGCATCCGCTCGACGACGGCACCGCCGGTGTCCTGCGACGCTCGGTCTCCGGCACCGCCGCCGGGTTGGGCGCGGACGAACGTCGCTGGTCAGCGCTGTTCTCCTCGCCCGCGCAGAACTACGACGCGCTGAGCGAGGACATTCTCGGGCCGCTGCTGCGGGTGCCGAGACATCCGTTGCTGTTGGGCCGGTTCGGTCTGCCGACGGTCGCGCCGGCGACCGTGCTGGCCCGGTACTTCCGCACTCCGCAGGCTCGCGCGTTGTGGCTCGGCGTGGCGGCGCACGCGTTCCGGCCGCTCGACCGTCCGCTGTCGTCGGCGATCGGGCTCGGCATCCTCACCGCTGGTCACCGGCACGGCTGGGCGGTCGCCGAGGGCGGGTCGCAGGCGATCAGCGACGCCTTGGCCGCATTGATCGCCGACTTCGGCGGGAAGATCGAAACTGGTGTGCGCGTGGAGTCGGTTTCGCAGCTGCCACGGGCGGACGTGGTGGTGTGGGACGTCGGACCGAGCGCTCTCGCGCAGGTGCTCGGCGACCGGTTGCCGCCGCGGATCCGGCGGGCGTACGAGAAGTTTCGCTACGGTCCCGGCGCGTTCAAAGTGGACTTCGCGGTGCAGGGCGGGATTCCGTGGCGTTCGCCGGAGGCGCGGGCTGCCGGGACTGTCCACTTGGGAGGTTCAGCGGCGGAGGTTGTTGCTGGCGAACGGGACGTACACAATGGACGGATGCCGGAGCGACCGTTCGTGTTGCTGGGACAGCAGTATCTGGCTGATCCGACGCGTTCGGTCGGGGATGTGCATCCGGTGTGGGCGTACGCGCATGTGCCGCATGGATACACCGGTGACGCTACTGAGGCGATCACTGCGCAGATCGAACGGTTCGCGCCGGGTTTCCGGGAGCGGGTCATTGGTTCGGTGACGACGTCGTCGGCGGAATTCGCTGCGGAGAACCCGAATTTCGTCGGCGGCAACATTCTCACTGGAGCGAAGGATCTGCGGCAGCTGGTTTTCGGCCCGCGGACGACGTTGCAGCCGTATGACGTGGGGTTCCCCGGGCATTTCGTTTGTTCCGCGGCCACGCCGCCGGGGCCGGGCGCGCACGGGATGTGCGGCAGCCACGCGGCGGCGCGGGCGTTGCGGTATCTGCGGCGGTGACGGGTCAGCGGAGAAGGACGCCCGGGTTCAGGATTCCGGCTGGGTCCAGGGCGTCCTTCGCCGCGGAGAGGGCTGCGGCGAACGGGTCCGGGCGCTGCCGGTCGTACCACGGGCGGTGGTCGCGGCCGACCGAATGGTGGTGGGTGATCGTGCCGCCGTTGGCCAGAATCGCTTCGGACACTGCGGTTTTCAGCTCGTCCCACTGCGCGACGGTGCTGCCCCAACGGCCGGTCGCGTAGATGCCGTAGTACGGCGCGGGGCCGTCCGGGTACACGTGGGTGAACCGGCAGGTCACCACGCCCGCGCCGCAGATCTCGGCGATCGCCGCGTTCGCGGCCGTCGTGACCGCTTCGTGCAGGGACTCGAACGCGTCCCAGGTGCAGGCGGTCTCGAAGGTCTCGACCACCATCGACCGACGGGCGAGGGCGTCGCGCTGGTACGGCATGCGCAGGAACGCTGAGCGCCACGTCGAACCCGACTCGCCGCGGCGGGCGGTGACGGTGCCGCCGTGGTCGGCGGTCAGCTCGAGCGCGCGGTCCAGCCAGGCGTCCACCGGATGGTCGGCGGACTCGAACGCAAGCAGCAGCAAACCGTCCGCCTGGACGCCGGTGTTGAGGAACGCTTCGGCGGCGTCGAGGAGCCGGCAGTTCGCCGGGTACAGGCCGGACTGGGCGATCGCCCGGGTCGCTTGCACCGCGTCGGAGTACCGGGCGAAGCTGACTGACGCTTTCGCTTGCCAGCGAGGGCGTTCTTGCAGGCGCATCCAGGCTTCGGTGATCACGCCGAGGGTGCCTTCCGAGCCGAGGAACAACCGATCCGGCGACGGTCCGGCCCCCGATCCGGGCAGCCGCCGCGACTCGCTGACCCCGGCCGGGGTCACGACGCGCAGCGATTCGGCGAGGTCGTCGATGTGCGTGGCCAGCGTGGCGAAGTGGCCGCCGGCTCGGGTCGCGAGCCAGCCGCCGAGCGTGGAGTGCGTGAACGACTGGGGGTAGTGCCGCAGCGTCAGCCCGTGCGGGCGGAGCTGGTCCTCGAGCGCCGGTCCGTACACCCCGGCCTGGATCCGCGCGGCGCGGCTCGTCCGGTCGATCTCCGCGACCTGGTCGAGGCGGCCGAGGTCCAGCGACACCGCGGGCGCGGGGAACCGTGGCTCGATGCCGCCGACGACGGAACTGCCGCCGCCGTAGGGGATTACCGGCGTGCCGTCGGTGGAGCACCAGTCCAGGAGATCGAGCACGTCCTGCTCGGATTCCGGACGCGCGACGACGTCCGGCACCGCTTCGACCCGACCTTCCAGGTTCCGCACGACGTCGCGGAACGCCTTGCCGCGTGCGTGCGACAGCCGGTCGGTCTGGTCGGTTGAGCACAGCCGGGCCAGTGCGGCGGGTGGGCGGAGGCGAGACGGTGGCACCGGCAGGTCGTCTGGCGGGGGCGGGGCGTGGTCGGTGAAGTCGTGGGCGGGCAGGAAGGCGGCCGTGCGCGCGACCAGCGCATCTGTTTCTTCGGCGGTCAGTGCTTCCTCGACGTCGCCCCAACCCCACCAGGACCGTGTCATCCGTCTGCTCCCTTCCGAATTGACCCTTGAGTAACTTACTCTAGGGTAATAGGCATTGAGGAGGAAAGATGAGCGTGTTGACCGCTGCCGCGCCGTTCGTGGTGAACAAGCTGCTTCCTCGCTTCGACCAGCGGATCGAGGAGTCCGCGAAGCCGTTCGACCGGCCCGGCCTGCTGCGGCCGCATCCGGGCTCGCGGACCTGGGCGTGGACGCATTACGGCATTTTCGTGCCGGAGCTGCCGCGGCCGCACCGCTACCTCAACACCATGACCCTGATCGGCAGCACCGGCGCGGTCTGTTTCGACAACGACTACCTCGCGACCTCCGACGCCCGCCGCACCACGACCGTTCTCTCGTCCACCGCCGCGCCTGGGCATCATCACTACCGGGCTTACGACTCGCGCACTGAATGCCGGTTCGCCGAGGACGGTTCGCGGCTGGAGTGGGATTCGGATCTGGCTATCGAAGCAGCGCATCCGTCGTATCAGGTGCACGCGCGGTACGACGGGTTCTCGGCGGACCTGGAGATCACCGCGACGTCGCAGGTCTCGTGGTTCGTGCGCAATCCGGCTTACGACCACTTGAGCCTGCTCGCCACCTTCACCGGGATGATCACTGACGACACCGGTGAGACGGAAATCGGCGGTCTCTGCACTGTGGAGTACGCGCGATCTCTTTCGCCGCAAGCACTTCGGCGTTCGCCGTTGCCGCAGCGGTTCAAGCTGCCGATTGACTTCTTCACCTATCAGATCATCAATCTCGATGACCGGACGCAGCTTCTGCTCACCGATGTCCGCGCGGCTGGGGCGACGGCTTGCCGGCTGGCGCATCTGCGCACGCTCGACGGTGATGCGGCGGTGTTTCGGGAGGTGCGGGTCGAGGTGGAGCATCGGGCTGAGCCGGAGGTTGATCCGCGGGGGCGGGAGATGCGGGTTCCGGAGCGGTTCCGGTGGACGGTGCGGGACGGCGCGGAGGAGGTCGTGGCGGTGGAGGCGGTTGTGGACAGTCCGCTGCGGTACGGCCATGGGCGCGGTTATGTCGGTGCGTACACGTATTCCGGCGCGTTTCGGGGGCGGCCGGTTTCGGGGAGCGGGTACTTCGAGTGGGTGGATTGCGAGGTCAGCCGCGCAGGGAGGTGAGGATGCGGGCGCAGCGCTGAGTGGTGGTTTCGGCGGGTTCCTCGGGGTGCTCGAGCCACCAGTTGACGGTGGCGGCGACCGCGCCGTACCAGATGCGGGCGAACAGCGAGGCGTCGGCGGGGTCGGCGAAACCCGCTGAGGCCAAGGCTTCCTGGGTGCCTTCGGCACCGAGTGTGGAGAGTTTGCGGCGGTAGGAGCGGGCTGCTTCGTCCACTGCGGAGCCTGGGGGCAGCGTCGGGTCCCAGAGGACGGCCCAGTCCAGGCGACGGGGTTCCAGAGTGCGGAAGATCGCTTCCAAGGTGCCTAGGGCGCGGGTGAGGCCGGTGCCGGTTTGGGCTTCGGTGACGGCGTCGACCAGCGGGGCTGCGCCTCGGTGGAGGCAGGCCAGGTAGAGGCCGTCTTTGGACTCGAAGTAGCCGTATACCAGGGGTTTGGAGATTTCCGCTCGGCGCGCGATGGCGGCTACTGAGGCGTGGGCGTAGCCCTGGGTGCCGAACTCCTGGACGGCGGCGTCGAGGATCAGCCGCTCCCGTTCGGGGCGCGGCATTCCTTTGCTGCCTGCTGGGTTTGGCACGTTGTTGAGCATAGCTGATGGGGGCTTGGTCTATTGTGGACGGTTGGTTCGCCGGGGGGTTCGGCTCGTCGCCTGGCGGCGACATTGCGCTCGTTAGGGGGCCCGCCACCCCGAAGTTTTATTGTGCTGACGGTCGGTGGGTGCTTGTCAAGGCGGGAAAGATGCCTTGACAAGCACCCACCGACCGCAGTGGGGCTTCGGATCGGGGTTGGGGGCGGTGTGGGTGCCTCGACGTTGGGTGCATCGGTGCGGTTTCGTTGGTGGCGGGGCTTGCGCCCCAATGTGGCGTTGGGTGCATGTGATGCACCCAATGTGGCGTTCGGTGCGTTGAGCGCACCCAATGCCGCATTGGGGCGCATCCCGGTGGGTGCGGGGCGGGCGAGTGGGTCGTGAAGGGGTCCTTGAGGGAATCTGGGTCCGTGAAGGGGACCCTCACGTACCGGCCACTGGTCGTGAGGGGAACCTGAGGGAATCAGCGGCCGTGAGGGTGGCCCCACGAACCTCACCGGAGTGGGGGTGCGCGGATTGGCAAGACCTCTGCCTGCGATGACAAGGCCCTCAGCGTCTAGCAAGCGACACTGGGTCGCTGCGGGGCAAATGGGCGCCTTGTAGCGGATCGGGAGGCCTGGATGGCACAGCAGTCGACACCGGAGGCTGTCGGAGGGCAGCTGCGCGCTAACGCGCTTGGGACTGGCGGGATTGCGTTTCTCGTGCTCGCTGCGGTCGCGCCGTTGACCGGGATGGTGGTGATCGCGGGGCTCGGGATCGCGCTCGGCAATGGCGGCGGGATGCCTGCATCATTCCTGATCGCGGGGATTGTGTTGCTGTTGTTCGGGGTTGGCTATGCGCGGATGAGCCGGTACGTGTCCAACGCTGGTGGGTTCTACGCGTATCTTACTGCGGCCTTAGGGCGTCCGGCGGGGTTGTCCGGGGCGTTTGTGGCGTTGGCTGGCTACAACTGTTTCGTCGCGGGGGCGGTGGGGACCTCGGGTGCGTTGACGGGCGGGGTGGTCAACCGGGTCTTTCATTTGGACTTGCCGTGGGAGTTTTGGGCTGCGTTGTCCGTCGTCGCGGTGTTTTTGCTGAGTCGTCGTGGGGTGGACGTTTCGGCGAAGGTGCTTGCGGTGTCGCTGATTCTTGAGGTCAGCATTCTGGTTGTCTTCGACGTTGCGGTGCTCGTGAAGTCTGGGTATTCGCTCAGCGCGTTGTCGCCTGCCGTTGTCACGTCTGGGTCTATCGGGCTTGGATTGTTGTTTGCTGCCACGTGCTTTATCGGGTTCGAGGCGACTGCGTTGTTCAGCGAAGAAGCGCGCGACCCGAACAAGTCGGTGCCGCGCGCTACTTATATAGCGGTGATCGCGATTGGGGTTTTCGCTGCGATTACCTCGCTTGCGCTGGTCAGCGCGATCGGCGTGGGGAACGCGAAAGCCGTGGCGCAGGATCATCTCGCGGCGGGGGACCTGCTCTTGGCTACCTCGCAGGACGTGCTCGGGACCGTGCTTACCGATGTCATGCAGTTGTTGCTTGTGGTGAGTCTGTTCGCCGCATTGCTGGCTTTGCACAACTCCGCTAGTCGGTATATCTACGCGCTTGCTCGGGACGGTGTGCTGCCGAAGGTGTTGGGGCGTACGGTTTCTGGTACGCCGCGTAACGCCAGTGCGGCGCAGATCGGGTTCGCGACGGTTGTAGCGGCGATCTTCGCGGTGCTGGGGCTTGATCCGGTCGCGTTCTTGACGTCGTCGATGACTGGGTTCGGGACGTTGGCGATCCTCGTGTTGCAGGCGATGGCGTCGATCGCGGTGGTGGTGTTTTTCCGGCAGCGGCGGGATCCGCATTGGTGGAGCACGTTTGTCGCGCCGGGGCTTGGCGGGGCTGGGCTGATCGGCGTGATTGTGCTGGCGGTGCTGAATTTTCCGACGATGGCCGGGTCCGACGCGGCGTGGATCGGGTTGTTGCCGTGGCTGCTGCCGATCCTGATTGTCGCAGGGCTGGCGATGGCGGAGTATCTGCGACGCAAGCGTCCGGAGACGTATGCGGCGCTCGGGCCGGAGGTGCATTGAGTCCGCAGTGGACTCAGCTTTTCTCCTTGGTGCGGTCGTGCGCCCAGCCGGCGAGGACCACCCCGGCGAGGGTCAGCACTACCAGTGCGGCTAATTGTCCGCCCCAGCCGCCGGGGACCCAATCAAGTGCGCCCCACAATTGGCGCGCGTCGTGGTCGAAGAAACTGCGGATCGCGGCCTGTGCGGATACGACGGTGATCACCATGCCGACGATCTGCACTGCTGAGTAGCCGCCCTTGCTCATGTGTTCTCCCTGAGTCGTGGTGCTCCCAGTGTGTCGGCCGCGGCTACGGTGCGCATCGGACCTGCGGAGCGAACCGGGGCCGACCAAAGTCGAGGGGTACTACTTTGGTCTAGGGAGCGGGGTGTGCCGAGGGCGGCTGCACGGCGGGGGCGGATCGGCGAAGATGGGCTGGTGATCGTTTCGCAGGTCAAGCTCAAGCCGTGGCAGCAGGGGTGGCGGCTGGCCGTGGCCGCGCTGCTCGGCGTGGTTGCCTGGGTGGCGGTCGCGTCTCATCTGCCCGCGGGATCCGACGACCCGCGGATCGGGTGGCTGATCTTCGGCGACCCGATCGTCGGGCTCGGCTGTCTGGTCGCGTCGCTGTGGCGGCGGAAGTATCCGCTCTCGATCGCGACCGGGGTGATCATCGTCTCGGCGGTGTCGACGTCCGCCGGGGGAGCCGCGCTGCTGGTGCTCGGGTCGCTCGCCACTCGGCGCCGGCTGTTCGAGACCACCTTCATCGGGCTGGCGTGCGTCGCTACCGCGGCGGTCACCGAAGGGCTCTACCCGCGCGGTTCCGACCCGGACCCGTGGTGGTGGTCCATTTCGTTCATCGTGCTGGTCACCGGCATCGTCGTGGCGGTCGGAGCGGCGATCGGGGCGCGGCGCGAGGAGTTGCAGTCGCTGCGGGAACGCGCGGAGAGCGCCGAACGCGAGCAGGTCGCGCGGGCGGCCGAGGCGCGCATTGTCGAGCGGCACCGGATCGCGCGCGAGATGCACGACGTCCTCGCGCACCGGGTGTCGCTGGTCGCGATGCAGGCCGGCGTGCTGGGGCATCGCGCCGATCTGCCGCCTGACCAGGTGTCGCTGCTGGCCAGGGGGATCGCCGACGGTGCGCATCAGGCGTTGGAGGAGCTGCGGGAGGTGCTCGGGGTCCTGCGGGCCAGTCCGGGCGGGCTTGAGCCGCCGCAGCCGTCGCTCGCGAATCTGCCCGCGCTGGTCGCTGACGCGCGGGCGCTCGGGGTGCAGGTCAGCTATACCCCGGAGGCGGTCGGGAATCCGCCGGATCTGCTGGCGCGCACGGTGTACCGGATCGTCCAAGAAGGACTGACCAATGCCGGGAAACACGCGCCTGGCGCCGACGTGTGTGTCACCGTGGAGGGCGGGGAGGGCGAGGGGCTGCGCGTGACGGTGCGGGATTCCGGCGCGACCGAGAACGTGGCGCCGCCGCCGTCCGCCGGGTTCGGGTTGCTGGGGCTTGCCGAGCGGGTCGAGCTCGCCGGTGGCGACCTTGACCATCACGCGGACCCGGACGGCGGGTTCGTGCTGACCGCGTGGCTGCCGTGGCCTGCCCGCGGCGAAGGGAGCGAGTGAGTGGACCGGGTGCGGGTCGTGATCGTCGACGACGATCAGCTGGTGCGGATGTCGTTGCGGCTCATGCTCGACGGCGAAGCCGACCTGGAGGTCGCCGGCGAGGCCGCGGACGGCGACGCCGCGATCGCCGAGGTCCGCCGGCTCCGGCCGGACGTCGTGCTGATGGACGTGCGGATGCCCGGCCGCGACGGGCTGAGCGCGACCGAAGCCATCCTCAGCTGGCCGGACCCGCCGCGGATCCTCGTGCTGACCACCTTCGACTCCGACGAGATGGTGCTCGGCGCGCTGCGCGCCGGGGCGCTCGGGTTCGTCCTCAAGGACACCCCGCCGCCGGACATCCTGGCCGCGGTGCGCGCGGTCGCCGACGGGAACCCCGCGCTGTCCCCGACCGCCACCAGCCGCTTGATCACCGCGGCGATGGGGCCGCAGTCGTCGGGGAGCCGGCGTGCCGCGCGCGAGGCGGCGCGGGCGCGGCTGGCCGCGTTGACCGAACGCGAACGGGACACCGCACGGGCGATCGCGGAAGGGCTGTCGAACGCCGAGGTGGGCGCGCGGCTGCACATCAGCGTGGCGACGGTGAAGGCGCACACGAGCAGCCTGTTCGCGAAGCTCGGCGTGGTGAACCGGGTGCAGATCGCGCTCGTCGTGCGCGACAGCGAGGAATAACCGGAAATCCGCAGTGCCTGGCACGTATTCCGGAATGAATGCGCAGGATGCGAATCTATTCTCGTAATGAGGAATATTCCTGCGGCAATTTACGCTATTTGTCGGAGTGAATCACCTTCGCGCTTCGGTACCATCTTGGCGGCAAAGTCCTTTTTCGCGGACGAATGCAACGAAAGAGGAGCGATGACTTTCGCTGACAACACCGACCCGTTGACCACCGCGGCGGGCGCGCCGGTCACCGACAACCAGAACAGCCTCACCGCGGGCGCACGCGGTCCGGTTCTGCTCCAGGACCTCTGGCTGGTGGAAAAGCTCGCGCACTTCGACCGCGAGGTGATCCCGGAGCGGCGGATGCACGCCAAGGGGTCCGGTGCGTTCGGCAAGTTCACCGTCACCCACGACATCAGCCGCTACACCAGGGCCGCGCTGTTCAGCAAGGTCGGCAACGAGGTCGAAACGTTCGTGCGGTTCTCCACCGTCGCCGGGGAGCGCGGCGCCGCCGACGCGGAACGCGACATCCGCGGGTTCGCCGTCCGGTTTTACACCTCGCAGGGCAACTGGGACCTGGTCGGCAACAACACGCCGGTCTTCTTCCACCGCGACCCGCTGAAGTTCCCCGACCTGAACCACGCGGTGAAGCGCGATCCGCGGACAAACCTGCGCAACGCGGAGAACAAGTGGGGCTTCTGGACCAATCTTCCCGAGGCGCTGCACCAGATCACCATCGTGATGAGCGACCGCGGCATCCCGAAGACCTACCGGCACATGCACGGGTTCGGTTCGCACACGTTCAGCCTGATCAACGACGCGGGTGAGCGGCATTGGGTGAAGTTCCACCTGCGCACCCAGCAGGGCATCGAAAACCTGACAGACGCGGCGGCGGACGCGCTCATCGGCGAGGACCGCGAATCGCACCAGCGCGATCTGTACGACGCGATCGAACGCGGTGACTATCCTAAGTGGACGCTCTATGTGCAGCTCATGCCGGAGGCGGACGCGGCGACCTATCGGTTCCACCCGTTCGACCTCACGAAGGTCTGGAGCAAAAAGGACTATCCGCTCGTCGAGGTCGGCGAGCTGGAGCTGAACCGCAA
This sequence comes from Amycolatopsis sp. CFH S0740, assembly GCF_004522315.1. Lineage (NCBI taxonomy): Bacteria > Bacillati > Actinomycetota > Actinomycetes > Pseudonocardiales > Pseudonocardiaceae > Amycolatopsis > Amycolatopsis sp. CFH S0740. The sequence continues at coordinate 155,128 of NZ_SDLS01000022.1, read as the reverse complement.
TCCGGAGAACTACTTCGCCGACGTCGAACAGGCCGCGTTCACCCCGGCCAACCTGGTGCCGGGGATCTCGGTCAGCCCGGACAAGATGTTGCAGGGCAGGCTGTTCTCCTACGGCGACGCCACCCGCTACCGGATCGGCGTGAACCATCACCAGGTTCCCGTCAACTGCCCGCGAGGCGCGGCGCTCGTCAACACCTACCACCGCGACGGCGCGATGCGCGTAGACGGCAACCAGGGCGGAGTGCCGGGCGTGCAGCCGAACTCCTTCGGGCGGTGGACGGAGCAGCCGCAGTACGCGGAGCCCGCCGGACCGGGCGGCGAGGTCGCGGACCGGTTCGACTATCGCGAGGACGACGACAACTACTACGAGCAGCCCGGAAACCTGTTCCGGCTGCTGGACGAGGGTGCGCGGCAGCGGCTGTTCGAGAACACGGCGCGAGGGATCAAGGGCGCGCGCAGGGAGACGGTCGAGCGGCATATCGACAATTGCGCCAAGGCGGATCCGGCTTACGGCGCTGGGGTGCGGAAGGCGTGCGAGGAGATCGGGGCGTTGTGACCGGTTGGCACGGCTGAGGCGGCGCAGTTGTCAGGCGTTTGCCTGCTCGCGCCGGTCGAGGCCGGGTTCGTGCGCGGGCATGCGTGCCGCCTCGAGGTGAGGGCTCCTTGTCACCAGGATAAGCGACAGCACGGAAGAAGGCCGGGACCAAACGGTCCCGGCCTCCTCCCTCGCCAGTTGGCTCAGACGAGTTTCTGCGCTTCGAGCAGCGTGTCTCGCAGGATCTGTTCGATCTCGTCGAACTCCGCCTGCCCGGCGATCAGCGGAGGAGCGAACTGGACGACGACGTCGCCCCGGTCGTCCGGACGGCAGTAGAGGCCGCGGTCGAACAGCGCGCCCGGCAGGAAACCGCGGACGAGGCGTTCCCGTTCGTCGGCGTTGAACGTCTCGCGGGTCGCCTTGTCCTTGACCAGTTCGACGGCCCAGAAGTACCCGTCGCCGCGGACGTCGCCGACGATCGGCAGGTCCAGCAGTTTGTCGAGCGTCGAGCGGAACGCGTCCTGGTTGTCCAGTACGCGCTGGTTGAGGCCCTCGCGTTCCATCAGGTCGAGGTTCGCGAGCGCGACCGCGGCCGACACCGGGTGCCCGCCGAAGGTGTACCCGTGCGGGAAGGCGACCTTCGAGGCGAGGAACGGCTCCATCACCCGGTCCGACGCGATCAGCGCGGCGATCGGGCTGTACCCGGAGCTGAGGCCCTTGGCGCAGGTCAGCAGGTCCGGCCGGAGCCCGAACTTCTCGCTGGCGAATGTCGCGCCGTGCCTGCCGAACGCGCAGATCACCTCGTCGGCGACCAGCAGGACGTCGTGCCGGTCGCAGATTTCCCGCACGCGCTCGAAGTACCCGGGCGGCGGCGTGAGGCAACCGCCGGAGTTCTGCACCGGTTCGAGCACGACCGCGGCGACCGTGTCCGCGCCCTCGAACAGGATCGCTTCCTCGATCCGGTCCGCGGCCCAGCGGCCGAACGCTTCGAGGTCGTCGGCGAACTCCGGATGCCGGTACAGGTTGGTGTTCGGCACGCGGAACCCGCCCGGCGCGAGCGGCTCGAAGTCCTTCTTCATCGCGGGCAGCCCGGTGATCGCGAGTGCGCCGTGCGGGGTGCCGTGGTAGGCCACCGCGCGGCTGATCACCTTGTGCTTGCCGGGTTTTCCGGTCAGCTTGAAGTACTGCTTGGCGACCTTCCACGCGGACTCGACCGCTTCGCCGCCGCCGGTGGTGAAGAAGACGCGGTTGAGGTCGCCCGGCGCGAGATGCGCGAGCCGTTCGGCCAGTTCCGCCGCGGGTTTCGTGGCATAGCCCCAAATCGGGAAGTAAGCCAGCTCGTTCGCCTGCTGCGCGGCGACCTCGACGAGCTCGCGACGGCCGTGTCCGGCCTGCACGACGAAGAGTCCGGCCAGGCCGTCGAGGATCTTGCGGCCGCGGTCGTCCCACACGTGCACGCCCTCGCCGCGGGTGATCACCGGGACCGGCGAGTCCGGGTAATTCCCCATGCGGGAGAAGTGCATCCACAGGTGCCGGGCTGCTGCCGACTGAGTGTCCATTGCAGATCCCTCTCAGACGTTCTGCGGGAAACCGAGGTCGAGCCCGCCCTGCTCCGGGCCGGGCCAGCGAGTGGTGACGACCTTGGCGCGGGTGAAGAAGTGCACGCCCTCGCCGCCGTGCGCGTGGGTGTCGCCGAACAGCGAGTTCTTGCGGCCGCCGAACGAGTGGTAGGCCACTGGGACCGGCACCGGCACGTTCACGCCGACCATGCCCGCCTCGACGTCGGCGGAGAACCGGCGGGCCGCGCCGCCGTCGTTGGTGAAGATCGCCGCGCCGTTGCCGTACGGTCCGGCGTTGATCAGCTCGATCGCGTCGGCGAACGTTTCCACCCGTACCACGGAAAGGACCGGGCCGAAGATTTCGTCGGTGTAGATCGGCATGTCCGGGCGGACGTGGTCGAACACCGTGGGGCCGACGAAGAATCCCTCGCCGTCCGCGTCGAACTCGCCTTCGCGGCCGTCCAGGACCAGCGTCGCGCCGGCTTCCGCACCGGCGGCGATGTAACCGGAGACCCGGTCCTTCGCGGCGGCGGTGACCAGCGGGCCCATGTCGCAGGAGCGGGTGCCGTCGCCGGTCACCAGCGTCTTCGCGCGGTCGGCGATCCGCGGCACCAGCGCGTCGGCGACGTCGCCCACCGCGACCACGACCGAGACCGCCATGCAGCGTTCGCCCGCGGACCCGAAACCGGCGCTGACCGCCTGGTCGGCGACCAGGTCGAGGTCGGCGTCGGGCAGCACCACCATGTGGTTCTTCGCGCCGCCGAGCGCCTGGACGCGCTTGCCGTTCGCGGTGCCGGTCTCGTAGACGTACTGCGCGATCGGCGTCGATCCGACGAACGAAACCGCCTCGATGTCCGGGCTGTGCAGCAGCGCGTCGACCGCGGTTTTGTTGCCGTGCAACACGTTGAACACGCCTTCGGGCAGACCGGCTTCGCGCCACAGTTCGGCGATCCAGTTCGCGGCGGTCGGCACCTTCTCCGACGGCTTCAGCACCACGGTGTTCCCGGCAGCGATCGCGATCGGGAAGAACCACATCGGGACCATGGCGGGGAAGTTGAACGGCGAGATGATCGCGACCGGACCGAGCGGTTCGCGCAGCGACGTGACGTCGATGTCGGTCGACGCGTTGGCCGTCGCCGCTCCCTTGAGCAGTTGCGGGATGCCGCAGGCGAACTCGACGACCTCCAGTCCGCGCGCGACCTCGCCCGCCGCGTCGGACAGCACCTTGCCGTGCTCGGCGGTGATGATCTCGGCGAGTTCTCCCGACCGCGCGTCGAGCAGTTCGCGGAATCGGAACAGCACCCGGCTGCGCTTGGCCAGCGACGTCTTGCGCCAGGCGGGGAACGCGGCCTTCGCGGCGGCGATCGCGGCCTCGGCGTCCGCGGCCGAGCCGAGCGGCACGCGCGCGGTGACCTTCCCGGTCGCCGGGTTCGTGACGTCCCCGTAGCCGTCCGGCGAGCCTGCTGTCTCGCCGCCGGCGATCCACTGGGACAGCGTCGGCACGGAATCGCTCATCGAGCCACCTTTCTTCCTGGTATTCGCCCTCTGAGGGTCCCTCTCGGACGGGTCTGGGGTAACCGACGGATCGTCACGTTGTTGACCCCTGGCTTTACATTTCGTCGGGTTATGCTGCGCAGGTGGACCTGACCCTGCGAGACGTTCTCGAGTTGCCCGTGATGGCCGCCGGGGTGCCGGTCGTCCGCTCCGCCGCGGACGCGGTCGACGTGCCGGTGCGGTCGGTGCACGTGAGCGAGCTGAGCGACGTCGCCGGGACGCTGACCAGCGACGTTCTGGTGCTCTCGATCGGGCGCGCGTTCGCCGAGCCGGGCTTCGACCCGGTGGCGTACGTGCGTTCGCTGCGCGACGCCGGCGCGATCGGGCTGGTCGTGGACCCGTGGGAGCGGCCGAAGGCGCTGCCGAGCGGGTTGGTGCAGGCCGCGCGGGCGGCCCGGTTCCCGCTGGTGGAGCTGCGGAGCACGATCCGCTTCATCGAGGTGACCGAGATCGTGCACGCGAGGATCGTCAACGCGCACTACGAGCGGTTGCGGCTGGCCGAGCGCGCGCACGAGGCGTTCAGCACGGTCGGTTCGGCGTCGCAGGCGCCGGACGCGGTCCTCGGGCACGCGGCGGACCTGATCGGGCTGCCGGTGGTGCTGGAGGACCGGACGCACCGGGCGCTCGCGTTCGCCGGGGCCGGTTCGGCGGAATCGCTGCTGCGCGACTGGCCTGCCCGGTCGCGCCGGGTGCCGTTTTCCGCGGCGACCGCGGTCGGCGGTCCGGAGGGCTGGATGTGCACGCCGGTGGGGCCGCCGCGCGAACGCTGGGGCCGGCTGGTCGTGCCCGCGCATTCGGCAGAGCAGCCGTCGGCGTGGATGGTGCTCGAACGCGCGGCGGAGGCGCTGACCGTCGGGAAGCTGCTGGAACGCTCGCCGTTGTCAGTGGAAATCGAGGCGCAGGGCGATTTGCTGCGGGACCTGCTGCATGGCGCGGACGAGGGTTCGGTCCGCGCGCGAGCGAGGGCGTTGGGGCTGGCCGCGGCGGCGTACTACACGGTGCTGGTGTGCCGTCCGGCTCGGGCCGGGCAGGAGCGGGCGCTGCTGGACGCGGTGCTGACCAGCGACGGAATCGGCGGGGTACTGGCGGAAGGCCGGGTGGCGGCGGTGTTCCCGTGTTCCTCGGTGGCTGCGGAGAAAGCGTTGCTGGAGCGCGTGGTCGCTGGGGTTCCGGCTGGCTTGGCGGCGGCGTTCGGGGCGGCCGGGCCGGTGCGCCGGCTCGGTGAGCTACCGGCGGCGCTGCAGGAGGCGGTGCACGTCGCGGATGTCGAATCGCCTGGTACGCCTGGACTTCGGCGGGCTGGCGACCTGGGTGTGCGGGGGTTGTTGTGGTGGCTGCGGGAGCATCCGCGGTTGCACGAGTTCACCGAGGCGCAGCTGCGGCCGTTGCTGACGTTGCCGGAACCGCGGGCCAGCCGGGCGTTTGCGACGTTGCGGGCGTTTGTCGAGTCGGGGTATTCGATGACGGAGTTCGCGAGGGCGTTGAATCTGAGTCGTCCGGCGGCGTATTCGCGGTTGGGGACGATCGAGCGGTTGCTGGGTGTGGATCTGTCTGATTCGGATACTCGGCTTTCGTTGCATTTGGCGGTTTTGGCGCACGGTGGCCGGGGTTTAGCTTCCGGCTCCCCAGCGCAGTGAGAGGCGGTCGGCGGCGCGTTCATGCTGCCGAGGATGGTTGCGCGGTCGATGACGACGATCGTGCGGTCCGGGGTGCTCGTGGTGCGCTCGCTGACCAGGACTGGGGTATTCGATGACGGAGTTCGCGAAGGCGTTGAACCTGAGTCGTCCGGCGGCGTATTCGCGGTTGGGGACGATCGAGCGGTTGCTGGGTGTGGATCTGTCTGATTCGGATACTCGGCTTTCGTTGCATCTGGCGGTTTTGGCGCACGGTGGTCGGGGTTCAGCTTCCGGCGCCCCAGCGCAGTGAGAGGCGGTCGGCGGCGCGTTCGGTGCTGATGTGCATCATGCTGCCGAGGATGGTCGCGCGGTCGATGACGACGATCGTGCCGTCCGGGGTGCTTGTGGTGCGCTCGCTGACCAGGACCGGGGTGGTGACCGGTTCGTCGAGCAGGCGGGCGAGCTTGTCGTCGAGCGCGTCTGGGCGGATGGTTTCGGCGGCGCGGTCCACCACGACGTCCAGTTCGGACAGTGCGGTGTAGAGCGACACGGCGGCGAAATCGGTGTCCCGCAAGCGTTCCCCGTGCGGGGGAGCGATCCACGACACCTGGTGGATTGCCCTCCGGCCGCCGAACTCGCGCACTCGTTCCAGCCGCAGGCCGGAATCGGTCGCCCGGGCCTGCAGTCGTGCGGCGACGCGAGTGGGCAACCGGCGTACTGCCTGGCTGACGACCTCGGTGCGCACGACGTAACCCTGATCGCGCAAGTCCTCGGTGAAGCTGCGCAAGGAGCCCAGCTGGTACGAGGCCGGCGTCGGCGCCACGAAGGTGCCTCGGCCGGGTTGTTGCACGATCAGGGCTTCGTCGCTGAGTTCGCGCAGCGCTTGTCGCAGCGTCATGAGCGTGACGCCGTAGGACGCGCTGAGCTCCCGCTGCGGCGGCAGGGCCTCGCCGGGCGCGTACTCCCCGGCGCGGATCTTCGCGGCGAGATCCGCGGCGATCGCTCGGTATCGGGCCATGCGCGTCCGTTCTGGTCCGGTTCTGCGGGGACCAGCGGATTCTAGTCCAGCGCGGCCCGCATGGTCGCGACGTACTCGCCGACCTCCGCTGGACCGGCACCGTCGAGCACCCGCCGCATGATCGCCGCGCCCACGATCACGCCGTCGGCCACGCGGGCGGCCTCGGCGGCGTGTTCCGGTCGCGAGATGCCGAAGCCGACCAGGACCGGCAGGTCGGTGGCGTTCTTCAGCCGGCGCGCCAGGTCGATCGCGGAGGCGGGTAGGTGGTCGCGTTCGCCGGTGGTGCTCATCGACGAGACGGCGTAGACGAAACCTCGGCTGCGCGCGGCGATCTCGTGTGCGCGGTCGGCTGGCGTCGCGGGGGAGACCAGGAGTGCCAGGTCGATTTCCTCCTCGATCGCGGGTACTTCCTCCAGCGGAAGGTCCGGCACGATCAGACCGTCGACTCCGGATTCCTTCAGTTCGGCGCAGAAACCCTTGCGGACGGCCAAGTTGGCGTAGGTGCTCACGATGACCGGAACGTCCACTGTGGTCTCGGACAGTGCATTGAGGACGCTGCGCGGAGTCGTTCCGTTGGCGAGAGCGACGTTGGACGCCTCCTGAATGGTCACGCCGTCCAGGGTCGGATCGGAGAAGGGGATACCGACTTCGATCGCGTCCGCACCGGCTTCGACCAGCGCCGGAAGATATTCTGTCCACTGTGGAGTAACGCCGCCGGTGATATACGGCATCAGGATTTTGCGGTCGGTTTTCATGCGCGGGACTCCTCGGCGCGGGCAATGAGCGTGGCGATGTCCTTGTCGCCACGACCGGACAGGGTGAGCAGCACCGTGGAACCCGCCGGAAGATCCGGCGTGCCAGCGGCTTCGGCCACCCAGGCAAGCGCGTGCGCGGATTCCAGCGCCGGGATGATTCCCTCGGTCCGAGCCAATTGCGCGGCCGCGGCGACCGCTGCTTCGTCGTTGACCGCGAAGTACTGCGCCCGGCCGAGGTCGCGCAGGTGCGCGTGTTCCGGCCCGACACCGGGATAGTCCAGCCCGGCCGCGATCGAATGGGCTTCGAGGATCTGCCCGTGCTCGTCCTGGAGGAACAGCGACCGCGAACCGTGCAGCACCCCGGCCTGGCCGGACGTCGCGCCCGATCCTCCGATCGCTTCCACTCCGACCAGCCGGGCGCTGGTGTCGGCGAATCCGGCGAACGTGCCCGCCGCGTTGGATCCGCCGCCGACGCACGCGACGACGAAATCCGGCACGGTCCCGTGCTGTTCGCGGGCTTCGTCGCCGATCACGCGCTGGAATTCCCGCACCATCCACGGATACGGATGCGGTCCGACGACCGAGCCGAGGCAGTAGTGCGCCTCCTCGGTCGAGCTGACCCAGTGCCGCATCGCCTCGCTGGTCGCGTCCTTGAGCGTGCGGCTGCCGGAGCTGACCGGGACGACCTCCGCGCCGAGGTAACGCATGCGGAACACGTTGTGCGACTGGCGTTCGACGTCCTGTTCGCCCATGAACACCGTGACCGGCAGGTCGAGCAGCGCGCCCGCGGTGGCCGTCGCGACGCCGTGCATCCCGGCCCCGGTCTCGGCGATCAGCCGCTGTTTGCCCATCCGCTTGGCGAGCAGCGCCTGGCCGACCGCGTTGTTGATCTTGTGCGACCCGGTGTGCGTGAGGTCTTCCCGCTTGAGCGCGACGGTCACGCCGAGTTCCGCGGACAGCCGTTCGGCGGGCGTCACCGGCGTGGGCCTGCCGACGTGCCGGGCGAGCATCGTCTGGAGCTGCTCGCGGAAACCGGGGTCGACCCAGGCCTTCTCGAACGCCTCGGCGACTTCGAGGCAGGCGGGCACCAGGGATTCCGGCACCCAGCGCCCGCCGTACTCCCCGAAGCGTCCTTCCTGGGGTGGGGTGCGCATGAGCGGCTCCTTAGAGTTCTATAACTGTCTCCACTGTTATAGAACTCTTGACGACGGAGCGCAAGCCCGTCAGCGCTGCCGCAGCACTTCGACCCCGTCGCCGTCCAGGTCGTCGAGGAACCGGGAGCGGCCGGTCATGGCCATGATCAGGGCGAGGGTCGGGCCCGACACGAGGGGTCCCGAGCCGCCGGAAAAGTCACTGTCGGTCGCTTCGAGACGGAGGCCGCGGACGCGTCCTTTGGCGAGCACGACGAGGTCGGAGCCGAGGTAGTAGCGGGCCACCGCGGTGAGCGTGTCGATCGGATACTCGCGGCGGATGCCGAGCGGACGGCGGATGTCTTCGCCGTGCACGACCGTCTCGCCGAGCATCGCCACGACCGGCAGCGGCGGTTTCGTCGTGCTGGTGACGACCCGGCGGAAGCGGGCCAACGTGTCGGCCGGGCTGTCGCCGAGGTGCTCGGCCAATCGCATCGCGACCTGCCGATCGAAGTCGAACCGGCAGCGGAGCACGCCCGCCATCCAGCGCAGCGGCGTGAGCGACGCGCCCGCGGTGAGGTGGGCCAGCACCTCGCGGACGGAGAGCCCCTCGCACAGCGAAGGCGTGCTCCATGCGGCGTCGGACAGATCGTCGGCCAGTGCGGCGCGTTCGGCGTGGATCTGCGGCCAAGTCGCGGTCATTCCAGGTCTCCTCGGTAGTCGTTGCCAGGTGAGACCGGCCGGATGCGGCAGAATCGTCGGTCGTGGGGGAATTTTCTTCAGAAGCCACGTTCACCCGTGCGGTGGCCCCGTTGCGGGTGGAATTGCGTGCGCACTGTTACCGCATGCTCGGCTCGATCCACGACGCCGACGACGCCGTGCAGGAGGCATTGCTGCGAGCGTGGCGCGGGCTGGCCGGGTTCGAGGGCCGCAGTGCGCTGCGCACCTGGCTGTACACAGTCGCCACGCGGACCTGCCTGGACCTCATCGAGCAGCGCGGCCGCCGCGCACTGCCGGTCGACCTGGGCCCGGCGAGCGAGCACGTCGTCCTCGACTCCGCCCCGCGTACCGACGTGGCTTGGCTGGGCCCCTGCCCCGATTTCCCCGCGGCCAGCTGCGAACAACGCGAGGCGGTCGAGCTGGCTTTCGTCGCCGCGTGCCGCCATCTGCCGGGCAACCAGCGGGCGGCGCTGCTGCTGTTCGACGTCCTCGGCTTCTCCGCCGCCGAGATCGCCGCGATGATGGAAACGTCCGTGACCTCGGTGAACTCCGCCCTGGCCCGCGCCCGCCGGACCGTCGCGGCGCACGTTCCCGCCCGGACTCAGCAGCAGATCCTCGGCGACTCCCGCCTTCAAGACCTGGCGACCGGGTTCGCGACCGCCCTTGCCGAAGGCGACGTCGACGGTCTGGTGAGCCTGCTGACCGAGGACGTCACCTGGTCGATGCCGCCGCTGCCGCACTGGTACCGCGGCCGTGCCGCCGTCACGGAGTTCGCCTTCCAAGTCCCGATGACGCGCTGCCCGAGCTGGCGCTTCCGGCTGACCAGAGCGAACGCCCAACCGGCCGTGGCGTTCTACCTCGGCGGTTCGGCGACTGTCCCGCACGAGGCGTGGTCGATCACCGTGCTGACCCTGCGGGACGATCGGATCTGCGACCTCACGTCCTTCCTCGGCGCGGAGCATTTCCCGGCCTTCGGACTGCCCGCCACGGTCACGCCTTAGGCGCGGCCCGCACGTGCGCGCGCTGCCCCTGCCGTCCGATCAGGCACAGGTACTCCACCGGTTCCGCCGACGCCGCGCCGAACCAATGCGGTAGCCGGGTGTCGAATTCCGCAGCCTCGCCCGGAGAAAGCGTCATGTCGTGCTCGCCGAGCACCAGTCGTAACTGTCCATTGAGGACATAGGTCCACTCGTAGCCCTCGTGCGTCCTGGGATCGGGTTCCTGCTTTTTCCGTTGTCCGGGCAGGATGAATTTGTACGCCTGGATCCCGCCCGGACGGCGCGTGAGCGGCAGGATCGTCACGCCGTCGGCACAGCTGATCGGGCGGAGGTGGATGCGCGGGTCGCCGGTTTGCGGGGCGTCGACCAGTTCGTCGAGGGTCACGCCGTGCGCGCGGGCCAGCGGCAGCAGTTGTTCCAGGGTGGGCCGCCGGTTGCCGGATTCCAGTCGCGACAGCGTGCTGGCCGCGATGCCGGTCTGCGCGGCCAGTTCGGCCAGCGTGACGTCCCGCTTCCGGCGCAGCTCGCGCAACCGGGGGCCGACTGCGTCCAGGGCTCGGTCGTCGTCCATTTCCCGAGTTTGACAGATTGGCAAGCTTCCTTGCCAGATGTGCCGGAGGGTTTGCAAGGTGGAACCGGGAACCCCAGGAAAGGAACCGTTGTGCCGCACGCATTCGATCAGTCCTATTGGGACGAGCACTGGCATGGTGCCGCCGGACACGCGCAGCTCGAACCGCATCCGCAGCTGGTCGAGGAGGCGGGGAAGCTGTCGCCGGGACGCGCGCTGGACGCTGGCTGTGGCGAAGGAAACGAGGCGATCTGGCTCGCCGGGCACGGATGGCAGGTGACGGCGGTCGACCTGTCCGAGGAGGTGCTGCGGCACGCGCGCGACCGGTCGAGCGAGGTCGAGTGGGTGTGCGCTGACCTGCTGAAATGGACCCCGGACGGGCAGTTCGACCTGGTCGCCACGCACTACGTGCACGCGGCGGGCCCGCTGTTCGAGCGGCTCGCGGAGTGGGTCGCGCCGGGCGGGACGTTGCTGGTGGTCGGGCATCACCACGGGGAGATGCATCCGCCGGAGTCGACGATCACCGTCCAGGACGTCGGTCTGGATCCTGGGCAGTGGGAGATCACGGTCGCGGAGAACCGGACGCGGAAGGTGCATGGCGGGGAATTGCACGACACGATTCTCTGTGCTCGCAAGGTTTCTTCGCCGAACGCGTAATCGGTGGCGGACGGTGGCGATTCGGTAGTGCACTGGAGTGGTGGCGGCGTATGACGCGATCGCGGACTGGTACGAGGAGGAGTTTCTCCGCGCCCAGCCGGTGAACCCCGGGGCGAGCGCGCTGCGGGATCTTCTCGGCGAAGGCAGCGGGGTGTGCCTGGAATTCGGCTGCGGTACCGGCGTGCACGCGGACCTGGTGCGGGAGTTGGGCTGGACACCGCTCGGAGTCGACCTGTCCCGCGGGATGCTGCGGCACGCCCGGGCTCGGCTGCCGACCGCCCGGGCCGATGCCGCCCGGTTGCCGATCGGGGACCGCAGCGTCGACGCGGTCGTTTCGGTGCTGGTGCACCGATCGTGCTGGCGGTGCGTGCGTTCATCGGCGCGGCAGAATCCGGAGAACAACCATCGCGCCGACAGTGAGCACCAGAATCCCTCCGCACGCCAGCGCGAGTGCGTGCAGTGGTGAGCCGGGCAGGGCGGAGTAGTAAACAGCGCCAATCACCGCGACTCCCAGTGCTCCGCCGATCTGTTGCCCAGTCGCCAGCACGCCGGAGGCCATCCCGGCGTCGGCGCGGGGGACGGCGGCCAGCACGTGGTTCAACAGCGGCGGGACGAGCAAACCCTGACCTGCGCCGATCAAGGCGAGCGCGGGAGCGAAGGACCAGGGGGTGGTCGAAAGCGTGATCAGCACGACGTAGCCGAGCCCGGCAGTCGCAGCCCCGAGGAGCGGCGCGAAGGGCACCCGGCTGCCGAGCAGGCTCAGCGCGAGGAAGGCGGCGGCGAACGGCAGGTACGTGAGCGCGGCGTCGAGCGGGCTGAGGCCCAGACCGTCTTGCAGGGCAAGGGAAAGCACGAGAAAGAAGGAATTGATCCCGGCGTAGGTCAGCAGGACGAGGCCCATGCCGAGACTGAATTCGCGCTGTCGCAGCAGTCCCGGGCGAACCAGCGGAGCGGGGACCCGGCGTTCGACGGCCGTGAAGACTCCGAGTGCGACGGCGCCGCCGGCGAGGCTGCACCAGGACCACAGCGGCCAGCCCGCTTCTCGGCCGGTGATGAGTGGCAGGACGAGCAGGGTGAGTGCGACGGTCAGCACGGCGGTGCCGCGGAGGTCCAGTCGTGCGGTGCCGTTCGGCTGGGTTCGCGGCAGGAAGCGGGCGGCGAGAGCGAGGGTCAACAGTCCGATCGGGACGTTGACCCAGAAGATCGCCCGCCACGGGCTGCCGAAGAGGTTCGCGGTCACGAGGATCCCGCCCAGCAGCTGGCCGGTGACGCCGGACAGTCCGATGACCGCGCCGAGCACGGCGAACGCTTTCGAGCGCTGTGGGCCGGGCACGACGACGTGGATCATCGCGAGGACCTGCGGGAACATCGCCGCGGCGCCGAGTCCTTGGACGAACCGCGCGGCGACCAGCCATCCCGCGCCGGGAGCGGCGGCGCACGCGGCCGACGCGCCGGTGAACAGCAGCAGCCCGGCCAGGAACACCGGTTTGCGGCCGCGGAGGTCGCCGAGCCGGGCGAACGTGATGAGTGCCACGGCGTACGCGAGCTGGTAACCGGCGAGCAGCAGCTGGAGTTCGGCGGGCGAGGCGCCGAGGTCGGACCGGATGGCGGGGGCGGCGACGAACACGATGAAGGTGTCCAGCACCGCCATGAAAACGCCGGCCAGCAGGATCGCGAGCGCGCGCCAGTGCGGGGAAACGGAGTGCATGGCTTGATCGTCGGCAGCGGGCCGGACGCGGGGGTAGCGGGCGAATATGCTGGTATCGCCACTACCAGGACCGGAAAGGAACGCATGTCGTCTGCATCGCGCCGGCGCGCGCTCGCGGACTTCCTGCGTTCGCGGCGCGATCGGCTCACCCCGGCAGAGGTCGGTCTTCCGGCGGGGCCGCGGCGGCGCGCGCCGGGGTTGCGCCGGGAGGAGCTCGCGCAGCTGGCCGGGGTCAGCGTCACTTGGTACACGTGGCTCGAACAGGCTCGGGACATCACCGTCAGCAGGCAGGTCCTGGCCAGTCTCGCGCGGGAACTGCGGCTCTCCGACACGGAACGGCAGCATCTGTTCGCTCTCGCCGAGGAGCCGCCAGACCATCCCGCGGAGTCCTCGCCGCTGATGCTGCAGGGCATGGTCGACGCACTGGACCCGAACCCGGCGTACGTGCTCGACCCGCATTGGGACTTCGTGGCGTGGAACCGCGCCGAGGCCGCGCTGATCGGCGATCCGGCGCTGTTGCCCGACGGCGAGCGGAACCTGCTGTGGCTGGTGTTCACCGTGCCGCGGATCCGCACGCTGCTGGTCGACTGGCCGGGGCAGGCTCGAAATCTCCTCGCGCAGTACCGCGCCGACGCCGCGACCCGGGCCGAGGACGCGCGTTCGGCTGAGCTGGTGCGGGCGCTGCGCGAGGCGAGCCCGGAGTTCGCCGAATGGTGGGCCGCCCACGACGTCGCGCCGTTCACCGGCAATCGGCGCGTTTTCGATCATCCGCGCGCCGGGGTGCTCGCCTTCGATTACGTGAAACTGTCCACTATGGACGACACCGGCCGGAAGCTGTTCACCTGCTTACCCGCGGATCCGGAGACCGCCGCGAAGCTCCCATCGCTCGTGGCGTGAAATTCGGATGCGCGCCTTCTCGCGGACGCCTACCCTGGTGATCGTGATACAGCACCAGCTCTACCTCTGAGGGATCACCGCCTCCACCGGTACCGCGCGCGTTCGCGGCACCGGCCCTCGTCCTTGTTGCTGATCACGTTTCATCGGAGGCATTTCCCTCATGACATCTCCGCTTTCGCCTGCGCTCGTGCGTACGGCGCATGTCCGGCTGTCCGACGTCCACGTCTCCTTCGGCGGCCGCCCGGTGCTCGCCGGGGTCGATCTGGTCGCGGCGGCCGGCGACCGGGTCGCCATTGTCGGCGAGAACGGTCGTGGCAAGACCACCTTGTTGCGCGTGCTCGCCGGGACGCAGCCAGTCGACCGCGGCGAGGTTCGCCGCGCGGGCCCGATCGGTGTTGCCGACCAGCAGATTCCCTGGGGAGACCAGGAAACCGTCGGCGATCTGATCGACCTCGAACTGGCGGCCGTGCGCAATGCGCTGGCCTGTTTGGAAGCCGCGACGACCGCGCTCGCCGAAGGGCAGCCTGGCGCGGACGACGCGTTCGCCGCCGCGCTCTCGGCCGCCGAAACGCTCGACGCGTGGGATGCGGACCGGCGGGTCGAGGTCTCGCTGGCCGCGCTGAACGCGGTCGACGACCGGAGCCGCCCGCTCGGCACGCTGTCGGTCGGGCAGCGGCATCGGGTCCGGCTGGCGTGCCTGCTCGGCGCGGGACATTCCGTACTGTTGCTGGACGAGCCGACCAACCACCTCGACGCGTCCGGGCTCGCGCACCTCACCGAACGGCTGCGCGCGTACCCGGGCGTGGTCGTGCTGGTGAGCCACGATCGTGCGTTGCTTGCCGACGTTGCCACGTCCGTGCTGGACCTCGACCCGTCGAGCGACGGTCGTCCGCGCGGCTACGGCGGCGGCTATTCGGCGTACGTCGAGGCCCGGCAAGTCGAACGGGCTCGATGGGAGGCGCTGCACGCCGAGCAACTCGTGGAACGGCAGCGGCTCGCGGACGACCTTTCCGCCGCACAGAACCGATTGCGCGACAACTGGCGTCCGGAAAAGGGCCACGGCAAGCACACCCGCGCGACCCGGGCACCCGGTCTGGTCCGTGCCGTGCACCGGCGGCAGGAGGAGTTGAACGCGCACGTCGTGGCGGTTCCGCCGCCGCCCGCGCGGTTCGCCATGCCGGAACTGCCGCAGCACCAAGGAACCGTCGCGTTGCGGGCAGCCGGGGTGACCGTCGCCGGACGGCTGGACCATCCGGTCGACCTGACCCTCGGCGGCGCGGACCGGCTCGTCGTCACCGGCCGGAACGGGGCCGGAAAGTCGACGCTGCTGGCGGTGCTCGCCGGAACGCTGGAGCCGACGTCGGGCACGGTCACGCGCGCCCGGTCGGTGCGGATCGGCTGGCTGGGCCAGGAATCCGCCCTGCCGGCCCGGCGGACCGCGGCCGAGCTCCTGGGCTCGGCCGACCTGGGCTTGCTCAGCGGCTACGACCGCCACCGCCCGATCGCCGAACTGTCGACCGGAGCCCGGCGGCGGCTGGATCTGGCGCTGGTGCTGGCCGCGCGCCCGCAGGTACTGCTGCTGGACGAGCCGACGAACCACCTGTCGGCAACGCTGGTCGACGAACTGACCGACGCCCTGCACTCGACTCCGGCGGCAGTGGTGGTGGCTACGCACGACCGGCAGTTGTTGCGCGACACGGCTTCCTGGCCGCGGTTGGCGCTCTGACGCGGTGGGCGCGAGGTAACAGCGGTGAAACATCCGCAGGGCAGTCTGGGGCAATGCCTCTGCTGATCGAGCGTGCTGACTTCGCGGACCCGCAGCTTCGGCGGTTCCTGCAGGCACACTTGGACGACCTCGCGCCCACCTCCCCGGCCGAGAGCAGGCATGCCCTCGACCTGGCCGCGCTCCAGCGTCCCCACGTCCGGCTCTGGACGGTCCGGGACGACCGGCACCTCGTCGGCACCGCCGCACTGGCGACGCTGGAGCCGCGGCACGAGGAACTGAAAAGCATGCGGACCGACCCCGCCCGACGCGGGCAAGGCATCGCTCGCACACTCCTGGACTACCTGCTCCAGGACGCCAAAGACCGCGGCATCGAGCGCGTCTCCCTGGAAACCGGCAGCATGGACTTCTTCGCCCCGGCCCGCGCCTTGTACACGCGAGCGGGCTTCACCCCGTGCGCGCCGTTCGGAAGTTACCGGGACGACCCGAACAGCACCTACCTGTCTCGCCGCCTCTGAAGCTGTCACAGATTTTCCGCGACCGGTGTCCATCCGCTGAAAACCCCGAAAGCGGAGGAGGACAGCATGACGACGACAGTGCTCGGTGCGGGATACGCCGGGGTCATGGCCGCGAACCGGCTCGCTGGGCGCGGCGAGGAAGTGGTGCTGGTCACGCTGAACGCGTGGTTCGTCGAGCGAATCCGGCTTCATCGCGTGGCCACCGGTCTCCGGGAGAACGCCCGGCTCGACCTGGAGACCGTGCTGAACCCGGTCGTCGAGGTCGTCCAGGACACCGTGACGAAGATCGGCGAAGACAAGATCCAGCTCGCCTCCGGCGAGAACCTGCCCTACGACACCCTCGTCTACGCGGTCGGATCCGGGACCAGCGTCCACAACGGCACCTACCGGATCGTCTCCGAGGAGGAGACCGACCGGCTCCGCACCGCCCTCGCCGAGGCACCGGACGCGCCGGTCATCATCGTCGGCGCGGGCCTGACCGGCGTCGAGCTGGCTGGGGCGCTGCGCGAAGCCGGACGCGCGGTAAAGCTGGTCTCCACCGCCCCGGACCGCCGCGCGATCCGCGCGCACCTGCGGTTTCTCGCCAAACAAGGCGTCGAGATCGAACTCGGCCGACGCGTCGATCCGGCCGAGCTCGACGGGCTCGTTGTGGACACCACCGGCTTCACCGTGCCGAGTCTCGCCGCCGATTCGGGACTTCCGGTCGACGAATTCGGCCGGTTGCTGGTGGACGAGCAGCTCACTGTCCCCGGGCACCCGAACATCCTCGGCGCGGGCGACGCCGTGCACACCTCCTTCCGCGCCGCGTGCGCGACGGCGCTGCCGATGGGCGCGCACGTCGCCGACGTCATCACCGCGCGCCGCGAAGGGCAGGCCGGGAAACCGTTCCGGATGGGCTACGTGCTCCAGTGCACCGACCTCGGCAGCGGACGCGGACGTGTCCAGTTCCTGCACCCGGACGACACCGAGCGCGCGATCGCGATCGACGGGCGCGCGGGCGGGCTCGTCAAGGAGACGATCTGCCGGATGACCGTGCGGTGGCTGAGCCAGGAACGGGATCGCGCGGGCCGGTACTCGTGGCCGGCCGGCGCCTAGACTTGGCCGCCATGGACCACGGCGACGTCTTCACCGCGCATCGGCCGACGATGCTCGCCGCCGCCTTCCACATCACCGGATCGCGGTACGACGCGGAGGACGTCGTGCAGGACGCGTGGGAAACCTGGTCCCGGGTGGACCTCGAGACGGTCCGCGTCCCGCACGCGTTTCTGTCGGTGATGGTCTCGCGCCTGGCGCTCAACGCGGTCCGCGCGCAGCGGCGCCGGCGCGAGAACTATCCCGGTCCTTGGCTGCCGGATCCGGTGGTCGAGGGGGATTCGCCGGAGTGGGAGGTGCTGCATCGCGACGGTCTGGGCCAGGCGCTCGACTTCGTGCTCAGCACGTTGACCCCGGAGCAGGCCGCGGCGTTTGTCTTGCGGAAGGTGCTCGACGTCGACTATCCGTCGGTCGCCGAGGTGCTGGAGACAACGCCCGCGGCGGCCCGCCAGCTCGTCTCGCGCGCGCAACGGGCGGTGACCTCGGCGATCGGGGATTCCTTGCCAGATCAGGGGAATCGTGACGCTGAGGCGCTGGCGACGCTCGCCGAGGCGGTGTTGTCCGGCGAGATCGACAAGGTGGCGGCGTTGATCGCGCCGGACGCGGTGCTGTACTCGGACGGTGGCGGCAAGGTGCTTGCCGCGCGCAAGCCGTTGTTCGGCCGGGACCGGATCGCGCAGTTCCTCATCGGGATTTCCACGATGGAGGAGGTGACGATCGTGCCCGCGATCATCAACGGCGGCCCCGGTGCGGTCTTCCTTCAGGACGGCAAGGCGACGACCACAGTCACTGTCCGCGCGGGCGATGCCGGTGTGTCGACGCTGTGTTTCGTGCGCAACCCCGACAAGCTGACCGAGATCACTCTCGCCTAGCCGCGATCCCGTCGTACATCATCCGCCGCACGGCCACGCTCACCCGGCGCTGCTCCTCGGGGTCGGGGTTGCGCAGCGAAGCGATCGCCGACGCCAGGATCATGCCGTTGATCGCCCGCGCGCTGTTCTCGATGTCGAGATCTGCGCGCAGGTACCCGAGCTCCACGCCGTGCGACAGATACGCCGCGGTCAGTTCCGTGGCCAGCTCGAAGAAGTCGAGTACGCGCGCGGCCATCGCTTTGTCGATACCGGCGGCCTCGAACAGCAGCAGCCGCGGCACGCGCGGGTCCTCGCCGAAGATCTGCGCCAGCGCGTCGCCGATCCGGGCGGTCTGCTCGCGGTAGGCGTCCAAAGTAGACACCGCGTCCGGCGCGTTTTCCGCGGTGAGCGCGGTGACGATGCGGGCGACCAGGTCGTCGATGACGTGGTCGACGATGTCGCGCTTGTTCTGGAAGTAGCGGTAGAAGGTGCCGTGCCCGATGCCGAGCTTCGTGGCGATGTCGGAGATCCCGGTGGCGTGGTAGCCGAGGTCGGCGAAGCAATCGAACGCCGCGTCGATGATCTCGCGGCGCAGTTCCTGCTTCTTGCGCTCGGCTCGGGTGGTGC
The DNA here is from genome assembly GCF_004522315.1 of Amycolatopsis sp. CFH S0740. NCBI lineage: Bacteria > Bacillati > Actinomycetota > Actinomycetes > Pseudonocardiales > Pseudonocardiaceae > Amycolatopsis > Amycolatopsis sp. CFH S0740. Next base: position 136,602 of record NZ_SDLS01000022.1, on the reverse strand, counting down.
GGGGGCTCTCCTGGGCTGTCACGCACTGCAGTGTATTGCCAAGTCCGGCCAAGTGACATACCGTTCCGTTACTGACAAGTAGTTCCGGACGAGAGGTCGGACATGGACGCGCAGTACGACGCAGTCATCGTCGGCGCGGGCTTCGGCGGCATGGGGGCGGCCATCCAGCTCCGCCGCCTCGGCTACCGCGACCTGCTGATTCTCGATCGCGAGGACGACCTCGGCGGGACCTGGCACGTGAACCGGTACCCGGGGCTGGCCGTCGACATCCCGTCGTCCACCTACTCCTACTCGTTCGAACCCAATCCGTACTGGTCACGGCTGTTCGCGCCGGGTGCGGAGCTGAAAAAGTACGCCGAGTGCGTCGCCGACAAGTACGGTCTGCGGGCCTCGATGCGCTTCGGCGCCGTCGTGACCGGCGCGACCTGGGACGGCTCCAGTTGGCGGATCAGCATCGAAGGCGGCGAGACGGTCACCGCGAAGTACCTGCTCACCGCCACCGGCTTCCTGTCGCAGCCGAAGATGCCGGACATCGAGGGCATCGACCGGTTCGCGGGCAAGGTCATCCACACCACGAAGTGGGACGACAGCTACGACCTGGCCGGCAAACGCGCCGCGGTGATCGGCACCGGCGCGACGGCCGTCCAGCTCATCCCGGAGATCGCCAAGGTCGCCGCGGACCTGACGGTGTACCAGCGCACGCCGATCTGGGTCAGCCCGAAGCCGGACTACGCCGTGCCGAAGCCGCTGCAGCAGGCGTTCGCGAAGCTGCCGCTGGTACAGCGCGCGGTACGGCTGGCGGGCAGCTCGGTGCTGGAACTGATGATGATCTCCGGCGTGGTGCAGTACCGGCAGTTCCGCGGCGCCAACCGGATCGCGGAACGCTGGTGCCGCGCGCATCTGTACCGCCAGGTCCGCGACCCCGAACTGCGCAGCAAGCTGACGCCGGACTACTCCTTCGGCTGCAAACGGCCGACGTTCTCCAACGACTACTTCCCGGCCTTCACCCGCCCGCACGTGCACCTCGAAACCACGAGCATCGAACGGATCGACGAAACCGGGATCGTCACCGCGGACGGCAAGCGCACCGAGATCGACACGCTCGTGCTGGCCACCGGCTTCAACCTCTGGGACGTGAACTTCCCGGCGATCGAGATCATCGGACGCGACGGCAAGAACCTCGGGAAGTGGTGGCGCGACAACCGGTTCCAGGCGTACGAGGGCGTGACCGTGCCCGGGTTCCCGAACCTGGTTTCGCTCAACAGCCCGTATTCCTACAGCGGGCTCTCGTACTTCACGACCATCGAATGCCAGATGAAGCACATCGACCGGCTGTTCAAGGGGATGCGCGCCCGCGGTTCGGACGTGTTCGAGGTGACCCAGCGGGCGAACGACGAGTTCCTCGGCCGGATGAAGCACAAGGTCGGGCACTCGGTGTTCGCCCTCGGCCAGTGCGCGACGGCCAACAGCTACTACTTCAACCAGCACGGCGAGGCGACCCTGCTCCGGCCGACCTCGACGATCAGCGCCCACCGCGAGGCGGCGCGGTTCCCGTTGGAGGACTACAGCTTCGCCTGAGCCGAGGGTGATTTACGTTCGCCAAGGGAACCCGCTGCTCGCGCGCGGCGTCAGTGTGGCGTGAAGACTGAGCAAGACGTCATGGCCAGCCTCCGCGCGCAGGCCGAACCCGTTCTCGGCAAGGGCGCGGCGGCGCGGATTCGTGCGTTCGAGAACGGCGACCTGTACGTCGAGGCGCGCACCGCTTCCACGCTCTGGGCATGGCTGGTCGACTTCCTCCTGGTCACCGGTCTGTCGGCGGCCGCGGCAGTGGCCTACTACTTCAAGTCGAACGCCTTCGACGCCGCCGTCGGGGCGAGCGTGATCGGGGTGGCGGGGCTGATCGTCGTGCCGCTGCTGTACGGCTGGTTTTACGGCAACGGACGCGGCCTCGGCGCGCTGTTCAACGGGATCCGCCTGGTCCGGCTCCGCGACGGCGGCCGGATCGGGCTCTGGAAGGCGGGCTGGGCGATGCTGATCCGCACGCTCGGTTTCGTGGTCATCGCGCTCGGGGTCCTGAACGGGGACACCACTGTGGGGAGCGGGGTGCGCACGCACCTCGACATCCGCGAGACCGAGCGGCTCCGCGCGGCCGGTTTCGTCCGGAAGCAGTGAGCGGGTATCAGGTTCGCGCGGTCGCGGACACTCCCGAGCAACGGCTGCGCGACTACACGACGCGGCTGCAGGCGATCGTCACCACCCGGCGGGTCTACCGGGTGATGACGGCCAGCCTCGCCGGGCTTTTCGGCGTCAGCGGGATTCTGGTCGGGGTGCTGGCTCATTCCGCGGCCGGAGGATTCAGCCTGGCGGGCGGCGGCGTCTTCTTCGCGGTGCTGTGGCTCGGCGGAGTTTTGATCTGGCGGGGCAGGCCCGCGACCGAACGCGCGTTGAACCCGGGTTCGCGCCCACCTGCTGGTCGTACGCCGGGGAATGTGCGGGGCGCTTTCTTTGCCGCAGCAGGGATGGGCTGTCTAGCCGCTGTCGTATGTGGACTGTCCTTTATGTCCTCCCCGCCGCCGGACGCTGAGTTGAAGCTGGCGATCATCGGGCTCGGCACCTTCGTGGTCTTCGCCGTTTTGTTCGTGCCGCCGGGATATGTCTACGCGCAGTCCGACCAGTACTTCGAGAAATGGCTCAACCGCAACCGCGCGGCTTACGAGGCGGCTCTAAGGCGTACGACGGCGCAGCGTCGCCGCTCCGAGACCTAGTGCCAGTACCGCGCAGCCGAGCACGACGAGGATGTTGCGGGTCAGCGTCATCGTCCAGTCCGCGCTGTGCGTCACCTGCGTGAGCGCTTCGACGGCGTAGGACAGCGGCATCACGTCGGACAGCCAGTGCAGCACCCAGCCCATCTGGTCGCGCGGCTGGAAAAGCCCGCACAGCAACGTTTGCGGCAGCACGAACAGCGGCATGAACTGCACGGCCTGGAACTCGCTCGTCGCGAACGCGCTCACGAACAGGCCGAGCGCCATGCCGAGCAACGCGTCGAGCACGGTGATCAGCAGCAGCGACCACACCGAACCGGCCACCGACAGCCCCAGCCACCACAGGCTGACCGCCGTCGCGACCGCCACCTGCAGCACCGCGACCAGCCCGAACGCCAGCGCGTACCCGGCGAGCAGGTCGAATTTCCCCAGCGGCAGCGTCATCAGCCGCTCCAGGGTGCCCGCGGTGCGTTCGCGCAGGGTCGTGATCGACGCGATCAGGAACATGATCACGAACGGGAACACGCCGAGCAGCGCGGGCGCGATCCGGCTGAACGTCTCGGCCGAGTTGAAGACGAAGCGCAGCAACACCATCAGCAGCGTCGGCACCAGAATGAGCATCACGACGGTGCGCGGATCGTGCCGCAGCTGGGCGAGGATGCGGCGAGTGGTGGCGAAAGTGATCGAGACAGTCATCGCTGGGCCTTCACCAGGTGCAGGAACGCGCGTTCGAGGTCTTGTTCGCCGGTGGCCGCGCGCAGGGCGTCCGGCGAATCGTCGGCGAGCAGCGCGCCGTCGCGCATCAGCAGCAACCGGGTGCAGCGGGCGGCTTCGTCCATGACGTGGCTGGACACCAGAAGCGTGGTGCCCTCGGCGGCGAGCCGATGGAAAACGTTCCACAAATGCTCGCGCAGCAACGGATCCAGCCCGACGGTCGGTTCGTCGAGCACGAGCAGTTCGGGCGAGCCGAGCAATGCGACGGCGAGGCTGGCCCGGCTGCGCTGGCCGCCGGAAAGCCGCCCGACCAGCGCGTCGGCGTGCGAACCGAGGCCGACCTGTTCGATCGCCTCGGGCACCGACCGGGACGGCGCGCCCAGCACGGAGGCGAAGTAACGCAGGGATTCGGCGACCGTGAGGTCGGCGTAGACCGCTGGCGCCTGCGTGGCGTACCCGATCCGCTTGCGCAACCGACGGCTCCCGGCCGGTTCGCCGAGCACGGTGACTGTGCCGCCGTGGGTCACCTGCACGCCGACGACCGCGCGCATCAACGTGGTCTTCCCGCAGCCGCTCGGCCCGAGCAGCCCGGTCACCGAACCGGGCTCGACGCGGAAGCTCACGTCGCGCAGCACCTCCCGGCCACCGCGGACGACCTGCAGGCCGTCGATGACCACCGCGGAATTAATCATGCGGTTAATTCTGCGCGCGCGGAATTTCGGTGTCAAGGCCGGGGAGGTCGGAAGGCGGAGCGCGGATCAGGCCTGGTCGACGTACTGCTGCACGGCAGGAGCGATCAACCCGACCACGTCCTCGTGCGCAGCCCGCGCGAGCGGCTCGACCTGCACGACGTACCGGACCATCGCGAGCCCGACGAGCTGCGCGGCGATGCCGGTGACCCGCAGCGGCGGGATGTCGAGTGCGTCGGCGATCTTGTCCAGCAGCGCGCCCTGGATGAAGCCGCGCAGCATGTCCGCGGCCTGTTCGGTGGTGGAGACCGAGCGCAGCACGCCGAAGAACGCGTCGCGCGAAGCCGGGGTTTCCCAGAGGGTCAGGAACAGCCGGACGAGCCGTTCGCCCACCTCGGAGCGAGGGCCGTCGAGGATCGCGGCGACTACGACGCCAGGGTCGGCCGGAAGGTGCAGCGCGGTCGCGAAGACCTGGTCCTTGCTGCCGAAGAAATGGTGCACGAGCGCGGGATTCACGCCCGCCTCCGCGGCGATCGCGCGGATCGTCGCGCCCTCGTACCCGTTCCGGCCGAACAGGTCCCGCGCGGCGGCCAGAATGGCCTCCCGCGTTTCGGTCTGCCCGGGGCGGCGTCCCGTCCGTGCCATCGGCGTCCTTTCGTCCGCTCCAGTATCGCGGGACCATGGGCGGTACAGCTGGCTGTACCTGATCTGTACCCCGCGCGGGATCGCCGGTCGTCCCGCCGGGGCCTTAGGTTCGGGCGACCGGGAGGGCAGGGGGGAGCGGGGATGGACGGGACGGCGGTGCACGAGACAGCGGTCCGGGTGCTCATTCGAGCCTCGGATCCCCTTACCGACAACGGGATCCGGAGCTGGCTGCAGGCGCGGCCGGAGTTTTCCGTCGTGACTGACGAGGTGGACGTGATCATCGTCGCGGCCGAGCTGCTGTCGGTGGAGGTGACGTCGGCGTTGCGCGGGCTCAAGGCCACTGTGGACGCTCCGGTGGTGCTGCTCGTCGACGAGCAGGCGGCGGGCTCGGCGGTGCTGACCGCGGTGGAGTGCAACGTGGTCGCCCTGCTGAATCGCGAGCGCACGTCGAGCGAGCAGCTGGCCGCCGCGGTGCTGACCGCTTCACGCGGCGGCGGGATCCTGCCCCCGGCGGCGCTGGGCACGCTGCTCAGCCATTTCCGCCGGCCGATCGAACCGCGGCCGAAGCACAGTTCCGGCCTGACGCAACGGGAAATCGACGTGCTGCGGCTGCTGGCCGAAGGCCTCGACACGGCGGAAACCGCGGAGAAAATCAACTTCTCCGAACGCGCGGTGAAGAAGGTGATCCACGATCTGTCGCAGCGCCTCGAGTTGCGCAACCGGACGCACGCGGTCGCCTACGCGCTCCGGAACGGCGCGATCTGAGGGGCGTTCAGATGATGCCCGTCCGCAGGGCGTACGCGACCGCGTGCGAGCGGTTTCGCAGATCGAACCGCACCAGCAGCGTGCTGATGATGTTCTTGATCGTCCGCTCCGAATACGCCATCCGGTCGGCGATTTCGACCGTGCCGAAACCGTCCGCGAGCAGGCCGAGGATTTCTACCTCGCGGCTCTGCAGCCGGTGCCGGTCGAGGAAGCCGCGCGGGTACCTGACCTCGCCCTCGCTGGTGTGGAACTCGTTCGTCAGCCGGGTCGCGCGGACGTCTTCCGGCTCGGCCGCCGGCACGCGGGCGGCCAGCGCTTCGAGGATCTTCTCGCGCGTCGCGGAACCGCGGTACAGCGCCGCGGACAGGCCGAATCCGCCGAGCCTGCCCAGTTCGGCCTTCTCGATCCGGTCCGCGACCAGCACCGCGCGCACGTCCGCGACGAGCGCGGTCCGCCGGATCCGCGCCAGGTCGGCCAGGGTTTTCTCGCGGACCTCCGGCACGATCACGAGCAGGACGTCCGCGCGCGGGACTTCGCTGGGAGCCATCACGGCGTACCGGGGCGTGCCGCGCAGGTAGGCGGCGGCTCCTTCGCCGCTGATCGGGTCGTTGGCGATGATCGCCACTCGCTCGGGCAATGCGCTCATGTCAGCTCACAGACCAGTCGTTCCGCGCCGCATCCTCCGCTGAGCCGAGGATCCGCGATCCAGCGCGCGAGGTCGATCCCCCGCGCTGCCCGGGCGCGGTAGTGCCTGCGGTACCTCAGCAGCAGTTAAGGACTTAATCGAACGTTAGTGCTTGTAACCTTAGTTGCACGATAGCACTAGACGGGAGTCCAGCGGTGGTAATTGCCCGCACGACCGGGTGGCGTTCACGCGATCCGGTCCTGCGGGCCGACCACGGGGTCAGGCGAGCGCCTGAGCAGGGGGAAGCCGCGCCGCCCGCATCGCCGGATACGCCCCGGCGATCGCGCCGACCGCGGCCGAAACCGCCACCCCGCCGGCGAGCGCGACCGGCGGCAGCACCGCGGGCCAGCCCTGGCTGAGCGCGTACCCGGCGGTCGCGCCGACCCCGAGCACCACCCCGACGAGCCCGCCCAACCCGGACAGCAGCACCGATTCGGCGAGGAACTGCCCGCGGACCTGGCCCCTGGTCGCCCCGAGCGCGCGGCGCAATCCGATCTCGCGTCGGCGCTCCAGCACCGAGATCACCATCGTGTTCGCCACGCCGACGCCGCCGACCAGCAGCGCCACCCCGCCGAGGCCGAGGAAGAGCGCGCCGTAGGTGTTCTTCGTCAGCTGCTGCGCGGCGAGCGCGTCGGACGGCCGCTCGACCGCCACCTCGTTCGGCGCGGCCGGGTTGATCGTCGCGGCGAGCACCGAACGGACCGCGTTGACCTGCGATTCCCGCGCGCGCAGGTACACCGTGCTCGGATGGCCGTCGAAGCCGAAGACCTGTTTGGCGACGTCCCAGCCGATCAGCACCGACCGTTCGACCTCAGGCGCGAGCGGCATCGGGGCGAGAATCCCGACGACGCTGAACCACGCCGAACCGATCAGGACCTGCGGCGGACGCGCCGGATCGAGGTGGTCGATGCCGAGCCTCGACGCCGCTTCCGACCCGAGCACGACCGCCGGGAAGCGCTGGTTCGCCGGGCCGAGGAACGTCCCGGTCCGGACCTTCCCGCCGAGCACCGGCAGCAGATCCGGCCGCGCGGCGAACACCGAAACACCCGCCGAATCGTCCTTGCCGACCCGGTCGTTGCGGTACACCTTGGCGTTGACCTTGCCGACCTCCACCGCCCCCTCGACCGGCGCGATCCGCCGCACCATCGGGACCGCCGAGTCGGGCAGCTTCGCCGAACCGCCCATGAGTGTCTGCCCGGCCTCGGCGCGGAGCAGATTGGTGCCCATCGCGGCGAGCTTGTCCTGCAGTGCTTGGTCCGCCGACGCCGGAATGGCCAGCACGGCGACCATCGCCGCGACCCCGATGGCGATGCCGAGCGCGGACAGCATCGCGCGCAGCGGGCGGGTGCGCATTCCGTGCGCGCCAAGGGAAAGCAGATCGGCGGGACCGAGCCGGGTTGGGCTGGGTGGGGCTGGTGCGGTCATTGGGGTGCTCCTGCCAAGTGGGTCGTGCTGTTGGCAGGGGGGTGCGGGGCTTTGGTGCGGGGTGGGGCGGGCTGTTTCGGGCTGGGTGCGGTCATTGCGGCGTTCCCGGCGGGTGCGGTGGTGGGGTCGGGTTGGGCGTCGGCGGGCGCGCGGGAGGTCGGCGGGGCCGGGCTGGGTGCGGTCATTGCGGCGTTCCGGCCGGGGCGGTGGTCGTGTCGGCGGCTGTGCGGCGGGTCGGCGGGACCGGGCTGTTTCGGGCTGGGTGCGGTCATTGGGATGCCTTTGCCGGGTGCGGTGGTGGGGTGGAGTTTGCGGTCGACAGCAGCGTGCAGCAGGTCGGCGGCACCGAGCCGATCCGCTCCGGGCGCGCTCATTGCGGCACCGCCAGGTCGGCCGCACCAGTGTCGAGGCGTAATTCCCCGTCGAGGATCTCGATTCGCCGCGGCATTCCGGCCGCGATTTCCCGGTCGTGCGTGATCAGCACGACCGTGGTGCCGCCAGCATTGAGCTCCGCGAGCAAGGACAGCACCGCCGCGCCATTGCCGGTGTCGAGGTTTCCGGTTGGTTCGTCGGCGAGCAGGATCGGCGGCGTGTTCACGACCGCCCGGGCGATCGCGACTCGCTGCCGTTCGCCGCCGGACAGTTCGCCTGGCAGGTGTCCGGCGCGATGTCCGAGCCCGACCCGGTCGAGGGCCTCCAATGCGCGCGTTCGGCGTTTTCGTTTCGGGACTCCGCTGTACAGCAGGCCGCTGCACACGTTGTTCACCGAGGTTTCGCCGTCGTCCAGGAAGAACTGCTGGAACACGAACCCGATCCACCGCGAGCGCAGTGCGGCGAGTTTGCGGTCGGACAGCTGAGCGACGTCGTGTCCGCGGATCTCGATCCGGCCTTCCGTCGGACGGTCGAGCGTGCCCATCAGTTGCAGCAGCGTGGATTTTCCCGAACCGGACGGTCCGACGATCGCCGCCATCTCTCCGTCCGAAAAGGACAGTGAGACATTCCGCAATGCAGGCACGTTACCGCCGTAGGTGCGCGACACCCGATACGCGGCCAGCACGGGGATCATGACGTCGTCACCACCCGCTGGCCCGCGTGCAGACCGGCGGCCTTGACCTCGACCTGCCCGCCCGAAAACAACCCAGTCTCGACGCCGACCAGCCGCCGCTTGCCCTGCTCGTCGACCTCGACCGCGTATCCGCCCTCGGCGAGCGCGACCAGCGCGCCGACCGGCACCACGAGGACGTCCTGGTGGACCTCCTTGGTGAACCGCACCGATACCGGGACATCGACGACGTCTCCGGCAGCAGCCGGGTCGTCCACCTGGATCTGGACAGTGACCTTCGCCTTGCCGGTTTCCTTGTCCTCCGCGGCGGTGTCGCCGAGATCGGTAATCGTGCCGGTCAGCGTGCGGCCGTTGAGCGAGACAGGCACCTTCGCGCCCTTGACCGCGACGCTCTGCTTGGTCGCGTCCAATTCGGCCTCCACGACGCGGGCCGTGCCGGTGTACTTGAAAACCTCGCCCGCGCCGGGGCCGCCGAGCTGACCGGTCACCGACGACACCCGGATCTCGCCGGGGGCCAGCACGACGTCGGCCGGATCGAAGGTCCCGGTCTGCGCCAGGCCGAGCGATTTCTGCCAGCGTTTGAGCGCGGTCGCGGTCGCGGAGGTGAACTTCTCGTCCGGAGTGCCGAAACCGCCGTATCCCAGTGCTTTCAGGTTCTCTTCAAGCTCTTTGACGTCCGGTCCTTTGTCCACGCCGTCGTTCAGCACGCGATAGAACGGCAGAGTTCCGTAGAACAGCGGCACCGGCTTGGCGTCCACTGTGTACGCCGTCTTGCCGCGGCCGAGCACGTCGCCCCGGCCGGGCAGCCAGGTCACCGTGCCGTTCTTCTTGCCGCTCAGCGCGGATTCCTTGCCGTAGCCGAGTTTTCCGGTCGCATTCTCCTCTTCCTTCAAGTCCGATTTGGTCACTTCGGCGGTCGCCACCGGCTTCGCCGCCGCGGCTGGTTCGCCGCCGGAGGCGACGTGGGTCAGCACGACCGCCGAGGTCGTGCCGAGCACGACGACCGTCGCTCCCGCGGCGATGAACCAGCGTCCTCGTTTCCCGGTCACTTTCCGGCCATTCCCATTCCGCACGCCTTGAGCGCTTCCTCGAATTTGGTCCCGTCGTCCTTCATCGGCAGCGCCTGTGCGCCGCCGTTCGCGTCCGGATCCGGCATGTCGACGCCATGCTCGCGCATGCATTTGGCGTCCTTCCGGGCCTTGTCCAGTTCCTCCGGCGTGAGCTTCTTCGGCATTCCGCCGCCCGGCAGCAGCTTCTTGCAGGCGTCGAGGGCCGCCATGGTCTTGGGATCGTTGGAGAAATTGATGGTCGGGGCTTCGTTCTCGCCCGGATCCGGTGTGTCGACGCCGTGTTCGCGCATGCATTTCGCGTAGGCGCGCATCGCGTCCCGGTCCGCCGCGGGATCGGCTTTTCCGGCGGCGGCGTCCTGCTGCGGGCTTGCCTTCGGACTGGAGATCGACGGCACCTGCGGCGCGGTTTCCCCGGACGAACACCCGGTGAGCAGCCCCAGCGCCAATCCGGCTCCGACAGCCGCCAGACGTGTTTTCCGCATCGGGATTCTCCTTGGCTCGGGCGGGTCGTTCCCGCCGGTGGCCCAGTAGTACCGACGCGGCGATACAGGCTCGTTAAGCGATCTTGTTTATCCTCTCCTTATGCCCGGATAGGACAGACTGTCGGCAGCCACGACCTGGGAGGACCCCTTGGCCGAGAAGAGCGCAGGCCCGCGCCGGGGGCCGCTGCGGCTGTCCGTGCGGACCCGGCTCACCGCGCTGTACGGCGGGTTCTTCCTGCTGGCCGGGCTCGTGCTGGTGGTGGTGACCTACACCGTCGTCAGCAATGAACTGCCCGCGCCCGCGCAGTATCTCGGCGACGGAGCCTCGCTGAAGCTGAGCCAGGTCGCCGCCGACGTCGAATCGGTCCCGATGGAGGCGACGACGATCCCGATGCAGACCGTCCCTGCCTCCGCGGAGAAAGTGGCGACTGCGGTGCTCACCGATTACCGCAGCTCGACAATGTCCACTTTGGTCCTCGCGTCGGCGATCGCGCTGGTGGTCACCGCCGCGCTGGCGTTGCTGTTCGGCTGGTTCATGGCGGGACGCGCGCTGCGGCCGTTGCACACGATCACCTCGACCGCGCGGCGGCTCGAAGCCGGGAAGCTCGATCAGCGCATCAACCTCGACGGCCCGCGTGACGAATTGAAGGAACTCGCCGACACTTTCGACAGCATGCTGGACCGTCTCGCCGGTTCGTTCGACAGCCAGAAACGGTTTGTAGCCAACGCTTCCCACGAGTTGCGCACTCCGCTCGCGGTGCAGCGGACGCTGATCGAAGTCGCGTTGGAAAACCCCGATGCCGGGCCGGTGCTGACCAAACTGGGTGCGCATTTGCTGCAGACCAACGAACGCAGCGAACGGCTGATCGAAGGGTTGCTGGTGCTCGCGCGCAGTGATCGCGGCCTGAGTGCCCGGGCTCCGGTGCGACTGGACAAAGTGGTCCGTTCCGTAGTGAAACTCACCGCCGCGCAAGCGAAAGAGGCTGGCGTGACCGTGGAGACCCGACTGCGCGCACGTACGGTGATCGGCGATGCCGTGCTGCTCGAACGCTTGGTGCTGAACCTGGTGAGCAACGCGATCAGCTACAACATTCCGGACGGCTGGGTGTCGATCACCATCGGCGCGACACCCGCCCTGAGTGTCCGCAATTCCGGGTCCAATGTGGACGAAAACCAGGTCGCGGGCTTGTTCGAACCCTTCCGGCGGGGAAAACCGGATCGGACCGGAGCGGCTGACCATTCCGGACTGGGGCTGTCGATTGTGCGTTCCGTCGCTCGCGCGCACGACGGGGACGTCTCCGCGCGGGCGAATCCGAACGGCGGTTTGACGGTCGAGGTGCGGCTGCCCGCTTGATCCTTATCTCGCCTTTATCGCCGTTCAGGGCATGATGATCGAATGCGGGTACTGATTGTCGAGGACGAGCCGCTCCTCGCGGATTCGATCGCCGAGGGGCTGCGCCGCTATTCCATCGCGGTGGACGTCTGTTACGACGGCGGCGAGGCCCTCGAACGCGTCGCCGTGCACGCGTACGACGTCGTCGTCCTGGACCGGGACCTGCCGACCGTGCACGGCGACGAGGTCTGCGCGGCGATCGTCGACGCGGGCGGCGAGACCCGGGTCCTCATGCTCACCTCGGCCGCCGACGTCACCGACCGCATCGAAGGACTCAACCTCGGCGCGGACGATTACCTGACCAAACCGTTCGTCTTCGCGGAGCTGGTCGCCAGGGTGCACGCGCTGGCCCGCCGGGCGCGTCCGGCGCTGCCGCCGGTGCTGGAGGCGGCCGGTCTGGTCCTCGATCTGCCCCGGCACCAGGCCTCCCGCGACGGCCGCTTCCTGCCGTTGTCGCCGAAGGAGTTCGCGGTGCTGGAGGTCCTGATGCGGGCCGACGGGACGGTGGTGAGCGCGGAGCAGTTGCTGGAAAAGGCGTGGGACGAGCACGCCGACCCATTCACCAACACGGTGCGGGTCACGGTGATGACGTTGCGGCGGAAACTGGGCTCGCCGCCGGTGATCGAGACGGTCGCCGGAGCCGGATACCGGCTGGCCGCCACACCCGCCTAGCCGCGCCGCCGTTCCGTGAAGGGCTCCTTGACGGAATCAGATTCCCTCAAGGAGCCCTTCACGGACGTTCCGGGACCGGTCCCCTCCGCGCCGGGCTAGGTTTGCCGCCTCGGTGGCGAAGGAGGGGCCTGGTGACGGAGCGAACGGTCGAGCGGACGAGGCGGTTACCGGCGGGCGCGGCACTCGCGATCGGGTTCGCGGTACTGGTCGCCGTCCGCGAAACGGTGTTCCTGATCTGGCCGTCCGCCACAGTGGACTCCGCCCAGCCGAGCGGCCGCTGGGACCCGGTCGACGCGCTGTCGTTGATCGCGATGTACGTGCCCGCCGACGACGGCACCCTTTCGGCCAGCATGCTCGGCGGACTCGTCAGCCAGGTCCTCTGCGGAGTGTGCTGCCTGGCCGGCGCGATGCTGCTGGCGCTGCGCAACCCGCTCGGCCGGACGCTCGTGCTGCTCGGCGCGGGCAGCAGGCTGCTGGTGGTCGCGGTCGCCATGGTCGTCGCGTTCGTGCCGATCGACGGCAGCCGGGTGCTCGACCCGGGCGGAGCGTCTCTGGTCTCGTTCTTCCTGATCGACGCGGACTGGGTGCTGCCGCTGCTGGTGTGCGCGTTCGCGACCGGCCGACGCGTCAAAACTTGGCTGCGTCCGGGCTAAACGGTCTTGAACGTGGCCATCATCCCCATGTCCTCGTGCTCGGCGTTGTGGCAATGGAACATGTACCGCCCGCGATATCCGTCGAATCGCGCGATCACCTCGACCGCTTCGCCGGGCCGAAGGTCCACAGTGTCCTTCCGGCCCGCGTCGTGCGGCGCGGGATCCTTGCCGCCGCGGGAAAGCACCTGGAAGTGCACCAGATGCAGGTGGATCGGATGGTGCAGATCCGCGACGAACCGCCAGATCTCGACGTCGCCGAGTTTCGGCTGAGCCGCGATCTTCGTCGGGGTGAAGGCCTCGCCGCCGATGGTCCAGCCGTGCCTGCCGTTGAACTGTCCACTTCGGAACGCGAACTCGCGGGTCACCGTCGCTTGTGCCCGGTCGAGTCGCTCCATTTCGGACAGTTTCGCCGGAATGCGGCTGTCGTCTTTCGTCCGGCGCGCGACGCGGAATCGCATTACCTGTGCGGTGGAACCGGTTCCGAGACGGTTGACCAGCGTCACCTCGGTACCCACCGGATAAGCGCCGAAGTCGACGACCATGTCGTACCGTTCGGCAGGCGCGATCGGCAGGTGCTCGTGGCCGCGCGGGGCGTCGAGCAAGCCTTGGTCCGACCCGATCTGCGTGAACGCGGGTCCGCTCGGCGGCGGCGGGTTGAGGGCGAGATCGTACCGGCGAGCGTTGGAACCGTTGAGGAATCGCAGGCGATACCGGGTCGCCGACACTTCCGCGACCGGCCACGGCGCGCCGTTCACCAGCAGTACGTCGCCGAGAACGCCTGCCGCGTAAGCGTCTTCCACTCCCGGCACGGTTCGCAACGAAGGATCCAGCGACGGGTATCGCATCGATCCGTCTTCGGCGAACGCGCGGTCGGTGATCATGAGCGGGATCTCTCGCTCGCCGCGCGGCAGTGGCAGCGCGTCTTCCTCGGCGTCGCGGACGATGTGCAGTCCGGCGAGTCCGCGGTACACGGCCGGTCCGGTGAAATCCATCCGGTGGTCGTGATACCAGAGCATCGCGGCCTTTTGCCGCAACGGATACGTGTACTCGCGGGTGCCGGTGGTGACGACGGCGTCCGGGTCGGCCATCCCCGAATGCCCGTGCCCAGCACCGGCGAGATACCGGCCGTCAGCGGGCAGCACGAGGTCAGTGGCGTAGCCGTCGGACTCCGGTGGCGTGCGCCCGCCGTGGAGGTGCACGACGGTCGGGACCGGAAGTTCGTTGCGGTGCCGGACAATCGTCGTCCGGCCGCTGCGGGACTCGATGGTCGCCCGGGGAAAGTGCCTTGGTAACCCCAGATCGGCGTGTGCAGTCCAGGCAGAATCTCCGCGGTGCTGGCTCGCTGCACGATTTCGTACCGGTCGACGCCGCCGTCGCGGGAGACCGGATTCAGCACCGGCGGCAGCGGCAACGGCACTTGAAACGGTTGCGGCAGCGGCACTTCGCTGGTCAGCAGCTCACCGGTGGCTGGGGTGGGCCGCAACAACCGCGGGGTGACGAACCCGGCTGTGAGCACCACTCCGGCACCGCCCGCCAGTCCGAGAAACCGGCGGCGCGACATCCCGCTCATCGCCGTGCCCCAGTCCGCCAGATGCCGAACAGCGTCCCGAGCGCGATCGCGACCAGTGCGACACCGAGCGGAATGTGCAGGTCAAGAGCACCGGCCTGCCCGGCGAAGTACTGCGCGGTCTCGCCGCCGGCCAGCAGCAAACTCGCCCAGAACGGCCACTGGACGCCGCCGCGCCACCAGTACAGCGCGGCGGGCACGAGCTGCACGAGCGCGACCGTCGACACGATGTTCGCGCCGAGTTCGTGCATCGCCAGCATGCTGTAGTCGCCGATCAAATACCGTCCGGCGAACACCGGCTGACCCAGGATCGCGACGGCGTGCACCGTCACGACAACCCGCATCACCACCAGCAACGTCCGCCCGCGTGTCCGGGCCGCTTCGGCCACCGTTCCCCCTAGTGCGCGTAAGAATTCCCCCGTTCAGACGCTAAGCTGAACTTCTCATGCCGTCCAAGACCAAAATCGCCATGTACTCATGACCTCGGAGCTATGAGATGGACCTGCTGCAGCTGCGCTACTTCCAGGCGGTCGCCTACCGCGGCCACCTCAGCCAGGCGGCGGCCGAGCTGCACATCGCGCAGCCGTCGTTGAGCCGGGCGATCGCGCGGCTGGAGGCGGATCTCGGCGTGCCGCTGTTCGAGCGGGCCGGGCGGGGGCTGCGGCTCAACCACTTCGGCACCACGTTCCTGCGCCGCGTCGACCGGGCCTTGCGCGAACTCGACGACGCCCGCCAGGAACTCGTCGATCTGGCCGGTCTGGACCACGGCCGGGTCGCCGTCGCGTCGGAAACCCTGCTCACCCTCACCGGTCTGATGAGCGCCTTCCGCGCGGAGTACCCCGGCGTCGAACTGCGGCTGTACCAATCCTCGGCGGAAACCATGGCGCAGCAGTTGTGCGCGGGCGAGGTCGATCTGTGCTTCGCCTCGCAGCCGCTGCAGCAGCCTGGCCTCCAAGCGCGGGAACTGCTGCGCGAGGAGGTGATCCTCGCCGTGCCGAGCACGCACCGGCTCGCGCGGCGCAAACGCGTGCGGATGGCGGACCTCGCGAACGAGCCGATGGTGACCACCCGCCCCGGCTACTGGCCGCGCACCCTCTCCGACCGCCTCTTCGCCGAAGCCGGGCTGGAACCGAACTACTCCTGCGAGAGCGACGAACCCGGCGCGACCGGCCAGCTGATCGCGAGCGGGCTGGGGATCGGGTTGGTGCCGGAGGTCGCCCGACAGGCCGCCAAGGACGAGGCGGCCGTCGGGCTGGAGCTGGACGCTCCGGATTGCTATCGGACCTTGACCGTGGTGCAGCGCGCGGACGCGTACCTTTCCGCTGCGGCACAACGGTTGACGGAGTTCGCGATGGACTACTTCGGCACGGGCAGGTACCGGCCCGCGGACTCGAGCGCGATCTGAATCCTCCCGTGCACGCGCGGATTCAGCAGTACCGTTCCGTCGAAATCCCCGCTGGACGCGAAGATCGCGACCGGCAGCGTGAGGGCCTGGAAGAACCCGAACAACGGCCGCAGCGCGTGCTCCAGCACGAGCGCGTGATGGTCGCCGCCGCCGGTCGCGGCCAGCAGGACGGGTTTGTCGGCGAGCGCGTACTGGTCGACCAGATCGAAGAACTGCTTGAACATCCCGGGGTACGAACCGCGGAACACCGGCGTCGCCGCGATCAGCAGGTCGGCTCCTTCGGCGCTCCGCAACGCGGCCTCGACCTCCGGCGGCGCGTCCGAGCGTTCGACGGTTTCGCCGAGCCCCAGCCGGTACACGTCGATCCGGGACGCCTCGACGGGGACCAGCTTGCCGAGCGTTTCCAGGATGACGTCCACCAGCCCCATCGTCTTGGACGGCCGGCTCGGGCTCCCGTTGACGACCACCACGCGCAGCCCGCTCACGACGCGATCTCCCGCCGCACGACCGGGGCGACCTCGGTGCCGAGCCGTTCGATCGCGGCGAGGTGCGCCTTCTGCGGCATCCCGCCGAACCCGAGCTGGATCAACGCCCGGTTCAGCCCGTAGACCTCGTGGTAGGCAAGCAGTTTCTCGATCAGCTCCGCCGGACTGCCCACCAGCAGCGCCGACCCGGGCGACGCCTGCGCTTCGAAGGCGGACCAGGAGATCCGCATCCCGACCCCGCGCTGATGATTGTTCTCCAGCATGCCTTGTGCGAAGTAGGGATACATGGTTTCGCGCGCCTCCTGACTGGTGCGCCCGACATACCCGTGCACGTTGATGCTGATCGACGCCGGCTCGTGCCCGGCTTCTCGCGCCGCCTGCCGGTAGAGCGCCGCGGTCTCCTCGTGCTGGGTCAACGGTCCCAGCAGAGCCGCCATCGCCATTGGCAGCCCGCGCCGTCCGGTGCTGACCGCCGATGCCGCGGACCCGCCGACACCCACCCAGATCGGCAGGCCGTCCGCGCGCGGCGCGATGTCGGCGTCATCGAGCGGTGCCCGGAACTTTCCCTTCCAGGTCAACGGGTTCTGCTCGCGGATGGCCAGCAGGAGGTCGAGCTTTTCGCGGAAGAGATCGGCGTAATCGGCGAGGTCGTAGCCGAAGAGCGGGAAGGATTCGGTGTACGACCCGCGGCCCGCGATGATCTCGGCCCGGCCCGCGGACAGCAGGTCGATCGTCGCGAACTGCTCCCACACCCGCACCGGGTCTTCGGAACTCAGCACGGTCACCGCGCTGGTCAGCCGGATCCGCTCGGTTCGCTCGGCCGCCGCGGTGAGCAGGACCGAGGGCGCGGACCCGACGAAGTCGGCGCGGTGGTGCTCGCCGGCGCCGAAGACGTCCAGCCCGACCTGGTCGGCGAGTTGTGCCTGCTCGATCGTCTCGCGCGCCCGCTGGCGCGGCGAGGGAAGCGCCCCGGTGACCGGGTCTTTGGTGAGTTCGGCGAACGTCAGGATGCCGATTTCGAACGGTCGCGACCCGGCGGTCTGCGGTTCAGCCATCGTCGGTGCTCCTTTCCGGTGCCCGCCCGCACGCCGCGGCCGAGCCTGCCGAAATAACCTGTCTGCGCAGACAACTATTTCCGGAGGTGGCCGTGGTCACCCGTTTGCCCGGGCCCGGTTACCGTGTCGGCATGGCGAGCGACGGGCTGCGAGACCTGGAACAGGAGGCGTGGAGCGGGTTCCTCTTCACGCACGAGCGGCTGTGGCGCGCGCTGGCGGACGGGCTCGCGCCGCTGAACGTGAGCATGGCGGAGTACAGCGTGCTGGCCCTGCTGGCGGAGGCGGGCGACGCGGGCATGCGGATGACCGACCTCGCTCAGCGCCGCCTGATGTCCACCGGCGGCTTCACCCGGCTGGCCGACCGTCTCGTCGGCCGCGGGCTGATCGAACGCCGCCAATCGGCGGTGGACGCCCGCAGCTTCGACGCGGTGCTGACCGCGCAGGGCCGCGCGCTGATGCGCAAAGCCCGCCGCCGTCATCACGAGGACCTGCGGACGCTGTTCTTCGACCGGCTGGACGACGAGCAGTTGCGCCTTCTGGCGGCCGTCTGGCGCGATCTCGAGGACCGCTGAGCCCTCGCAAGCGGGGGGATTTGTCCGATTCTCGACCATGGACGGTTGTTGCTCGCTCACGAACTGCTCATGCTGAACAGCTATTCGGCACGAGCAGGGGAAGCCAGATGCAGCAGCAGAGCTTGGCGGTCCGGTGGTCGGCGCGAACAGTCCGGTCCGGCCCGTTTCACCGTGCGTTGTCCGAGGCTGTCGACCGGCGCGGGTTGTCCCTGTCGCGGCTCCGCGCGCATCTCGCCGCGCACGGGGTGTCGGTCGCCGAGTCCACGCTGAGTTACTGGCAGCGCGGTCTGCGCAGCCCGTCCGCGCCCCGGTCGCTCGACGTCGTGCGCGCTCTGGAGTCGGTGCTGAACCTGCCGCCAGACAGTCTGGTGGTGCTGATCGGACCGCACCGGAGCGCGGACGCCGATCGCAGGCCGTCGCTGCCGGAACTCCAGCAGAGCTGGGCGGAGACGTTCGCGCTGCGTGACGAGTTGAGCGGAACGCCCGGCGTCGAGGAGAACGCGGACCTGGACGTCGCGACGGTGGTCGACGTGCTGACGCTCGGCGCGCAAGGCCGGACCGCGGAGATCTCGTCGACCATGGTGGTGCGCGCGCGAAGATCCGGTCCGGACAGCTTCCTGGTGACGCACCAGGACGAGGACGGCAGCGACGTCACGGCGACCGAGATCATCGCGGTCGACGGCTGCCGGGTCGGGCGGGTGCGGCGCAGCGCGCGGTCGGCCGGAATGGTGTTCGAGTTGCTCTTCGACCGCGGCCTCGCCGAGGGGGAGACGCACACGTTCGGGTTCACCCTCCGTCCCGCCGCCTCGGTCCGGCCGGGGAATTTCCACCGGGTCGTGCGCTCCCGCATGTCGGCCTACCTGCTGCGGCTGCGCTTCGACCCGGCCGCGCTGCCCGCGCGCTGCCTGCGGACCGTCCGGCCGAGGGAGGACCTGGAACTGCTGGTCCGCGAGCCGCTGTTCTGCGGGCCGGGGAACACGGTCAGCGCCTACTTCGAGGAACTCGGCGTGGGCATCGCCGGGGTCGACCTCATTTGGGACTGATCCGCCGCTTCCTCCAGCGCCACCCCAGGAACGCGCCCCCGAGCACCACCGCGGAGCCGAGCACGATCAGCCCGGCGACCAGCGAACCGGCCGGTCCGGTGTCGCGCTGGAGGGTCTGGGCGAACCCGAGCCCGCCGCCGCGCTGGTAATCCGAGCCGGGCTGCTTGTCGGCGTACCGGGAATGCACCTGCTGCTGGTACTCGGCGATCGGCATGAACTGGCCGACCGGCGATTGCGGGAGGCTGGCCTGGAGCAGCACGACGCCGTCGCGGCCGAGGTCGTACCACCCGTTGATCTGCGGTTCGTTCAGCAGCACCGAACCCGGGCGCAGCCGGGCGCTGAGCGCCTCCTCGTCGTTGCCGGACAACACGTTCCCGACCGACCAGCCGGTCGGCGCGGCGTGGTCGGGCGCGGCGCGGAGGGTGGCTTTCGCGCCGGTGGCCGCGGTGGCCGTCACCGCGATCGCCCGCAGCACCCCGGCCGGGGCTCCCGGCTTCGCGGCGACGAAGTCCGGGTTGAGCGTGTAGACCGGGAAACCCTTGTGCTCCAGGGTGATCCGGCCCGGATCGGCGTGCCCGACCTGCCGGAAGTTCGACTTGGCGAAACTGATCGCGCGCGTCGTTTCCGCGGCTTTGACCGCGGCCGCGACGTCCTGCTCCGACGGCGGCGCGACCCACGAGGCCCCGGCGGCCTCGACGGGACCGGCGGACAGGAGCGCCGCGACCGCGATCGCCGCGCCGGCGGCGAACTTCCGGCAGATCTCGCCCATGGCGGCTCGTCAGCCCTTCTTGATGTTGACGATGGTGTCGTTCCAGGTGAACTGGGCGTTGCTGCGGTAGGAGTTGTAGTCCCAGGTCTGGTACCGCTGGTAGCTCGGCCACGGGTCGCCGACCATCAGCGACTGGTTCGAACTGTCGTAGCCGTAGATCACCTCGGCGTGCCCGCCGCCGGAGGTCCAGTAGATGCCGGTCAGGTTCAGGATTCCGGAGTTGACCTGGTTCTGGATCGACGAGTAGCTGATCGGCCCGTTCGCGTTCTGCGCGGAGAACCCGGTGCCCTGGAAGCCCTGCACGATCTCGTCGATCTGTGCGGCCTGGTTCGGGCAGTAGCCAGACTGGGTGCCCTTGCCCGCCGCGCAGAAATCCTCCTGTGAGGCGGTGCCGCCCTGCGACTGCTCGATGCTGGAGCCGTCCGCGGCCCAGCACCACTCGTCGTTCTGCTGGACCTGCTGGTTGTATTCGAGCTGCTTCGACACGGGCAGCGCCGCGGCGCGCAGGCCGCCGCCGACCGGCTGGACCTCGCGCACCTGGGTGTGCGTGGCGGTCTTGACGAGGCCGTTCGGCTGGTGCGCGTCGTTGGTCGACTGGGCCAGCGCGGTGCCCGGCAGCAACGCCACGGCAAGCGCGGCTGCCCCGGTCGCCGCCGTGATCCGGACTGTCCTCCGGGTGGGTCGGTAATCCATCGAATCTCCTTGTGCCAGACGGGGAAGGGAGCTCGCCGGGATGCCCCGGCCGCGCATCACTGTGTGCTCGCCCACTCCCGCAGGGCAACGGCTCCGGCACGTGGTGTGAGTGTTCACAGCCGGTTCTGCGGGGAAATGACTGGCACCGCCGCGGTTTCGCTCACCGCGGCGGCAGGGAATTCGCAATATTCACAGCGCGTTCACAAGCGATGAATCGCGTTGCGGGGGTTGGTCCACAAGGGACCGGGGTTACGGCAGGCTTCGCCGCATCGCGGTGATGAGCAGTTCCGGCGGCGTCGATTCGGGGTGCAGCACCGCCTGCATGGTCAGTCCGTCGAGCAGCGCGGACAGGCGGACCGCCTCGACGGTCAGGTCCAGTTCCTCGGGAAGCCGGCCGAGCGCGACGGCCTCGCGCAGGATCCGCGTGATCAGGTCGCGCAGGTTCTGGTGCTGCGCGTCGGCACTCGCGCGAAACGCCGGACGGGTGCGCGCGGCGACGGTGAACGCCAGCCAGGCCATCGCCTCGTCCCGGCGTTCGTCGTCGAGCGGGAGGAACTCGGCGAGCAGGTCTTCGACCAGCGTCCGGCGGCCGGTTTCGGCGGCGAGCAGCCGGTCCGCGCGAACCGCGACGCGCTCGCCGATCCGGCGGCCGAGCTGGTCCATGGTGAAGATCATCATCGCTTCGTGGTCGGCGAAGTAATGCCGGATCGACCCGATCGCGAGGCCCGCTTCCTTGGCCACGTTGCCGAGCGTCGCGCCTTCGACCCCGGAGCGGCGCACTACCCGGACCACGGCTTCGCTGACAGCTTTGCGGCGGTCTTCCGGCACCACGATCTTGGGCATGGTTGCGTTTATAGCACGGTGGTGCCACGATGCATTTAGCATGATAGTGCTAAAATGCGTCCTGGGGAGGGTCCGCGATGAGCGGGTGGGTACTGGTGAGCTTGGTAGTCGGCGTCGTAGTGATGCTGGTGTTCAGGATGCTCGGGGAGCCGTTGAACTGGCGTGACACCGTCGCGCCGCCGATCGTGCTGATCGCGATCGGCGTCGCGGGGGTCGTCGGATTCAAGGGTCTGACCAGCGCTGACGTGTGGTGGATCGTCGGCAGCTGCGCGGTCGGTCTCGCCTTCGGAGCGGCGCGCGGCGCGACGATCCGGCTGTATGCGAAGAAGGGCGAACTGTGGCAGCGCTACCGGAAGTCGAGCCTCGCGCTGTTCGTGCTCGGCGTTACCGTCTCGATCGGATTCACTGTGCTGGCAGTGAAATGCGGCATGCACGAACAGGCGAGGCCCTACCAGTTGGCGATCGGGGTCAGCTTCGCCGGAGAAGCGCTGGTGCTCATCCCGCGCGGGCTGGCCTCGGAGGTGCCATTCGCGAGGGACAAAGAACGGCGATGGCTTCCGTCCCGATGAATCCGCTTAGGACAGTTCGGCCTGGCGTCGCATCAACTCGGCAATGACCTGGTCAAACACGGCGCGATGGGCTTCCAAACGCGAGAGCGTCAGGCTGATCGATTCCTGCACTTCTGGCACGTCCTCGGCGGCGATCTCCACGTGGTCCGCTCGCTCAGCAGTAGTCGTCCCAACGGTCAACGGACGGTCGGCTCGCGGAAGAAGCCGCCCTTGCGGTTCCCGATCGAGCCAGGACGCCATGTCCCGCATCTCGTCCTCCAGTCGCACCGTCCACGACTGCCGCTGCCGTTCGGTCCGGCCTGGATCGCGACGTTCCCAGCCCGCGACGACCATGTCCTCGATTGCCGCGGCGGCGGTGCGGCACGCGACTTCCAAGCGGGGCAACGGATCCAGCCCGACTGCCGAGATCTCCTCCAGGATCGGTTCGCCCGCGGTCCACACCCCGTCGACCGTGTGGGTTTCGGCGACGTCGTGCGCGGTGGCGAGCAACGCGCTGATCGCCTCGCGCACCTTCGCCACATCGGCCGGGTCCAGATCCTCGTCGGTCAGCCGATGCGGTGATTCGGTGCGCGGCGGGCGTTCCTTTGCTGGCCAGGAACGCGTCCCGCCGCGCCGCCGGTAGTGCTGCTGCATCGCCTGTTTGGACCGGTTGCCGTACTCCGCCCCCAGTTGTTCCCAGGTCCAGCTGCGGTCGAGGACCGATTCGATCAGCGTGACCTCGGCGCGGTCCAGGTCTTGCCGGACGTCCGGGACCAGGTGCAACGCTCCCGCCGCGTCCTCAGCGCTGAGGTCCTCGCCGGGCGGGCGGCCGGATCTCGCCGCGCGGACCAGTTCGGCGAGGAAGGGGTTCTCGCGTTGCCGGAAGTACCGGGTGGCCATTGCCTGCACGGAGTCCGTCATGGTCGTCAATGTATCGGTTGACGCAGGCACACGTCAACCGATACGTTGACGGCGGGTGTCACCAGGTCACGGGCAGCTCGTGAACGCCGTAGATGTTCATGCCGGTCCGCAGCGGCACCTCCTCCGGCGGGACGGCGAGGGCGAGCGTCGGGAAGCGCTGCAGCAGCCCGGCAAATCCCGCGCGCATTTCGATCCGGGCGAGCTGCTGTCCGAGGCATTGGTGCACGCCGTGGCCGAACGACACATGCGTGCGCGCATTCCGTTTGACGTCGAGCTCGTCGCCTTCGGGAAAACGCGAAGGATCGCGGTTGGCGGCCAGCATCGAAATGAGGACGGTCGATCCCTTGCTGATCTTTTCGCCGCCGAGTTCGAGGTCTTCGGACGCGTAACGGAACAGAACGTCGACCACCGCCAGATAGCGCAGCAGTTCCTCGACCGCGCCCGGAATCAGATCCGGGTCGGCGCGCAATGCGGCCATTTGCCCGGGATTTTCCAGCAGCGCGAAAGTGCCGAGCGCCAGCATGTTCGCCGTAGTTTCGTGCCCGGCGAGCAGCAGCAGGAAGCCGATGCCGACCAGCTCCTCGATGCTCAGGTCGTCGTCGCGGGCCAGGTCGGATAGGATGTCGGCCCCGGGGTCCGCGCGCTTGTCGGCCGCCAGCTTTCCGAGGTATGAAGTGAGCGCCGTCCAGGCGGCCATTTTGTCCTCGATGCTCTGGTCCCGGAGCATCATCTGCGTGGAGTTCTTCTGGAACGTCTCCCGGTCGGAATACGGGACGCCCAGCATTTCGCAAATCACCAGCGAAGGAACCGGAAGCGCGAATTCCTGCACCAGATCGGCAGGTCGCGGACACTCGGCGAGATGATCGAGCTGCCGCTGCGCGATTTCGGCGATGTGCTCCTCGAGCTGTTTCATCCGGTTGACGGTGAACGCGCCGGTGAGCTTCCGGCGCAGCCGGGTGTGGTCCGGCGGGTCCATCGTGATGAACAGGCCGGGCACCTGCGGCGACGGATCGAACTCCTGCTGCGCCTCGGGCATGCTCGGCGTTTCGTAGGGCACGTGCACCGCGCCGAGGTCCTGGCGCGAGCTGAACCGCGGGTCGGCGAGCGCCTGGCGGACCGCGTCGTAGCCGGTGACCAGCCAGCCGTCGTGCCCGTCCGGGAACTTCAGCGGGCTCACCGGCCGGGTCTCCCGCAGCCGGGTGATGGCGGACGGCGGGGCGAACGGGCCTGCGTCGCGTTCGAGCGGCAGGCCGGGCGGGCGGGTCATCTTCGGGTCCCCTCTCGGTGGTGGTGCGACCAGCGTCACCGCGGCGGCTGATATCCCGCTGACACGGCGCTGGCTCGACTACCATCCGCAGACATGCCGGACACGCAGTACGAAGACCTGCTTCAGCACGTGCTCGACACCGGAGCCGCGAAGGGCGACCGCACCGGTACGGGCACGCGGTCGATTTTCGGGCACCAGCTGCGCTACCGGCTGGCCGACGGATTCCCGCTGATCACCACCAAAAAGGTGCACTTCCGGTCCATCGCGTACGAACTGCTGTGGTTCCTGCGCGGAGAGTCGAACGTCAATTGGCTGCGTGACCACGGCGTCACGATCTGGGACGAGTGGGCGGCCCCGGACGGCGACCTCGGCCCGGTGTACGGCGTGCAATGGCGGTCCTGGCCGACCCCCGACGGCGGGCACGTCGACCAGATCAGCGACGTCCTGCGTACGCTGCGCGAAAACCCGGACTCCCGGCGAATCATCGTGTCGGCCTGGAACGTCGGGGACATCCCGCAGATGGCGTTGCCGCCATGCCACGCGTTCTTCCAGTTCTACGTGGCCGAAGGCGAACTGTCCTGCCAGCTCTACCAGCGCAGCGCGGACCTGTTCCTCGGCGTGCCGTTCAACATCGCGAGCTACGCCCTGCTGACGCACATGATCGCCGACCAGGTCGGCCTGCGCGTCGGCGATTTCATCTGGACCGGCGGCGACTGCCACATCTACGACAACCACGTGGACCAGGTGCGTAAGCAGCTTTCCCGGGAAGCGCGCCCGTTCCCGACGCTGAGCCTGAAGCCGGCGGAGAGCCTGTTCGACTACCGCTACGAGGACATCTCGCTCGAGGGCTACGACCCGCACCCCGGCATCAAGGCTCCGGTGGCCGTCTGATGATCGGACTCATCTGGGCGCAGGCGGCGAACCGCGTCATCGGGCGCGACAACGCGTTGCCGTGGCACATCCCGGAGGACATGAAGCACTTCCGCACGGTGACCGCGGGCGCGACGGTGCTCATGGGACGCCGCACCTGGGAGTCGCTGCCGGAGCGCTTCCGGCCGTTGCCCGGGCGACGGAACCTGGTGGTCTCCCGCACGCCGCAGGAGGGCGCGGAGACGTTCCCTGACCTGGAGCAAGCGTTTGCGGCCGCCGACGGCGACGTCTGGGTGATGGGCGGCGCGCGGATCTACCAGGAGTCGCTGCCGTTCGCCGACCGGATCGAGGTGACCGAACTCCGGGAGTCCTTCGAGGGCGACGTCTACGCGCCGGAGATCGGCCGGGAACCGGACACGGTCGGCGAGTGGCAGGAGTCGAAGAACGGGTTGTACTACCGGCACCTCAGCTGGGGCGCCCGAACCTCGTGAGTGGCGTTGCCGGTTCTAACCGGCAACGCCACTCACGAGGCGGTCGCTATCGGCCCGGCGGCGAGCGGCTTCGGGAAGCGCAGCTGCGGTTCGTGCCGCGGCACATGAGCGATGAGCGCAAACACGCGGCGGTCGAGCAGTTCGCTCAGGTGGCCGACGATGCCGGGCTTTCGCTGACGCATCTGGCGCTGGCGTTCGCGGTCAACCATCCCGCCGTCACGTCCCGCGATCCTCGGCCCCGGACGTTGCCGCAGCTCGACGACCTGCTGGCGGGCGCCGAGACCCGGCTGGACGACGATGTCCTGGACCGGATCGACGAGACCGTCGCGCCGGGCGCCGATGTGGGTCCGATCGACGTGTCGTACGTTCCGCCATCGCTTACCGACCCGAAGCTCCGCCGCCGCGGCTAATCCGTCCCTGAACCATCGGCGGCACGTAACCGGTCGCGACCACCTCACCGTCGAACCAGGCGGTGAGTTTCGCGGCCTCCTCTTCCAACGCGGCTGCGGCAGCGAGGGACAACGGTTCGATCGGGACGACCGCCACCGTCCCGTCCGGCTGCTGCGTCCAGGTCCCGACGATCCGCCCGTTCCACCACGCGGTCGGACCGGCGTTGCCCGCGCCGTCGAAAAGGTGCGGGCCGTGGGCGCCGAGGTAGAAGTCGCGGCGGCGCCAGCCCATCGTCGTCGGGTCGAGGGTCGGGAGAAGGGCCGCCCAGTCCTGGTCGAGGCGGACCTCCTCGGAATCGTCGGGGTGCAGCCACGCCGGGGTGCCGTCCTCCAGCAGGGCGGGCGTCGCGCCGACGTCGTCCAGCGCCCGGCGGACCGCGGTTTTCGTCGCGCCGAGCCACCACACCAGGTCGTCCTCGGTCCCCGGCCCGAACGACCACAGCCAGCGCCGCACCAGTTCCCGGTAGCCCTCGCGTTCGTCCAGGACACCTGGATCCTCACCGAGCCACTGTTCGACCGCCGTCCACACTGGACGGGAGACCTGCCAGCGTCCGGCGTTGTCCCCGCGGACTATCGAACCGCTCGACGCCAGCACGGAAAGCACCCGGGAGCCGACCGGGGCGAGCACCGCAGGCCGCCCCTCGGCGGCGATCCGCGCGTTCAGCTCGGGAACGCGATCACGCAGCTGTGCGGTAGTGCCGGGTTCTTCGCGGATCGCCTGCAACGCCTCGGCGCACCGGTCGGCGACCCACGCCGGGCCGTCGTCGATTCCGGCGAGTTCGGCGTCTTTGGCCAGCCGTGCGGTCATCTGCTTCTCAACTCGGGCCGACGCACTTCCCCTTGCCGCGGCGAGCAAATCGACCGGAAACGCGAAGACGGTCCGGCGCATCGCCAACTGCCGCACCACAGTCCGCTTGCCGAACAGAGCGTCCGAAATGGACTCTCGATCGGCGCGGGACCGGGCGTACGCGGACAGGTAGATGCTGCTGGCCTCAGTCGCGTGCAAGCACGTGACCGCGCGGACGGCGGCCTCCACTCCGGACGCGGCGGTCGCCAATGCGTGCCGCAGTCCGATCCGGTCGCGCCGCTCGGCGTCAGTCACCTTTCGCATGGTTTCGATCATGCCGGAAGTAGCGGTCACTGCCTGACCGCTACTGCTGCGAGTCTCGGTTCCAGCGCGGGAACGAGTCCGGCGCGGGAATCGAGGAGTCGAAATCATGGCAGTGCACGCCGTCGCCCACTTGAACTTCCGGGGCGAGGCCAGGGAGGCGCTCGAGTTTTACCGGTCAGTGTTCGGCGGGGAACTCCGGATCGCCACGTACGGCGACTTCGGCATGCCCCAGGACGCACCCGGTGCGGACCGCGTGGTGTTCGGTCAGGTGACGGGCGAGAACGGCTTCCAGGTGATGGCTTACGACGTGCCGGGCGTCGCGGCCGCCGCTCCGGTCGGCGAGACCACTCGCGAGAACGGGATGACCATCACCACGGAGAAGTTCTTCCTGTCCGTCAGCGGCGATTCCGTCGACGAGGTCGCCGAGTTCTGGAAGAAGCTGTCCGAGGACGCGACGGTCGTCGAGGCGTTCGGCCCGTCGCAGTGGGCCCCGGCGTTCGGGATGCTTCGGGACCGCTTCGGCGTCACCTGGATTCTGCAGGTCGCCGCCTGACTCGCGGGCCGGGCAATGGCGAATGTCCGTGAGGGGAACCCTGAGGGAATCAGCTTCCCCCAGGGTTCGCCTCACGTACTTCGCGCGGCCCGCGAGCCTGGCCCGCCGGTCTGCGGCCGGAGTCCTGCGCCGGCCGCAGACCGGCTTTCACACCGGGTGCGGCGAGAGACCCTGCTCGAACGCGAGCACCCCGCTCGGGTCGTACTTCGCCGCTGCCGCCCGGAGTGCCGGAAGGTTCACCCCGTAGTACGCGGTGGCCCAGTCCTGCTGGTCGTCGTTGATGTAGTTGACGTATGCGCCGCCGGTGGCGATCTCCGCCAGCCGTGCCTGGACGTCGTTCACCTCGTGCTTCGCAGTCTCCCGGTCGACATCCGGGGCGGCGCTGAGGTAAACCTGCACGTCACCGAAAACCCCGCGGTGGGCGAACGCGGTGTCGGTGGGCCGGACGTCGGAGACCGCCGCGTCGAGGGGGTTGACCTCCAGCGCGACCTTGGTCTCGCCGGTGACGAGCGCGCTCAGCCGCGCCGGATCGGCCTTCCTCGCCAGCACCCGGGAAGCGGCCATGAACCGGCGGCGCTCGAGGCTTCCGGACCAGAAATCCATCGCGCCCAGGTAGTCCGTCTCCTGGAAACCGCTGACGGTGCCTTTGACCCCGGCCCGGCGTTCCAGATCGGCGATGAGTTCGCGGGCCTGTTGTTCGCCGCCGAGGAGGCAGCCCGGGACGCCCGCCGCCGGGTTCGGGCCGCCGAGCACTGAGATGTTCGACCAGAATTCCCTTGGCGCGGCGGTGATCCAGTCCTGCCAGGCCCCGTAGACGTCGGTGCCGGAGCCCTCGGGGAAGTTCACCACGAACACCGTGACGCGCGGCGGCGCGGGAACCGTGCGGAAGGTGAACTCCGTGGTGACCCCGAAATTCCCGCCGCCACCGCCGGTGAGCGCCCAGCCGAGGTCCGAACCCGGGTCGACCGAATGCAGCCGGAAGTCGCGCGGCGTCACGACTTTCGCGCCGTCCAGGTGGTCGCAGGTGAGTCCGTACTTCCGCATCAGGACGCCGATCCCGCCGCCGAGCGCGAGCCCGGCGATGCCGACCGAGCCGCATGTGCCGCCCGGCAACGCGCGTCCTTCGGCGGCGAGTGCGTGATAGACGTCGAGCAACCGCGTGCCCGCCCCCACGACGACGGTGCCGTTCCGGCGGACCTCGACGCGGTTCATCTGCTTGAGGTCCGCGACCAATCCGTTGCCCGGAGTGGAATACGCGACGTAACTGTGCCCGCCGCTGCGGGCCGCGAACTTGACGGTGTTTTCCGCGGCGAACTCGAGGCACTTCCGGACGTCGTCGGCGTCGGCGCACCGGGCGATCGCCGGCGGATAGCGATCGTCGTAGAGAAGGTTGAACGGCGGGCGGATTTCCGCGTAGCCGGCGTCGTTCCGCTGCAGCAGCGCGCCGCGCAGCCGTCTGCGCAACCTGGCCCAGTCCGGCTCCTTTTCCGCTGCGTGGGCAACGGTTCCGGTCCCGGCGACGGCCGCGCCCGCCGCGACCGCGGACAACTGCAAAAGACGACGACGGCTCAACGTCATGGACGACCCCTCCACGGCTCGGCGGCCCGCGCGCACGAGAAGAAACCCGCCGGCCCGCCCCGAGATTCCCCTTGTCCGACGCCGCCAGCATAGACTAATCTTTCCGAAATAGAAGACGCATCTACGGT
Organism: Amycolatopsis sp. CFH S0740; assembly: GCF_004522315.1. Lineage (NCBI taxonomy): Bacteria > Bacillati > Actinomycetota > Actinomycetes > Pseudonocardiales > Pseudonocardiaceae > Amycolatopsis > Amycolatopsis sp. CFH S0740. The sequence continues at coordinate 107,236 of NZ_SDLS01000022.1, read as the reverse complement.
ATTTCGAAAATGCGGGATTCGGGGGCGCTGGGGTCGAGGTCGACCGGCCTTGATCCACCATCGGATCAGGAGGTGCGGGCGACATGGGCGCAGACCGCTCCGGCTCGGCAGGCTCGGCCCCGGCACGCTCGGGGCTCCGGTCCGCGGTGCTGGCTTCCAGCATCGGCACGCTGCTCGAGTACTACGACTATTACCTGTTCGGCCTAGCCGCCGCCGTCGTGTTCCCGGCCGTGTTCTTCCCGTCCGAGGACCCGCTCACCGGGCAGCTGTCGTCGTTCGCCACTTTCGCCGTCGGGTTCGTGCTGCGCCCGGTCGGCGGCATCGTGATCGGGCACATCGCGGACCGGTTCGGCCGCAAGAAGGCCTTGATCCTCACCATCGTGCTGATGGGGATCGCCACGATCCTCATCGGGGCGCTTCCCGGATACCGCCAGATCGGCGTCGCGGCCCCGATCCTGCTCGTGGTCCTGCGGCTGCTGCAGGGCTTTTCGACCGGCGGCGAAATGGGCGGCGCGATCTCGCTGGCCGTCGAGCACGCCCCGCCGCGCAAACGCGGTCTCTACGGGGCCCTGCTCCTTTCCGGGGCAGGCGTCGCGCTGCTCATTTCCTCCGGGCTGATGGCGTTGTTCGCGACGCTTCCCGACCGGGATTTCCTGGCCTGGGGCTGGCGGATCCCGTTCCTGCTCAGCTTCGTGCTGCTGGTCGCGGGCTTGATCATCCGGATGCGCGTAGGCGAAACGCCGGAGTTCGAACGCGCGCGCAAGAAGGACGCCGGCGCGCGCATTCCGCTGGTTGCTGTGCTGCGCCGCCCGCGCAATTTGATCTACGGCGTTCTGTTCGGTTTCGCCAACAGCATCGGCGGCTACGTCATCACCACCTATGGCGCGTCGTATGTCAAAAAGGATCTCGGAATGCCCGCGTCCGTGGCGCTCACCGCGACCATGGTCGCCGCCGGCGCGCAGATCGTTCTCGCGCCGACGTGGGGTGCGCTGTCCGACCGGATCGGCCGGAAACCGGTCTTCCTCGGCGGCTGCATCGGGCTCGCCGTGGTGATCTTCCCGGTGTTCTGGTTGTTCGAGACGAAGAACCCGGTCCTCGTGGCGGTCGCGATGGTGCTCGGCTTCTCGGTGTTCGTGATGGCGATGTCCGCGCTGTCCCAGACGATTCTGTCCGAACTGTTCGACACTCGCTCGCGTGTCACCGGCGTCAACCTGGGATATCAGCTGACTGCGGTGCTCGGCGGCGGATTCGCGCCGTACCTCAGCGCGTTGCTGGTCGGCGCGACCGGCGCGGTGTGGGGCGTCGGCATCTACGTCATCGCCGGCTGCGTGCTCAGCGCGATCGCGATGCTGCTGTTGCCCGAACGCGCCGGGCAACCGCTGCCGGAACCGGCCGTCGAACCGAAAGCCACGACAGTATGACCTTGCTGGGATACGTCAGCGACGAACGCTATCTCGCGCTGCCCGATGTCGCGGTCGAGATCAACGCCGGCGATGCGCACTGGACCGCCCGCTCCACCGCGACCGGAGCGATCCACGCCGACGTTCCGCCCGGCAACTACCGCGTCACCCTCGCCAAGGACGGTTACGGCGCCAAACACGTCGACCTCGCGCTCGGAGCCGAACCGCACCAGTTCCGGCTGCTGTCCGACCAGATTTTCGGTTACCTGTGGCCGAAATGGGCCCGCAGCGGCGACGAAGGCGAATTCCGGATCCACAGTCCCGAGCCGTACCGCCTGAGCCTGTGGCGATACGGCGCGGCGGGCGAGGAGACCGCGCTGATCGGCTGGTTCGACGAACACGCGCCGCGCGCCACCGTCCAGGTCACTCCCGACGGCGACTACACGCAAACCGGCGTGCGGTTCAACGAAAAAGGATACGTCGACCCGTCCCACCGCCAGTACGTCACGGCTCCCGACCGCAGCGGCCTGTACTACTTCCACGTCGAAGGCGAATCCGGGGCCCGGTTTTCGTTTCCGTGGGTAGTCGCGCCGCGCCAGCCGACCGCGCCGATCGCCGTCGTCGCGTCCACGAACACCTGGAACGCCTACAACAATTTCGGCGGCCGCAGCAATTACATCAACGCCGCTGGTCTGCCTTCCGCGCCAGTTTTGGTGCCCCGCTTGGAAATGCCCCGCTACCTGGAATCAAGCTTCAGCGAACACGCCCTGCCCGACGACGCGTACCCGCCGCTCTCCTTCGAACGCCCAGAACCGCTGAACCAGCTCAGCGCCGACGCCCAGCCGGAGGACCCGATCCGCGGCAGGCAACCGTGTCACCTGGCCGCCGCCGAATGGCGGCTGCTCAGCTGGCTGGAACGCAACGGCTACGCGTACGACCTCTACTCCGACGCGCACCTGCACGACGGCACACTGCCGTTGGACAGCTACCGCACGCTGGTCCTGAGCACGCATCCGGAGTATTGGTCCCGCGAGATGTACTCCGCGGTCTATTCCTGGGTGCACGACCGCGGCGGAAAACTGGCCAACTTCGGCGGCAATGTCGCGGACTGCGAAGTGGTGTTCTCCTCGGACGCACTGCGCTTCCGCACCCAGGCGGTCGAGGCAGGTGCGGATGAGAGCCGGATGCACCGCACGTTCCGGCCGACGTCGGAGCTGTTCGGCGTCGTGTTCACCAGCGCAGGCGCGATGACCGGAGCGCCATACGAGGTCGTCGACCCCAGCCACTGGGCTTTCCGCGGCACCGGCTTGGACAAAGGAGACCTGTTCGGCGTCCGGAGCCTGCACGAACGATGCCCCGGCGGCGCTTCCGGGCACGAAACCGACAAGACCGGTCCGTACAGTCCACAAGGGACTCACGTACTCGCCCGCGGCCTGAACCCCGGCGACGGCGGCGGTGAAATCGCTTGCTACGCCACGGCCTGCGGCGGCGAGGTGTTCTCCGTCGGATCGATCGCCTGGACGTCCGCTGTGCTGGTAGACGACGGCGTCTCCGCGGTCACGGCGAACGTCCTCGACCGGTTCACCGGACGCTCCTGAACCCGGCAGCGATATCGTCGGCCACCTCGACGCCGAGTCCGGGCGCGTCGCCGAGCCGCACGGTCTGGCCGTCGCTGTTCAACGGCGTCTTGAGGATGTCGCGCTCGTAATAATGCGCGCCGATGATGTCAGACGGAATCCGGTCCGACAGCCCAGGCGCAGCACACGCCGCGTGCAGCTGGGCCGCCGCGCCAATACCAAGCTCCCCATTGGAACCGAGCACGACGTCGAGCCCGAACGCGTTCGCGAGCTGCGCCATCGCCACCACTCGGCCCGGCCCGCCCGATTTGCCGATGTACAGGCTGACCGCGTCCGCCGCTTCGGCCCGGATCATCGACACGAGGTCTTCCGTGCCGAACACACTTTCATCGGCCACAATGGACAACCCGCGTTCGCGCAACTCCCGCATCCCAGCCAGGTCGCCACGTGCCACCGGCTGTTCGAGAAACGCCGGATCCTGGTCGCGCATCAACTCAATCGCCCGGGCGGCGTCTCCGAGCCGGTAGCCGCCGTTCGCGTCCAGCCCGAGGAACGTATCTGCCCCGACAAGCTTTCGTGCCTCCGCGAGCCGACGCGCGTCGTCTTCGGGGTCGAAACCAATCTTGAGCTTATAACTGCGAAACCCGGCCGCGAAGGCTGACTGGTAGACGTCATGGAGCCGTTGCCCGTTGCCGCTGAGCGAACACTTCACCGGCACATCAGTCCTTAATGGACCCCCGAGTGCCACCGCGAGCGGGACTCCGAGCGTGCGCGCGTACGCGTCCCACAGCGCCGTCGAAATCCCGGCTTTGGTGAACGGCGCACCGGCCACCGCCTCGTCCATGCGCCGCTCAAGATCGGCGACCGGAACGAGCGGCCGGCCGAGGATCGCCGGGGCAAGCGCCTTCTTGACGAGATACTCCGCCGTGCCCGCGTCCTCGCCGCTCCACTGGAGCGTCGCACTGACCTCGCCCAGCCCGGTCGTACCGTCCGAAGTGGTCACCCGGACCAGCAGGAAGTCGGAATGGTCATGCGTCCCGCGAGCCCCGGCCACGACCAGTTCCGGCCGGACGACCGGGCTGATCGCGGTGACCTCGAGGTCGTCGACGGTGTTCACAGAAACTCGCGGAACTCGGCGAGAAACCGGTCGATCATCCGGATGTCCTCAGCGTCGAGCCGATGCGCGGGCGCGCGGCAGTACGGACTGCCGAAGAACCCACGGCGTACGGAAATCAGTTTCTCCGCCGCGATAATCCGCTCAGTGTCCAGCATCCAGTAGGAAATGTAGGGCAGCAGCCGTCGATGCAACTCGTCGCCGCCCGCTTCGTCGCCGTCCTCGAACCGCCGCCAGATCTCCACGTAGATCTCGGTGAACGAACACCCCGGCTGCGTCCCGACCGCCCCGCGCCGGATCGCGTCCGGCAACTGCACGCCCGCATACCCCTCGACCGCAGGTATCGGCGGATCCCCAGCGGCCAGCTCGGCGATCAACGGCCCGGGCGGGCTGGATTCGACCTTGACCAGCTGCAGATTGGCATGTTTGGCGGCGATCTTGCGCAGCACATCCGCGTCAAGACTGGTCCCGGTCTCCTCGGGCGCGTACTGCACCACCACTGGAGTCGGCGCGACCGCGTCAAGCACCTCCCGGATGTGCTTGACCAACGCTTTCCGGGACGGTTGCAGATAATGCGGCGGCAGAAGATTGATCAAGTCCGCGCCCGCCGCCACGACCTCCTTGGCCCGCTGCACCGCGAGCCGCGTCGCATGGTCTTGAACCGCGATAATGGCCAGAACATCCGCCCGCGGGTTCGTCTCCGCCAGCAACACCTCGGTCAGCGTGTGCCGTTCGTCCTCGGCCAACTTGTAGAATTCCGAGGCGAAGCCGGGAAACATCACACTGCCGACCCCGGTCCCGAGCACATGCCGGATGACCCGCCGGAAGCCGGAAACATCGATGTCGCCGTCATCGGTGAAAGGCACCTCGAGAACGGGAGACACTCCGCGAATAGGCGTCATCGAATCCCCTTCTGAAGGCCGAGCGCGGCGACCGCGTCCGCGTGAACGATTCCTTCGATCAGTTCGGCCGAGATCTTCGGCAACGCGGTGCCCGCGACGATGTCGTTGACCCGCCGGATCCCCGCGATCGCCTCCGCGGTGGTGGCGATCGGAAAGTCCGAACCAAGCAACAGCTTGTGCGGCACGCCCCACTCCTGTGCCGCGAGCAGTGATTCGTAGCAGACCCAAGGCCGGAGGTAAATCGAAGACACGTCCGCATACACGTGCGGATGCTTGCGGATGGTCACCACAGTCTCGCGTCCCCAGGGATGGCCCATGTGCGCCATGACGATCCGAAGCTCCGGGAACTGCAGCGCGACCTCGTCGGTGACCAGCGGATACGTGTACCGCAACGGGGCCTGCCGGATCGGCGACGCACCCTGATGAAACAAGATCGGCAACCCATGCCGCTCGCAATAACCGTAGAACTCCAACGCTTTCGGACCCAGCGGATCGAAATTCTGATAGTTCGGCCCGAGCTTCACCCCGACCAGTCCGAGCTCCCGGCACCGATCAGCCTCGTCGAACACGTCGGCCGCAGTGGGATTGACCGACATAAACCCCATCCGCCGCCCGGGGTCAGCCGTCACAAACGCCGCCGTAGCAGTATTGGTATCTTCCGCCCGATACGGCAACCCGGTGGCCTCTTCCGGCTTCTCGACCGCGATGTTGAACACAATGGACAGATCGGCTGCCTCGGTGGCCTTGTCGTAATCCGCCCAAGAATTCGTAGTGACCACGGCCCGGTCGGTCCGCCACCCCTCGTAAACGCGCCGCTCATCCTCCGGCACCGCGGCCTGGTGGGTGGGAGTGTGAGTGTGCACGTCCACGATCATGGCTTCACAACACCTCCGCCAGTTCGACGAACCGATCCGCGAGACCGCTGGTGATCCTCTCGAACCACCGCCTGCCCCGATCCATAGCAGCCAACTCAGGCCGGTCGGTATACCCGTCGATGCTCAGCCAAACCTGCTCGGAATGAATGTCCACATCAGACACCCTGATTGTCGCGGGCTGTTCCCTCGCCGCCGGTTCTTGCACCAGCTCCCCGCGAACCGCCATCATCATCGACGTCTCGAACTCGCCAGCATGCCCAGGCACGATGTCCTCCGGCTCAAGGACCCGCCAGTAATCAGTGTGCGCCACCGCAAGCCCGTGCCGAGTCGAGGCAGCACCAGCGAACGCATGACAGACGCCGACGTTGCCCCCGTGCCCATTGACGATGACCAGCCTCCGCCCACCCTGCACCGCGATCGACCGGGCGAGGTCGTCGAGCACCTGCAACAGGGTCTGCGCCGAAAGCGAAAGCGTCCCGTTGAACGGCAGATGATGATCGGAAGCCCCGTACGGAATGGTCGGCGCAAGCAACAACGCGCGCCCAGCCCTCGGCGCCGCCAACTCGGCCGCGCGCTCGCACACCGCAGCCGCGAGAAAGCCATCGGTCCCAGTAGGCAAGTGCGGCCCATGCTGCTCGGTCGCGCCGATGGACACCAGAACGAGCGCCTCGGAAAGCACCCCGCGCACCACGGCGCGATCGGCCTCCGCCCAGCGCAACAGTGCGCCCACGACGTCTCCCCGATACTCCGGTTGGCCTATCTTCCGGTATTTCGTAGAAGTCTTCCTGATTCAGGAAGATAGTCGATCGGAGAGGGAGACGCAATGCCGTTGGCGTGGCGACAAGAAGCGGCCCGGCCGGGCGCAGCACGCGCAACGCAGGTCCGGACCCGTCGCTTGTCGCATCCAAGATGTGCGACGAGGCCCGCATTTGGCACCAGGAAGTAGGGTACGGAGATGGCAGACGACAGATTCTTTGAAATGAGAGATATCGACTTCTATGAATACGATGATGATGCACGACGTTTGCTCGAGCAAGGCGTTGATCTAAATTATTTGGTAGCTGAACTGCGTAAGATGGGTTGCCCTAAGGGTGGCTGCGTGGATGTGGTGTCGAGGATTGCCGGAATTTCGCTCGGTGAAGCCAAGCTGCTTGTCCACAACTCGCCAGCGTGGGCGGATGCGAAGAAGCCTGACGAGCGCTTCCAGCGGAAAGCAGCGAAGGCGGCGCGAAAATTTGATCCTAAAGATTGATGGTTGCGAACCGTACGTGCCGCCGTACGACCGGCCGCATGCGGAGCTGACGAAGAGCCAGGCGCGCGAGTCTTATGAGCGCCTCATGAAGGCGGTGCCTGAGCGGGTCGAGCGCCTGCGGAGGTTGCTCCATCGCAACGGGATCGAGATTGGGGACGAGGACGAGTCGGTGCAGGAGCTCAACGACTGGTTCAGGGCGAACGTTGAACCGAACCCGGACAACCCGGATCGTCTCCGCAATCTTTGGTATACGGTGGTGAACGATGTGGCGGTGTTTCTAGGAAACCTTGTTGTCGCCAGATGCCCTAACTTGCACTGGCCGCTGCTGACGCCTAGGACTTCGGCCATTCACACCGCAAACCCCAACCGCCGTGAGACCTCCTGCCCAACCTGCACCACCCCACGCACCGCAGCCTTCCTCTTCTCTCCAACCAACTGCCGCGCAAACCCCGTCACTCCAACGGCCCCGGCCACAGCCCCCTCGGCGTCGAAGAACGGCGCAGCGAGGCAGGCGATCTCAGCCTGCTCCTCCTCGCTCTCAATCGCATACCCATCCGCCCGCACCTTCGCCAGCAACGCCAAAAACTGACCCGCATCCGGAGCCGCAGCCTTGGGCCCAACCCCGCGCGAAAGGCGAGACAGCAACGGCTTCAGCTCAGCCTCCGGAAGATGCGCCGCGATAGCCCGACCCAGGGCGGTCAGATCGAACGGCGCGACCTTCCCCCGATAAGTGTCGAACTGGACGAACCCAGGCGTGGATGCCTTGGCGACATAAACCACCGAAGCGTCCTCCAAGATCCCCACATGCGCGGGCATCCCTAGGCTCTCCGCAAGACGTCGCAGGTCGGCTTGGACGAGCGAAGGCAGGTCGACCTTCCGCACCAACTCGATGGCCAAACCGTAAAGCCGCAGGGTGGGACGCCAGAAGTGGCTGCGCCCGACGACCCGCCGCACGGCATACCCCCGCTGCTCCAGCGTGTACGCGATCGACGCGCAGGTGGCGAGCGGCACCCCGGCGGCCTTCGCGAGGGCGGTCAGCGTCAGCGGCTCCTCAGCCCGCACGAGGGCTTCCAACACGGTCAGCGTCCGGTCCGCGGCCGGCGACGCTGCTTTGCCCGATGCGTCGCTCATCCGGCATCAATCTTTCGGATACCTGTAGTCATCTTCGGAACACGGTAGCGTCCGGTCAGCCGGCTGGCTCGATTCGCGCGATGGTCTCTTCGGCCCATGATCGGATGGTGTCGGCCTGGTCGGGGGTCAATTCGTCGAGGAAATGGCGGCGAATGTTGCTGCCGTGCACCACCAACGCCTCCTGGATGACCGAGCGGCCATGTGCGGTGAGGGCGATTCCGGTGCGCCGTCCGCTGGGGCCGCTGCGGGTCGGGGCGACCAGGTCGCGCGACTCCATCCGCGTCAGCTGGTGCGAGACCCGGCTCTTCTCCCAGCCGAGCGCCTCGACCAGGTCGGCGACGCGCGTTTCGTGGCCGGGCGTGCGCCAGAGGCTCACCAAGACACTGAACTCGGCCTTCGAGATGCCGCAGTCACGCTGCAGTCCGCGATCCAGTTCGCGGGTGAGCAGGCGTTGTGCGTGCACCCAGGCGTTCCACAGCTCCCAGTCGTCGGGGGTCATGAACCGGAAGCGTACCCGGGGAGTTGACTCATCAACTCCAGCGGCTCTAGAGTTGATGTATCAACTTTGGGGAGGGTTCATGCGGACATTGCTCCAGAACGGGACCGTGGTCAGTCTTGACCCGGCGATCGGGGATCTCCCGCGCGGGGACGTGCTCATCGAGGACGGGCGGATCGCGGCGGTCGGGCCCTCGATCCAGGCCGACGCCCAGGTCGTGGACGCCTCGGGCAAGATCGTCCTGCCGGGATTCGTGGACACCCATCGGCACACCTGGCAGACGGCGTTCCGCGGGCTCGGCGCGGACTGGACGTTCGCCGAATACCGCGAGGTCATGCACGAACGGCTCCGGCCCCACTACCTGCCGGAGGACGTGTATCTCGGCAACCTGCTGGGGCGGCTCGAAGCGCTGAACTCGGGCGTGACGACGATGCTCGACTGGTTCCACTGCTCCGACCGGCCGGAGCACGCCGACGCGGCGATCGACGCGCTCCAGGAGGCTCCTGGGAGATCCATCTTTTGCTACAGCGCGATGGACCCAGCCGACACCGTCCGCGTGCGGAAGCGGCTAACCGGCGACGAAATGGCCTTCGGGTTGCGGGGGCCGATGCTGACCACAATGGACACGACGGCCGCCGACGTCGCGTTGGCGCGGGAACTCGGCCTCAGGGTGAGTGTGCACATCCACCGCGCGGCCGGTGACTCGATTCCCGAAATGCGCGAACGAAAACTGCTTGACGACCGGACGACGATAGTTCACGGCAACGGTCTCACCGACGCGCAGCTCGCGATCCTCGCGGACGCGGGCTGTTCGGTGACGGTCAGCCCGGACGTCGAGCTGAAGATGGGGATGGGATGGCCGGATACCGGACGGTTGCTGGCGGCTGGGATCCGGCCGTCGCTGTCCATTGACGACTGTCCGTCTGCTGGGGGTGACATGTTTTCGGCTATGCGTACGGCGTTTGCCGCGCAGCGCGGTCTCGACGGCGGTCTTGTCGCGCGCGACCTGCTCGAGTTCGCCACTGTGGACGGTGCCCGTACCTGCGGACGCGGTGACCGGGCGGGCAGTATCAGTGTCGGAAAGGACGCGGATTTGGTGCTCATCGACGCGGAAGATCTGTCGGTGTTCCCGGTCAACGACCCAGTGTCCACAGTGGTCACCGCTGCGCATCCGGGTGTCGTGGACAGCGTCTTCGTCGGGGGCAAGGCGGTCAAGCGGGACGGCCGGTTGCTGGGAGTGGATGTGCCGAAGCTCAGGACCAGGCTGCTGGAATCTCGCGACCGGATCGCGGCGGCGGCCGGATTGGTGGTCGGGTGATAGTTCTGGAGACGGATCGGTTGCTGCTGCGGCGGTTCACCGAAGCCGACTTGGACAATCTGGTGCAGCTCGACAGCGACCCGCAAGTGATGCGGTTTCTCACCGGCGAGCCGACGCCTCGCGCCGAGATCGAACAAAAGGTGCTGCCCGGAATTCTCGCCGATTACGAACGCGGGCCAGCCGGGCAATGGGCGGCGATCGAAAAGGCGACCGACGAGTTCATCGGCTGGATTTCCTTGCAGCCGCCGGAAGACGGCAGTGCGACGGAGCTGGAACTCGGCTACCGGCTGCTGGCGAAAGCCTGGGGTCGCGGGTATGCGACGGAAGGCTCCCGGGCGGCGATCCACAAAGGATTCACCGAGCTCGGCACGCGGCGGGTGTGGGCGCAGACGATGGCGGTGAACACCCCGTCGCGGCGGGTGATGGAGCGGTCCGGGCTGAGGTACGTCCGCACGTTCCACCTGCACTTCGACGATCCGTTGCCGGGCACGGAACACGGTGAGGTCGAGTACGCGTTGACCCGGGAAGAATGGGCCAACGGCCGCGGCTGAGCGCGGTGCGGGGGCAACACTCGTGCCCTGCCGTCCATACCGCCGGGCGAGCGCGTACGGCATTCTTTTCGTCCGGAATACACTCGCCGGGTGATCAACCTCCTGCGGGTCTCGCGGGCTCGGCACGCGGTGTGGTTCCCCCTGCTCGGGCTGGTGTTGTTCGCCGGATCGCTGCTGCCGTCCCTGCAGACGTTCGGCACGCAGTTCGGCGGGCTGCCGTCGCGGCCGTTCGACGCGCTGGCCGTCGGAGCGGTCGCGCTGCAGTCGTTGTCGCTCGCCGGTTGCCGCCGATGGCCGATCGCGGTGCTCGCGCTGGTGTCGGCCGGGTTCGCGATCGACCAGCTGTGCGGTTACCACTCGTTCGCGGGCTCGGCGTTGCCGGTCGCGGTGCTCAACGCCGGCTGGCGGGCGGATCGGGGACGGCGCGCGGCGGCGATCGGGTTCACCGTGGCATATCTGCTGTTCGTGGCCGCGTTTCCGCTGCGTGGCGGCGGGGAATCGGCGGCGGGAGTGGCCGCGTTCTACCTGTCGCTGGTCGTCGTGTGGGGGATCGGGGCGTGGCTGCGCTCCACCCGCGCCGCGGAGGCCGAACGGCGCCGCCGGGTCGCCGAGGAAACGCGCGCGGCGGAGCGGGCGCGGATCGCTCGCGAGCTGCACGACGTCGTGACCCATCACGTGACCGCGATGGTCGTGCAGACCGAATCCGCGCGGTATCTCACCGGCGAGCGGCTCGACCAGACCCTCGCCACGGTCAGCGGCACCGGCCGCCAAGCCATCGCTGAGCTGCGGAATCTGCTCGACGTGCTCAACCCCGGCGCCCAGCCCGCCCTCGGGCTCGACACGCTGGTCGAGCAGACGCGGCGAGCCGGGCAGCCGGTGGAGTTCACCGAGGTAGGCGCGCCCGCGAACTCGGAGGTGGCGTACCGGGTCGTGCAGGAAGCGCTGACCAACGCCCTCAAACACGCGCCCGGCAGCCCGACTTCGGTTGAGGTCCGGCACGGCGAGGAGGACATCACCGTGGAAGTCCGCACCGAGAGCGAGGTCGACCTGGCGGTCGGCGGCAGCGGGCGCGGGCTGGCGGGGCTCCGCGATCGGGTCGGCGACGTCGGGGGAGACTTCGCCGCGGGGCGCGGCGAAAGCGGCGGGTTCTGCGTCCGGGCCCGGATTCCGGCGTGAGCGCGCCGTTGCGGGTCCTCGTCGCCGACGACCAGGTGCTGGTCCGCACTGGGCTGGTGACGATCATCGACGCGCAGCCGGACCTGGAGGTCGCGGGCGAATGCGGCGACGGGCAGGCCGCGGTCGAGCTGGCTCGCGAGCTGAGCCCGGACGTCGTCGTGATGGACGTGCGGATGCCGGTGCTCGACGGCATCACCGCGACCCGTCTGCTGGCCGGCTCCGACGTCGCGGCACCGGTGAAAGTGCTGGTGGTGACCAACTTCAACCTCGACGAGAACGTCTACCAGGCGTTGCGCGCCGGGGCTTCCGGGTTCCTGCTCAAGGACGCTCCGCCGGACCAGCTGCTGCACGGGATCCGGACCGTCGCGTCCGGCGCGGCGCTGCTCGACCCCGAGGTGACGCGCCAGCTCGTCGGCCGGTACGCCACCCGGATCCGCCCCGCTGCCGCGGATCCGGGCGACGTCCCGCTGGCCCCGCGCGAGCTGGAAGTCCTCCGTCTGGTCGCGGAAGGCCTTTCCAACAGCGAAATCGCCGCGGCGCTCGTGCTCAGCCAGGAGACCGTGAAGACTTACGTTTCGCGCATGCTCGCCAAACTCGGCGTCCGCGACCGGGTGCAGGCCGTCGTTTACGCTTATCGGCACGGACTGGTCGATTAACCCGCGACTCGCGCGGCGACGTCCTCGATTTCCCGCACGGCGACGTCCGGCTGATCCTGGTAAATGTAATGCCCGCTGGTTTTCGCGACGGTCAGTTCGCTGCGGCTGGAAAGCGCGAGCCACTTCACCTGGCCCTCAGTCCACGCCCGCTCCAATCCCGGACCGTACTGCGGCAGTTGCGCGAGATATTCCTTCCCGTGCTTGATCACCTCGACCGGAATGTCCCCGGCGGATTTCACGTCCGCGTCGGCGACGACCAGTTTTTCCGGGCTTTCGCCGTTGAAGACCGCCAGGGTCTGCGCGCGGAGAGCGGCCGCGTCCCCGGTGGCGTCGGCGGGGATTTCCCTGGTCAGGTCCGCGCCCTGGGTCGGCGAGGTGGCGTCCATCAGCACCAGGCCCTTGACCTTGTCCTGGTGGTCCGGGGCGTAGCGGGCGGCGATCAGCCCGCCGAGCGAATGCCCGGCCAGCACGACCGGCGAATCCGCGGCGAGCTGGCCGAGGACGCCGGTCAGCACCTTTCCGGTGGTCTCGAACGTCTGCCGGTCGGCGGGCTGGTCGCTGCCGCCCGCGCCGAGCCGGTCGTAGGAGCACACCCGGTTCTTCTTGCCGAGCGTTTCCTGCAGACTGGCGAATTTGTCCAGCGCGTCGCCGCCTCCGTGCAGCAGAACGACGACCGGTTTGCCTTTCTCGAGCGTTCCCGAACACGATACGTTCACCGATTTGCCGTCCACGGTGATTTTCTTCGCGCCGGTGAACGCGGCCTGGCTGACCGGTGCGCTGCTCGGTGCCGAATCCGCTTCTGTTTCCTCGTCGCATCCCGCCAGAAGCAGACAGGCCGCGATCACCGCCGCGGTTCCCCCGGCCTTGTGCATCGAATACCCCTTCATGCCGGAAAACGCTACTGATCCGGTCGGGCTAAAACGTCCCCGCGCGGTGGACACCTGCGGGTAGCTCTCCTGGGGGACACCGGAGAGCTGCTTTAAACTCCCGGTATGTCGTCGGGCGCCGTGCGAACCGGCCGGGGAGGGGCGGAGCGCGAGCCCGGGTCCCGGCTGGAGTTCGCGGTGCTCGGGCCGGTCCGCGGCTGGTACGGCGGGCAGCCGCTGGAACTCGGGCCGGTGCTGCGGACGACGATGCTGGTCGCGCTGCTGCTGCGGCCGGACGTCACGGTCAGCCGGGCCGAGCTGGTCGACCGGGTGTGGGGCGAGCATCCGCCGGAGAGCGACGGCGTGCCCGGCTACATCTACCAGCTGCGGAAATCCCTGGCCGCGGCCGGCGCGGACGCGAAATCCGTGCTCCGGACCGATCCAGGCGGGTACCGGTTCGCCGGGGCCGGCGTCGGGGTGGACGCGGTGCGGGTCGACGAGATCGCCGCCCAAGCCAAGAAAGCCGCCGCAGCTGGCTCGCTCGCCGCGGCCGCCGACGGGTACGGGCAGGCGCTGGCGTTCTACGAGGGCGTTCCGCTGGCCGGACTGCCCGGCCCTTTCGCCGAACGGGAGCGAAGGCGGTTCGTCGAACGCCGCGTCGGGCTGGTCGAGGGCCGGACGGACGCGTTGATCCGGCTGGGCGACTACGCGTCGGCGATCGGCGAGGTGACGGCGCTGCTCGCCGAGCATCCGGACCGTGAACCGCTGACCGGCCTGCTCATGCGGGCCCTTTACGGGGCCGGCCGGCAGAGCGACGCGCTCGACACCTGGCGCGAGTTCCGTGTCCGGATGCGCGATGAGCTGGGGCTGGAACCCAGCGAAGATCTGCGTCGCGTGCACGAGGCGGTGCTGCGCGGCGATGACGGAGCGCTCGGCGTCGCGGCGCGGCCAGCCACGGCGCCCAGGATCCGGGACGAACTGCCGCACGACGTCGGGGAACTATCCGGCCGCGACGACGAACTCGCCCGGCTCGTCGCGCCCGGAAGCGCAGTGTCCGCAGTGGACGGAGTGCCCGGGTCTGGGAAAACGGCGCTGGCGGTGCGCGCGGCCCAACTGCTGCGCGAGGAACATCCCGACGGCTGCCTGTTCGTCGCACTGCACGGGCACAGCACCAGCCGCGCTCCGCTCACGCCGGTGCGGGTGGTGCGCCGATTGCTGCGTTCGGCGGGTGTCAACGAGCAGAACATTCCGGACGACCTGGACGAATTGTCCGCGAACTGGCGCGCCGCCACCGCTCCGCTGCGCCTGGTTCTGGTGCTGGACGACGCGATCAGCGCCGAGCAGGTTCGCCCGCTGCTGCCCGGCGGAACCGGAAACCGGGTGCTGATCACCAGCCGTCGCCGACTGCCCGGTTTGGACGTTGAACGCCGGATTTCCCTGGGCCCCTTGACTTCCGACGCCGCCGCGGGCTTGCTGGGCCGGATCGTCGGCCCGGCGCGGGCGAGCCAGGAACGCGCGGCCGTGCGCGAACTGGCCAGCCTGTGCGGACGCCTTCCGCTCGCCCTGCGCATCGCGGGCGCCCGGCTGCAAAACCGTCCGATGTGGACCTTCCGCGACCTGGCGGACCGGCTCGCCGACGACACTGACCGGCTCGGCGAACTGACCGCGGAGGAACGCAGCGTCGAGGCCGCGTTCCGGCTTTCCTATGACCAGCTTCCGCCTAAAACTCAACGTGCCTTCCGCACCCTGGGCCGCGCGCCCGCGCCTGAATTCGACGAACTCGTCCTCGCCGCGATGCTCGGCTGTCCCCGGCGCGAGGCGGAAAGCGTGCTCGAAGACTTGGTCGACGCGAACCTGGTGCAAGCGCCCGCCGCGGGCCGGTACCGGATGCACGACCTGGTCGCCGTCTACGCGCGCCGCCTCGCCGCGGACGAACCCGACGTCGCCAGCGGACTAGGTGTCTACCTGCACGCCTGCCGCGCCGCGAGCGAATGGGGCGAACCCGGTTTCCCCAGCGGCCCGGCACCCACCGACTCACCTTTCACGGGACTCGTCGACGCGTCGGCGTGGCTGGACCAGGCGGGCGACCTGGTGGAAGTCGTCTCGTCCGCAGTCGCCGCGGGCCATCCGGACTACGCGTGCTGGATCGCCGAAGGAGCCGTCGACTACCTCGTGCGCCGCATCCGGTACCGGGAATGCGTTGCCCTGCTGGAAGTTGCTCTGTCCGAAGTAGACAACGTGGCGGACCAGCGGATGAGCACGGCACTGCGGTTCGGGCTCGGCTGGGCATATCTCGGGCTGGGCGATCCCGTCCAGGCGAGGCAATGGTGCGAGGAAGGACTGCGGATCAGCCGGGAAAACGGCGACCGGCGGGAAACCGCACGGGGCTTGTGCGGACTGGGAATGGTCACGATGTTCGCCGGACCGCTGGACGAAGCGGAACAAGTGCTGACCGACGCCCGGACGCTGGCCGAAGAAGTGGCGGACAGCTGGTTAGTCGAACGAGCGGTCTCGGGCCTAGGGTACGTGCATTTCAAGCATGGCGAATACGAACGCTCGCTCGTCCGTTTCGCCGAATCGCGAGAAGTCGCGGTCGCAACGGGAAATCCGGCGATGCTGGGCCGGGCGTCCAGCCACATCGGCAGCGTCCGCCTGCATCTGGGCCGCCCGGACGCGGCGGAACCCTTGCGCGAGGCAGTCGAATTGGCTGAGCGACTCGACGACCGGTTGTTGCTGGTGAGTTCGCTTTCGCGGCTCGGTTCTGCGGAACAGGAATGGGGGAATTTGGAGCTGGCTCTTTCATATCATCTGCGGGCACTGGGCGCGTTGACCGACCAGATGTCCCCGTGGGCAGAGATCGAAGTCCGGAACCGGCTTGGGGCTTGCCACCAGGCGCGGGGCGAGGACGAGGCGGCGCGGGAGCAGTTCGCTCGCGCCGCGGTCCTCACTGAGGCGAACTGAGCGGCCGGGTTGGCGCGGCGGCCAACCCGGCCGGTCCACTGTCCACTCAGGAAGCGCGAATCGCCTCGATCTCAAGGACGAGTTCGATTTCCTTCGAGACCAGCAGTCCTCCCGATTCCAGCACCATGTTCCAGACCAGCCCCCAATCCTCGCGGTTGATTTTGCCGCGAGCGGAGAACACCGCGCGGTTGTTTCCCCACGGATCGCGCGCGTGGCCGAGATACTCGACGGCGAGGGTGACCGGACGCGTAACGCCCTTGATGATCAGGTCTCCGACCATGGTCGCCTCGGTGCCGGTCGCGGTGACCGAGGTCGATTCGAAAGTGGCGCGCGGATGCTGTTCCACGTCAAAGAAATCGCCGGAACGCAGATGGTCGTCCCGGGTCTGATCTCCACTGTCCACAGTGGCCATTTCGATGACCGCGCGCACCGTGGTGTCCTCGATCTTCTCGCCGATTTCCACCGTGGCGTCCACCCCGGTGAACCGGCCGCGGACCTTGGTCAGCAGGAAATGTCTGCCCACGAAACCGACCTCGGCGTGCCCGGGGTCGACCTTCCAGGTCCCGGCGGCGGGAAGTTCCGTTCCGGCGACCACGCGGGTTGCGTCTGTCATGTCGTTTCCCTCCTTCGCTCTCAACGGCCGGATTCGGTCGGCAGTCCGGCCGCGATCCAGTCGGCTTTGCCCTCGTCGTAGTCGAAGACCTGGCTGTACCCGAGTTCCGCCAAGTGCTTCGCGACGGTGGCGGAGTTCTGGCAAGGGGAGTCGGCGCAGTAGACGATCACCGCGGAGTCCTTGTGCGGCAACAAGGTCGGCGCGAGTTGCTCGACGTCGTCGACCGGCAGGTTGAGCGCGCCGGGCAGATGCGCCTTCGCGTAGTAGTCGGCGGGCAGCGCCTCGACGACGATCGCCGATCCGGCGTCGATGTGCTTCTTGACCTCGTCGCGCGTGATGGGTTCGACCATCAGTGCCTCCTCAGGATTTAAGTGCGTACGCACGCACCTTACTCATTAAGTGCGCCCGCACGCAATGACCTACACTGGGAGGCGTGAGCGACCCGAAAATCGGCCTGGACGCGTGGCGGGCGATGCTGCTCGCGCACAGCGCCGCGGTGCGAGCCATCGAAACCGACGTGCAACGGGGCGGGACCGTGCCCCTGGCCTGGTACGACGTCCTGCTGGAACTGAACGCGGCGGGAAAGAAGGGGCTGCGGATGGCGGAGGTCGCCGAACGCGTGGTGCTCAGCCGGACGCGGGTGAGCAGGCTGGTCGACGAGATGGTCCGTGCCGAGCTGGTGACGAAGCGCCCGGAGCCGGACGACCGCCGGGTCAGCTGGGCGGTGATCACCGACGAGGGCGTCCGCGCGCTGGGCAAGACCGCACCGGTCTACCTGCAGAGCATCGAGCGGCATTTCTCGGCGCACCTCAGCGATGAGGAAGCCGCGGTGATCGGGAAGGCGCTGCTGCGGGTCGCCGAAAGCGGGAAACCTGGACGGCCGAGCTAGCGAAATAGCTGCCGGGCACCGTGGTGAGGGGAGTCCCTGCGGTTCAGGTGCCGCCTGACATCGACCGAGAGAGGCCTGGCGTCAGAAACCGGAAAAAGAAGTGAAGAAGATGTGCCCTCGGCAGGATTCGAACCTGCGACACCTGCCTCCGGAGGGCAGTGCTCTATCCCCTGAGCTACGAGGGCTCGCTTGCGCGACTGGACAGAGCCTAGCGCATGCCCCTTTCCGGCTGTGCACAGGAGGGGGCTTAACGCGGTAGCGTCGGATCGTCGACGCGGAGGGAGGCGGCGGTGGGCGCCGAGCCGTTCCAGGTCAGGGTGGCTGAGCAGGACATCGAGGACGTGCGGGCGCGGTTGCGGCGCACGAGGTGGCCGGAGGCGGAGACCGTCGGCGACTGGGCGCAGGGAGTGCCGCTCGGCTATGCCAAGGAGCTCTGCCGCAGCTGGGCCGACGATTACGACTTCGGGTTCGCCGACCGGCTCAACGTCTTCCCGCAGTTCCGTCAGGAGGTCGACGGTCTCGGGATTCACTTCGTGCACCTCCGTTCGCCGGAGCCGGACGCGTTTCCGCTGGTGATCACGCACGGCTGGCCGGGTTCGGTGCTCGAATTCCTCGACATCCTCGGGCCGCTGACCGACCCGCGGGCGCACGGTGGCGATCCGGCGGACGCGTTTCATGTCGTCGCGCCTTCGTTGCCGGGGTACGGCTGGAGCGACAAGCCGAGCGAAACCGGTTGGGGCGTGCGGAAAATCGCGACCGCTTGGGATCAGCTGATGGTCTCGCTCGGCTACGACCGCTATGGCGCGCAGGGCGGCGACTGGGGTTCGGCGGTCTCGGGGGCGCTCGGCGAAGTGGCGCGGGAGCGGGTCGCGGGGGTGCACGTCAACATGGCGGCCGCGCCGCGAGGCGAGTTCGCGGACGAGACCGACGAGGAGCGTGAAGGGGCGCAGGCGGCGGCGGAGTTCCGGCGCACCGGCCAGGGGTATTCGGGGCAGCAGGGCACGCGGCCGCTGACTCTGGGCTACGGACTGACCGACTCGCCGGCCGGGCAGGCGGCCTGGATCGCCGAGAAGTTCTGGGCCTGGACCGACAACAACGGTCACCCGGAGGACGCGGTCACCCGGCAGCAGCTGCTCGACGCGATCTCGGCGTACTGGTTCACCGCGTCGGCGACGTCGTCCGCGCGGCTGTACTGGGAGAGCTACCGCAGCTTCGGCGATCTCGTCACGGCGCCGTCCGGCATCTCCGTCTACCCACGCGACATCATCCGCCCGTCGCGGCGGCAGGCGGAGCTCAAGTACACCGATTTGCGCTGGTTCGAGCGGCTGCCGCGCGGCGGGCACTTCGCCGCCATGGAACAACCGGCGTCGCTCGTCGAGCAGATCCGCGGGTTCTTCCGGCTCGTGCGCTGATCTTTCCCACCTCGCGGAACAGGGCTGGGGGAAACGCGTCACCAGGCGTTAGGGTGAAGTTAGGCTACCCTGTATTGCACATATGCGCATGTCACTATATATTCCTCTCGACACCGAATCTTGGGAGGCGAGCGATGGGACACGGGCACGGCCACGGGCACACCGCCGCTCCGGCGAGCGCGTCCGGCCGCTACGTCCGCGCGCTGCTGATCGCTCTCGCGGTCGGTGCCGGGTTCATGGTGCTGGAGTTCGCGGTCGGCTTCGCCACCGGTTCCCTCGCGCTGATCTCCGATGCCGCGCACATGTTCACCGACGTTCTCGGCGTCGGAATGGCGCTCGCCGCGATCGTGCTCGCCCGGCGCAGCGGACCGACGCCCAGCCGCACGTTCGGCATGTACCGGGCGGAAGTCCTTGCCGCGCTGGCGAATGCGGTCCTGTTGTTCGGTGTCGCCGGGTATGTGGTGGTGGAGGCGATCGGCCGGATCACCGACCCGCCGGAGGTGCCGGGCTTGCCGGTGCTGCTCGCCGCGGCCGCGGGTCTGGTCGCCAACATCGTGTCGTTCCTGGTGCTGCGCTCGGGCGCGAAGGAGAGCCTGAACGTCCGCGGCGCGTACCTCGAAGTGCTGGCTGACCTCATCGGCTCGGTCGGCGTCCTGCTCAGCGGCGCGATCACGCTCACCACCGGCTGGCGCTACGCCGACCCGATCATCGGTGTCGCGATCGGCCTGTTCGTGCTGCCGCGCACCTGGACGCTCGCCCGCCGCGCGCTGCGGATCCTGTTCCAGCACGCGCCGGCCGGCGTGGACGTCGGCGAGATCAGCACCGAACTCGCCGCGCTGCCGGGTGTCGCGGACGTGCACGACCTGCACGTGTGGACGCTGACCTCGGGCATGGAGGTCGCGTCGGCGCACCTGACGGTGAAGGCCGACGCCGAACAGTCCACTGTGCTCACCAAGGCGCAGGACCTGCTCTCGGTCCGCTACGAGATCAAACACGCGACGCTGCAAGTCGAGGGACCGCAATGCGCCCGCCGGTGCACGGAGCTGTCCTGGTAGACCGGGGGCTATGCGCAAGGACTTCGACCCCGCACAGCTGGCCCCGAACGCGTTCTACCACCTGATGACCGCGACCGTCGTGCCGCGGCCCATCGCCTGGGTCTCGAGCGTTTCCCGCGACGGAGTGGACAACCTCGCGCCGCATTCGTTCTTCACCGTCGCCTCGGCCGCGCCCGCGGTCCTGCAGTTCACCTCGGTCGGCCGCAAAGACACCCTGCGAAACGTCGAGGCGACCCGCCAGTTCGTGGTCAACCTCGCGCCCGAGCCGCTGTTCGAGCAGATCAACACCACCGGCGCGGATTTCCCGCCGGAGCTGAGCGAATTCGACGAGGCCGGGCTGACCCGCGAGCCGAGCCTCAAGGTCCGCCCGCCGCGAGTGGCGGAATCACCGGTGGCGTTCGAATGCGAACTGCACAGCACGGTCGGTTTCGGCCGCTCGACGGTGGTGTTCGGCCGGGTCGTGCACCTGGCGGTCAACGAGGACGTCCTCGACGGCGACCACCCGCTGATCGAGCGCCTGCGGCCGCTGTCCCGGCTGGGGCGCGACGAATGGGGAACGCTGGGCGACATCAAGGAACTGGCGAGGCCCACGTACAAAAGCTCGTGAGTGTTGATCACGGTTAGAACCGTGATCAACACTCACGAGAAGGGCAGCGGCTGCGCGCCCCGCCCCTTCAGCATGAGCTTCATCTGGTCCATTTCCGCGCCTTGGGACACCAGCATGCTGCGGCACAACGCCTTCACCGCGTCGTTGGACGTGTGGTCCTGCGCGTACTCGGCCATCGCGACGCCGCCCTGGTGATGCCGCAGCATCAGCTGCAGGAACTCGACGTCCAGCGCGCGGCCGGACAGCGAGCGCAGTTTCGCGAGGTCCGCGTCGGTGGCCATGCCCGGCATCGGCGCGCCGCCCGCCGGGCTGCTGGTCGGCATCCGCATGCCCGCGTGGCCCATCGGCTCGGTCATCCACGTCATGTACGCGCCGGTCGCCTGCTCGGGCTGGTCCCACAGCATGAGCCAGCCCTTCATGCGCCCGACCTGCTCGGTCTGCGTGCGCTCGATGTCGAACGCGAGCTGGCGGATCTCCGGGTCGGTCGAGTGGTCGCGCGCCCAGCCTGCCATGGTGACCGCCTGCAGGTGGTGCACCGACATGTCCTGGGCGAACCCGACCTCGACCGAACCCGCGCCCGGCGTCGCGGGC
Organism: Amycolatopsis sp. CFH S0740; assembly: GCF_004522315.1. Taxonomy (NCBI): domain Bacteria; kingdom Bacillati; phylum Actinomycetota; class Actinomycetes; order Pseudonocardiales; family Pseudonocardiaceae; genus Amycolatopsis; species Amycolatopsis sp. CFH S0740. The sequence goes on along the minus strand of NZ_SDLS01000022.1, from coordinate 85,794 downwards.
ACCGCGTCGCTGCCGTCGGTGAGCCGCGTCGCGAAGACCCCGATCGCGGCCCCGACCAGCAGCACCGCGATCAGCGTCCCGCCGATGACCACCCACCGCGACCACCCGGTCCGTTCCGCCGGAGCGGACTCTTCGGCGAAGTCAGGGGAGGCGGAACGGGCGGTTTCGACGCCGCCCGTCTCGGCCTGGTCAGCGTGGTCTTCGGAGCCCACGGTCACTGCCCGGCCGGCGGCGTCCCCGGCATGCCCGGCTGCTGCTCGGTCTGGGCCCCGGTGCTGCCCTTGTAGTCCATCGGCTTCGCGTCCTTGCCCGGCTTGCTCGGGTCGAACTTCGGCGGGTTGCTCGGGTCGAACATGCCCTTGCCGAGCGCGTCGCACGAGGCGCCGATCTCCGGGTACACGCCGTTCGGGTTGGTCCGCAGCGCGGCGATGAACTGGTCGATGCGCGGGTCGTCGGCGCTGTCCAGCTTCAGCTGGTGACCCCACGACTGCAGCGAGATCGGCTTGTCCAGGCCCGGGTACGGCGACATCATCATGTACGGCTTGCCCTTGACCCGCGCCTCGAGCAGCGGGATCTGGTCGCCCTTCACCTTGTCCGGGTTGTAGGCGATCCACACCGTGCCGTGCTCGAGCGAGTGCACCATGTTCTCGTTGCGCACCGCTTCCGGGTACACGACGCCGGTGCAGGTGGCCCAGTAGCCGTCGTGCGGGCCGCCGAACGGCGGGCTCTGGTCGTAGGCCACCCGTTCGGTGGGCAGGATGTGCACCGATCCGGTGTATTGCTTGATGACGACGCCGGGGATCTTCTTCGACGGGTCCGGATTGCTCGCGGTCGGCGCGAAGGAGGCGGCCGCCTCGTCCCGGGCGGCCTGGTCGCGCTTGGGCGCGGAGGCCTGCAGGTAGTAGACGATGACGCCGGCCAGCAGGGCGACCACCACGACGACGCCGATGATGGTGCCCCAGGGCGTGCGCTTGCCCGCGACGACCGAGCGGTTCTTCGCCGCCTTCACCGCGGACGCGGACGAGCCCTTCTTCTTGGTGGTCCCGTTGGCCATGATTGCCGAGATCTCCTCGTGAGAGCGGGGGAGGGATCCGGACGGACCCTGCCGGTAGCCCAGTGTAGAGACCGGGCGTTCGATCACCGTGAACGCCCGCGAGGCGCCCCGGCGAGCGGAACATCCGCCTCCGGTGTGCCCGCCGTCTCGCCAGCCTGTACCGCCGGAGGCGCGCGGCGCGAGCGCACCTAGAATTCGGCGAGTGACTCCCGCCGCTCTCGCCGATCTGGTCCGCAGCTCCGCCGAGCAGGTCCTCGCCGCACGCGGCGTCGACGCCGCCGTGCTGCCGGAGACCGTGACCATCGAACGCCCGCGCAACCCGGACCACGGAGACTACGCGACCAACCTCGCGCTGCAGGTGGCCAAGAAGGCGGGACTGAAGCCGCGCGAGTTCGCCGACGCGCTCGCGGAGGTCGTCGCGGGGACCGGCGGCGTGGCCGCGGCCGAGGTCGCCGGACCGGGCTTCCTGAACTTCCGGCTCGCCGCGGACGCACAGGGCGAGGTCGTGCGCCAGGTGCTGGCCGCGGGCGCGGAGTACGGCCGCGGCGACGCGCTGGCCGGGCGCCGGATCAACCTGGAGTTCGTCTCCGCGAACCCGACCGGCCCGATCCACCTCGGCGGGACGCGCTGGGCCGCGGTCGGCGACGCGCTGGGCCGGGTGCTGGACGCGCAGGGCGCGGACGTGATCCGCGAGTACTACTTCAACGACGCCGGCGCGCAGATCGACCGTTTCGTGCGTTCGCTGATCGCCGCCGCGAAGGGCGAGCCCGCGCCGGAGGACGGCTACGCGGGCGGCTACATCAGCGACATCGCGGCCGAGGTGCTCAAGGCCGAGCCGAGCGCGCTGAGCCTGCCCGAGGACGAGCGGAACGAGACGTTCCGGCGCATCGGCATCGACCTGATGTTCAGCCAGATCAAGCAGAGCCTGCACGAGTTCGGCACCGATTTCGACGTCTACTTCCACGAGAACTCGCTGCACGAGTCCGGCGCGGTCGAGGCGGCCGTGCAGGAGCTCAAGGACTCCGGCAACCTCTACCTCGCCGACGGCGCCTGGTGGCTCCGCTCCAGCGAGTACGGCGACGACAAGGACCGGGTCGTCCTCAAGAAGGACGGCAACCCGGCCTACATCGCGGGCGACCTCGCCTACTTCAAGGACAAGCGCAACCGCGGCGCCGACCTGTGCATCTACATGCTCGGCGCGGACCACCACGGCTACATCGCCCGGCTCAAGGCCGCCGCGGCGGCGTTCGGCGACGACCCGGCGACGGTCGAGGTGCTGATCGGCCAGATGGTGAACCTGGTCAGCGACGGCAAGCCGGTGCGGATGTCCAAGCGCGCGGGCACCGTGATCACGCTCGAGGACCTCGTGGAGGCGGTCGGCGTCGACCCGGCCCGCTACGAGCTGATCCGCTACTCCGTCGATTCCTCTTTGGACATCGATTTGGACTTGCTGCGCAAGCATTCCAACGACAACCCGGTCTACTACGTGCAATACGCGCACGCCCGGCTGTCGTCGCTGCGGCGCGGCGCGGCGGACCTCGGCCTGAAGGTCGGCGAGTCCGGCGAGGACGTCGATTTCGGACTGCTCACCCTGCCTGCTGAAGGCGACCTGATCCGCACCATCGGCGAATTCCCCGCCGTGGTGCGCCGGGCGGCGGAGATGCGCGAACCGCATCGCGTGGCCCGCTACCTCGAGGAACTGGCCGGCGCGTACCACAAGTTCTACACCGTGGGCCGGGTCCTCCCGCAGGGCGACGAGGAGGCCACTCCCCTCACGTACGCCCGGCTCGCTCTGTGCGAAGCCGCGCGCCAGGTCCTGGCGAACGGCTTGTCGCTGCTCGGTGTCTCCGCTCCGGAACGGATGTAAACCATGGCGCACCCCGCGGGCCCCCGCCACGCCGACGTCTACCCCCATGCCGACGCCTCCGGGTTCCCGCCCGCGAGTGCGGGCGAACTCGACCAGCTGCCCGCGAAAGTGTGGCCGCGCAACGTTTACCGCGCCGCGGACGGCGTCGTCCGGATCGCCGGCGTCGACGTGCGCGACCTCGCGCAGACCTACGGCACGCCGCTGTTCGTGGTCGACGAGGCGGACTTCAAGTCCCGCTGCGCCGACTACGCCGAGGCGTTCGACGACCCGGCGCTCGTGCACTACGCGTCGAAGGCGTTCCTGTCCGTCGAGGTCGCCCGGTGGGTGGCCGAACAGGGACTGAGCCTCGACGTCTGCAGCGGCGGCGAACTGGCCGTCGCGCAGCGCGCGAACTTCCCCGTGGAGCGGATCACGTTCCACGGCAACAACAAATCGGTCGCCGAACTGGACGCGGCGGTCGAGGCAGGCGTCGGCACCGTGGTGGTCGACTCGTACTACGAGATCGCCCGGCTCGCCGAAATCGCCGCCGCGCACGGGATCGAGCAGAAGGTGCTCGTCCGGGTGACGGTCGGCGTCGAGGCGCACACCCACGAATTCATCGCGACCGCGCACGAGGACCAGAAGTTCGGGTTCTCGCTGGCTTCCGGCGATGCCGCCGAGGCGGTCCGCCGGGTGCTGAACGCGCCGTCGCTCAAGCTGGTCGGCCTGCACAGCCACATCGGTTCGCAGATCTTCGACGCCGACGGTTTCGAGGTCGCCGCGCGCCGCGTCGTCGGGCTGCTCGCGGACCTGGCCAAGGAGCACGGCCGGGATCTGCTCGAGCAGATGAACGTCGTCGACCTCGGCGGCGGTTTCGGCATCGCCTACACCGAAAAGGACAACCCGCCGCCGCCCTCGCAGATGATCACGCAGATCCGCGAGATCGTCCGCAAGGAATGCGCGTACGCGGAGCTTCCGGTGCCGCGCATCGCGGGCGAACCCGGCCGCGCGATCGCCGGTCCGGGCACGTTCACCCTGTACGAGGTGGGCACGATCAAGGACGTCGCGCTCGGCGACGAGACCGCCCGCCGGTACGTCAGCGTCGACGGCGGGATGAGCGACAACATCCGCACGGCGCTCTACGACGCGGTGTACGACTGCCGGGTGGTTTCGCGCTCCGCCTCCGACGGAAACGAGCCGGTGACCCCTGCGTTGTCTCGCGTGGTGGGAAAACACTGTGAGTCCGGCGACATCGTCGTCCGAGACTGCTGGCTGCCAGACACGCTGGCTCCCGGCGACCTGCTGGCCGTCGCGGCGACCGGCGCCTACTGCTACGCGATGGCCAGTGGTTACAACCGGCTGCCGCGGCCCGCGGTGGTCGCCGTGCGCAACGGCGCCGCCCGGCTGCTGCTGCGCAGGGAGACGACGGACGACATGCTGCGCCTGGAGGTTTGAGAAGTGTCCACTGTGTCTCCGAAAGGCCTGTCTCCCACGGATCGGTCACCCATCCGGGTAGCGATGCTCGGCTGCGGCACGGTCGGCAGCGAGGTCGCCCGGCTGCTCACTGAACAGGCCGGCGAGCTGGCGGCCCGCGCGGGCGCGCCGGTGGAACTGGTCGGCATCGCGGTGCGGCGTCCGGACAAGCACCCGGAACTGCCCGCCGAACTGCTCACTGACGACGCCGCGGCGCTCGTGGCCCGCGACGACGTCGACGTCGTGGTCGAGCTGGTCGGCGGGATCGACCCGGTGCGCAGCTGGCTGCTCACCGCGCTGAACGCGGGCAAATCCGTGGTCACCGCCAACAAGGCGCTGCTCGCCGAGTGTTCGGCCGAGCTGTTCGAGGCGGCCGACGCCAGCGGTGCGGACCTCTACTTCGAGGCCGCCGTCGCCGGGGCGATCCCGCTGCTGCGCCCGCTGCGCGAATCGCTGGCAGGCGACCGGATCACCCGCGTGATGGGGATTGTCAACGGCACCACCAACTACATCCTCTCCGCGATGGACGCCACCGGCGCGGGCTACGCCGAAACGCTCGACGAGGCGAGCCGGCTCGGCTACGCGGAAGCGGACCCGACGGCGGACGTCGACGGCTACGACGCCGCGTCGAAGGCCGCGATCCTTGCCTCGCTGGCGTTCCACTCCCGGGTCACCGCGAAAGACGTGCACCGCGAAGGCATCGCGGACGTCACGGCCTCCGATCTGGCCGCGGCGCGCACGCTCGGCCGCACGGTGAAGCTGCTGGCGATCTGCGAACGCGTGACCGCGGACGACGGCACGGAATCGGTGTCCGCCCGCGTGCATCCGGTGATGATTCCGCGCAGCCACCAGCTGGCCGGCGTCGGCGGCGCGTTCAACGCGGTCTACGTCGAGGCGGACGCGGCCGGCGAGCTGATGTTCTACGGCCAGGGCGCCGGCGGCGCACCGACCGCCAGCGCGGTGCTCGGCGACCTCGTCGCCGTAGCACGCAACCAGGTGCACGGCGGCCGCGGCCCGCGCGAATCGGCGCACGCCGCGCTGCCGGTGCGGCCGATGGGCCAGACGCCGACGCGCTACCACGTGAGCCTCGACGTCGCGGACCGCGCGGGCGTGCTCGCCCAGGTGGCGCAAGCGTTCGCCGCGCACGGCGTGAGCATCGCCGCGGTGCGCCAGCGCGACGCGAACGACACGGCGAGCCTCGTCGTGGTCACTCATCTCGCACCCGACGCGGCTTTGCAGTCCACTGTGGACGAAATCGCGAAACTCGATGTGGTGCACGAGGTTGTCAGCGTGATGCGGGTGGAAGGCGAAGACGCATGAGCGCAGCTTGCAAGCGAATCATGGATATTCATGCTTCCGCCTCCCCGATGAGCATGGTGAAACTCCGAATCGAGGCGGCAGCATGAGTGGTTGGCCGGGAATCATTGAGGCGTATCGCGACCGGATTCCGGTCCCGGACGGAGCGCGCGTGGTCACGCTCGGCGAAGGAAACACGCCGCTGCTGCCCGCCGCGCACCTGTCGGAGCTGACCGGCGCCGAGGTGTACCTGAAGGTCGAGGGCGCGAACCCGACCGGCTCGTTCAAGGACCGCGGGATGACCGTGGCGATCACGCACGCGCTGGCGAGCGGCCTCAAAGCGGTGATCTGCGCGTCCACCGGCAACACCTCCGCGTCGGCCGCCGCGTACGCCGCGCGGGCCGGGCTCACCTGTGCGGTGCTGGTGCCGCAAGGCAAGATCGCGATGGGCAAGCTCGCCCAGGCGGTGCTGCACGGCGCGCGGATCCTCCAGGTCGACGGCAACTTCGACGACTGCCTCGAACTCGCCCGCAAGACCGCGGCGGACTATCCGGTCACGCTGGTCAACTCGGTCAACCCGGTGCGCATCGCCGGGCAGAAGACCGCCGCGTTCGAGATCTGCGACGTGCTCGGCGAGGCCCCGGACGTGCACTGCCTCCCGGTCGGCAACGCGGGCAACATCACCGCGTACTGGAAGGGCTATTCGGAGTACGCGGCGGACGGTGTGGTCAAGAACACCCCGCGGATGTTCGGTTTCCAGGCCGCCGGCGCCGCGCCGCTGGTACATGGCGAACCGGTCGCCGACCCGGACACCATCGCGACCGCGATCCGCATCGGCAGCCCGGCTTCGTGGGACGGCGCGGTGCACGCGCGCGCCGAATCGAACGGGCTGTTCGACGCGATCACCGACGAGAAGATCCTTGAGGCGTACCGGCTGCTGGCCCGTCGCGAGGGCGTTTTCGTGGAGCCGGCGTCCGCGACGAGCGTGGCGGGCCTGCTGGCCACCGCGGCGGACGGACGGCTGCCGAAGGGCTCGAAGGTGGTCTGCACGGTCACCGGGCACGGCCTGAAGGACCCGGCGACGGCGTTGGAGGGCAACGTCGAGGTGGAACCGCTCGCGGTCGACCCGACGGCCGTCGCGGCGGCGCTGGACCTGCGATGACGGCGCTGCCCGCGTTCCGCGCGACGGTCCCGGCGTCGACGGCGAACCTCGGCCCGGGATTCGACGCGCTCGGCCTCGCGCTCGCCCGCTACGACGTGGTCGACCTGCAGGTCACCGAGGGCGGCTTGAAGATCGAGGTGCTCGACGCGGGAGCGGGCGGCGTCGAGGACGTGCCGACCGACGAATCCCACCTGGTGGTCCGCGCGCTGCGGCGAGCCTGCGAGCACCTCGACGTGCGGCCGCCCGGCCTGCATCTCCGTTGCCACAACAGCATTCCGCACGCGCGCGGCCTCGGGTCGTCGGCCGCCGCGGTGGTGACCGGCGTGGCGCTGGGCTACGCGCTGGCGGAGCGTCCGCTCGACGCCGACGCGCTCCAGCTCGCGGCCGAGTTCGAGGGCCACGCGGACAACGCGGCGGCGAGCCTGTTCGGCGGGCTCGTGGTGGCGTGGGCGGAGGACGGCCGGTTCCGTGCCGAACGCGTGGAGCCGAACGCGGCGATCCGGCCGGTAGTCGCGGTGCCGGGGGAGAAGTCGTCCACCAACACGACGCGCGGGCTGCTGCCGGCGCAGGTGCCGCACGCCGACGCGGCGCACAGCGCGGGACGGGCGGCGCTCGCGGTGCTGGCTGTCACCGAGCGGCCCGAACTGCTGCTGGCCGCCACCGAGGACCGGCTGCACCAGGATTACCGCGCCGAGGCGTACCCGGCGAGCACGGAATTGGTGCGCACGCTGCGTGCCCAAGGCGTTCCCGCGACCATTTCCGGCGCCGGCCCCACTGTGCTCGCTCTCACGCTCACGGGAATACTCCCGGCGGGCGTGGACGTTACGGGCTTCGACGTCGCCGAATTGCCCGTGGACCGCGATGGCGTGCAGGTTGTGGCCAGGTGACGACCTGGTCACAGGCTGGACGGCAGCGTGCGCCACGCGGGGGGTGGTTGTTGCACCCGGACAGGGCGCGGTCTACCCTCGGGGGCGTTCGATCACCGTGCGTTTCCGCACCCGATGCCGGGCCTGTTCGCCCCTAGCGGCGGCTCCGGTCCGCATCCTTCGTCGATCCGCCGATTCCGCACCGCCCGGCACGCGGGAGGCGGAGGGACGCAGGCGGGTTTCCGGTTCCGGCGGTGCCGAATTCCGCTTTCTCCGTCCGGAGGGGGCAAACACCCTGTGCTGGCGGCGCTTCGCTGTGTCTCGCACGGCTGGGCGCGAGCCGTCCGCATCGGAGGCAGAAGCCGTCTCGCTACCGGCGGCAGTCCGCTGATCCACCTGGAACGTGGATCGGTCAGGAAGGACATGTGTGAGCAACACCGATCTGTTGAGCGGCGACGTGGAGACCCCCGCCGCGGCCGCTGAGACCAATGGGGCCGCGGCCGCTCCGAAGCGCCGCACCGGGGGCCTGTCCGGAATGGTCATCGCCGAGCTCCGCCAGCTGGCGGGCGAACTGGGTGTGGGCGAGACCACCGGCATGCGCAAGGGGGACCTGATCGCCGCGATCCGCGAGCGCCAGGGCAAGAGCAAGAAGCGCACCGCCGCGGCCGACACGCTGCCGCTCGAAGGCGTCGGCGAGCCTGCCAAGGCGGAGAAGGCCGAGAAGCCCGCCCGCCGGGCCAAGGCCGACGCGCCGAAGGCGGACGCGGCTGCCAAGACCGAGGCGCCCAAGGCGGAGCCGGTCCAGGCGGAGGCTCCCAAGGCCGAGGCCCCGAAGGCGGAGACCGCGCAGGACGGCAAGCCCGCCGCGCAGGAGCGCCCGGAGCGCCACGACCGTTCCGAGGGCCAGTCCGACGGCCAGTCCGAGGAAGGCGGCCGCAACCGCCGCCGCCGCGGCGGCGCGAACCGGGGCGACGGCCAGCGCGACCAGCGCGGCGACCGCCAGGGCGGCAACCGCGACAACAACCGCGACAACCGCGACAACCGGGACAACGGCCGCGACAACCGCGACAACCGCGACGGCAACCGGGACAACCGCGGCGGCCAGGACAACCGTCAGGACCGCCAGGACAACCGGCAGCGGAACCAGCAGGACAACCGCGACAACCGGAACAACGGCCCGCAGGACGACGACGAGGAAGGCGGCCGCCGCGGGCGCCGCTTCCGCGACCGTCGCCGCCGGGGCAGCGGGGGCGGCCAGCGCGAGGGCGGCGCTCCGGACACCGAGATCCGCGAGGACGACGTCCTGCTGCCGGTCGCCGGCATCCTGGACGTGCTCGACAACTACGCGTTCGTGCGCACCTCGGGCTACCTGGCCGGGCCGAACGACGTGTACGTGTCGCTGTCGCTGGTCCGCAAGTTCGGCCTGCGCCGCGGCGACGCGATCACCGGTGTCGTGCGCCAGCCGCGCGAGGGCGAGCAGCAGCGGCAGAAGTTCAACCCGCTGGTGCGCGTCGACTCGATCAACGGCCTGGAGCCGGACGAGGCCAAGCGCCGTCCCGACTTCACCAAGCTGACCCCGCTGTACCCGAACGAGCGGCTGCGCCTCGAGACCGAGCCGCACAAGCTCACGACCCGCGTGATCGACCTGATCATGCCGGTCGGCAAGGGCCAGCGCGCGCTGATCGTGTCCCCGCCGAAGGCCGGCAAGACCACGATCATGCAGGACATCGCGAACGCGATCACGACGAACAACCCTGAGGCCCACCTCATGGTCGTGCTGGTCGACGAGCGTCCGGAAGAGGTCACCGACATGCAGCGGTCGGTGAAGGGCGAGGTCATCGCCTCCACCTTCGACCGCCCGCCGTCCGACCACACCTCGGTCGCCGAGCTGTCCATCGAACGGGCCAAGCGCCTGGTCGAAATGGGCCACGACGTGGTCGTCCTGCTCGACTCGATCACCCGTCTCGGCCGCGCCTACAACCTGGCCGCGCCCGCGTCCGGCCGGATCCTGTCCGGTGGTGTCGACTCGACCGCGCTGTACCCGCCGAAGCGTTTCCTCGGCGCCGCGCGCAACATCGAGAACGGCGGCTCGCTCACCATCTTCGCGACCGCGATGGTGGAGACCGGGTCCACGATGGACACGGTGATCTTTGAGGAGTTCAAGGGCACCGGCAACGCGGAGCTCAAGCTCGACCGCAAGATCTCCGAGCGCCGCGTGTTCCCGGCGGTGGACGTCAACCCGTCCGGCACCCGCAAGGAAGAGCTGCTGCTCTCGCCGGACGAGCTGGCCGTCACGCACAAGCTGCACCGCGTGCTGCACGCGCTGGACTCGCAGCAGGCCATCGACCTGCTGATCTCGCGGCTGCGCAAGACGAAGACCAACATCGAATTCCTGATGCAGGTCTCGAAGACCGCCCTCGGCGGCGGAGACGACGACTGAGTCTCGCCTCGACGCGAACCGGCCCGCCCCCATCACCTCGGGGGCGGGCCGGTTCCTTTTTCCAGCGGTCCTTCTCCCCGCACCGGGGAGGTGGCGCGGGGCGAAAGCTCAGTGGCGGGGGACGGCGGCCGGGGTCCAGCCGCGGTAGTTGTTGAAGTAGCTCGTGGAGCTGCCGTGGCCGATCTTGCCGCCGACGCTGGTGGCGTAGAAACCGCCGTTGCCGTCCGCGATGCCGACGTGGCCGTAGGCGCTGATGTTCCAGTACACGAACGAACCGGCGGGCGGTTTGCCGCTGGTGTGCTTCGGGCTGGCGCCGTTCCAATGTGCGTTGGCCGACGCCCACACCCCGGTGACGCCGTACGAATTCTCCGCGGCCTTCTCGCAGTAGTGCTCCCACCCGGTGCTTCCGGCGTGCGCCTTGTACCAGGCGACCGCACCGGCCGGGGTGCCGTCGCCCGCCCCGGTCAGGTTCGCCTCGGAAAGCTCCGAGAACGTTCCGGCGGCGGGGTTCACGTCCGCCGCGGTGATGCCGCCGGAAGCATTCGCGGCAGGCGCGAAGACCGCGGCGGAAGCGGCGAGGGCGAGCGCCGCGGCCGGCTTCGCGAGCCGGGTGAGCAGGTCGGTCGTGCGCATGTCCGGACCTCCAGAAAGTGAGCGATTCACGAACTCGGCCAGCTTCACGCCAGCGGGTACAAAATCCGTACAATGCGAATGTCCTTCACTACCCACGGTCGCGACCGGCGGCGGAATACCTGGTCACCGGGGTGTGTTGAAGCCCTTGTCGGCACGTCTGGCAGAATGACCCGCTGAAGTCCGGCACCGGTTCACCCCGTACTGGGGACCCGGGGCCAACGAGAGAGGACACCATGAAGAGCGGTATTCACCCCGAATACGTGACCACGACCGTCACGTGCAACTGCGGGAACACCTTCGTCACCCGCAGCACGAAGGAGTCGGGTCAGATCCACGTCGAGATCTGCTCGAACTGCCACCCCTTCTACACCGGCAAGCAGAAGATCATGGACACCGGTGGCCGGGTTGCCCGGTTCGAGAAGCGCTACGGCAAGCGTCAGCAGAAGACCGACGCCAAGTAGCTTGTCCAACGGCGCCCACCCGCACGCCCGGGTGGGCGCCGTTGTTCTGTCCGGGCCTGTTCGCGAGAGGGAGACGGCGAAGTGGATTCGAGTTCGCTCAAGGGGCTGCTCGACGAGCACGCACAGCTGGAACAGCAGCTCGCCGACCCCGCGGTGCATGCCGACCAGGCCAGGGCCCGCAAACTGGGCCGCCGCTACGCCGAGCTGAGCCCGGTCGTGCGTGCGGTGCGCGAGCTGGACCAGACCCGCGACGACCTGTCCGCGGCGAAGGAGCTGGCGACCGAGGACGCGGCGTTCGCCGCCGAGGCCGAGGAGCTGTCGGCGAAAATCCCGCAGCTCGAAGCGAAACTCACCGAACTGCTGCTGCCGCGCGACCCGTACGACGGCTCCGACGTCGTCATGGAGATCAAGTCCGGCGAGGGCGGCGAGGAATCCGCGCTGTTCGCCGGCGACCTGCTGCGGATGTACCTGCGCTACGCCGAGCGGCACAACTGGAAGGCCGAGGTGCTCGACTCGACGGAGTCGGACCTGGGCGGCTACAAGGACGTCACGCTGTCGCTCAAGAGCAAGACCGCGGACGTCGAAGGCGTCTGGGCGAGGCTGAAGTTCGAGGGCGGCGTGCACCGGGTGCAGCGCGTGCCCGCGACGGAATCGCAGGGCCGCATCCACACGTCCGCGTCCGGCGTGCTGATTTATCCGGAACCGGAAGAGGTCGAGGTCGAAATCGACCCGAACGACCTGCGCATCGACGTGTTCCGCTCGTCGGGCCCCGGCGGGCAGAGCGTCAACACCACCGACTCGGCGGTGCGGATCACCCACCTGCCGACCGGGATCGTCGTGTCGTGCCAGAACGAGAAGTCGCAGATCCAGAACCGCGCGCGGGCGCTGCAGGTGCTGCAGGCCCGGCTGCAGCAGGTCGCCGAGGAAGAGGCCGCGGCGAAGGCGTCGGACGCGCGCCGTTCGCAGGTCCGGACGGTGGACCGTTCGGAGCGGGTGCGGACGTACAACTTCCCGGAGAACCGGATCTCGGACCACCGGGTGAACTACAAGGCGTACAACCTGGACCAGGTCCTCGACGGCGAACTGGACGGGGTGCTGGACGCGCTGGCCTCGGCCGACCGGGAGGAACGGCTCGCCGCTCAGTCGGGCTGACCAGCACCGAAATCGGTGCCAGGCCAAGCAATCCGAGCGGCGCGCTGTCCGTCCACAATGGAATCGGCGGCCGCGGTTTTCCTTGGGTCAGGCACTCACGAGGTCGCCGCGGCGAACGCCGTCATCCGTTCCTCGTATCCCTTGTCATCCCCGAAATGCACGGCCACCGCGTCCGCCCCGGCGTCCCGGTACGCACGGTAGGTCTCGACGGCAGTTTCTTCGTCGTACTGCTGCCTGGCGATCCGCCGCACGCGCCGCTCCGGGTCGAGCTGGGACAGCTTCGCGACCCGCTCCGCGAAAACCTCCGGTGAGAGGCCCGCGCTGAGCCATTGGTCTCCGGCCCGGACAGCTCGGCGCAGCGCGACCGTCGAATTCCCGCCGACCAGAATCGGGATCCGGCCCTCCGGCCGTGGTTCGAAATACCCGCCGGATCGGCCTCGTCCGGTGGTGAACAGCTGATCCAGCAACGAAAGCGTCTCGTCCAGCGTCGCGCCGCGGCGGGGGAAATCCGCGCCGATCTCCGCGAACTCCGGCTCGTTCCACCCCGCGCCGACGCCCAGCACCAGCCGGTGCCCGGACAGCCGGTCGATCGTCGCGGCCTGTTTGGCCAGCAGGTGCGGTTCGCGCAGCGGCACGATCACCACGGACGTGCCCAGCTGCACGCGTTCGGTCGCCGCGGCCAGATAGGCGAGCGTCGCCAGCGGTTCGTACACGCCGCCGAAGACCTCGCCGAACGGCTCGGGCGGCAGCACGTGGTCCGGCAGCCACACGGATTCGTACCCCAGCTCCTCAGCCAGCCGGGCGAGATCGGCGAGGCGGCGCGGGGTCAGGTCGGGGGACTCGTTCGGCAGGACCACCTGGCGGCTCATCGCAGCACCTTCCGGATCGCGGTGAGCCAGGCTTCCGGCGCTTCCTCGCCGATGCCGTGCCCGGATGCGATTTCGACCAGCTCCGCGCCGGGAATTCCGGCGGCCAACTCCTGCGAGTGCTTTGGCGGCACGAGGGAGTCCAGCGTCGTGGCGATCACCAGCGTCGGGACCGCGATCGACGCCAATTCCGCCCGGGTGTCGACCTTCCGGACCAGCTCGACCTGCTTCGCCGTCCCCGCGGGCACCGACGCGGCCAACCCGGCGACCGCCTCGGCGACCTGCTCCGGCGTCAGCGCGGCGAGGAACGGCTCGCTGACCGCGGTCAGCATCAAGTACTTGGCGAGCAGAGTGCGGTCGCCTTTCAGCAGCTCTGCCCACACATCCAGCGCCAGTTCCATCCGCGCGTCCGGCCGGGCGAAGCCCGCGGTGAGGATGAGGCCGGTCACGCGCTCGGGATGCCGGGTCGCCACGCGGACCGCGACGGCCGTGCCGAGCGAGTAGCCGAGCACGGCGAACTTCTCGACCCCGGCGTCGACGGCGGTCGCGACCAGTCCGTCGGCGAGTTCGTCGAGTGTGCCGCCCGCGACCGGGTAATCGGCCCCGACCACGGTGTGCGTGCGGGCGAGATCGTCCAGCAGCGGACCGAAATTGGCGGTCACGCCGCCGCCCGCGCCGTGGGCGAGCAGCAGGCCGGGGCCCTGTCCGGCGACGAAGGGCGCGAAATGTTCTGTCATGTTCGCGACGTTAAGGATTGACACCAGTGTGAAGGCCAGAAGCAGGAGAAAATCGGATGCTGATCGGCGAACTCGCGCAGCGCACCGGCGTCGCGCCGCGGCTGCTGCGGTACTACGGCGAGCAGGGCCTGCTGGCCTCGGAGCGCAACACGAGCGGGTACCGGGTGTACGACGAGGAGGCCGTCGTCCGGGTGTGCCAGATCCGGAAACTGCTGGCCGCGGGCCTGACCACGGAGATGATCGCCGGGATGCTCGACTGCGCGAGCGGACCCGCCGCGCACCTCGACCTGTGCCCGGAACTGGTGCGCAGGCTGCGCGGGGAACTGGCCGAGGTGGACCGCCGGATCGGGGATCTCGCCCAGCGACGCGAAGTCCTGTCCGGATATCTCGGCCAGGCGTGACCCCCGCGCGGCCGGGGGTCGATACGCTGGGCAGCACCCCCTCCGGGGGCAGTTTCGACGAGTGAAGGACGACCAGTGAATCGGCAGCCGCTGCGCCTGGCCATCATGGAGGCCACCCGGATCCTCACCGAGGCGGGCGTGGAATCGCCGCGGTCGGACGCGGATCTCATCGCCGCGCACGTGCTCGGCGTCGAACGGGGCAGGCTGCCGATGGTGCCGCTGGTCGACCCGCCGGTGATCGACGCGATCGGCCAGCTCGTCGCGCAGCGCGCCAAGCGGATCCCGCTGCAGTACCTCACCGGCTGGGCCGCGCTCGGCAACATCACGGTCAACGTCGGCGCGGGCGTGTTCGTCCCGCGCCCGGAAACTGAATTGCTCCTCGAATGGGGCGTGAAGTTCCTCCAGGGCCGCGAATACCCGGTGGTGGTCGACCTGTGCACCGGGTCCGGCGCGCTGGCGCTGGCGCTCGCGCACGAACGCCCGGACGCGGTGGTCTACGCGGTCGACGTCGACCCGCAGGCGCTCGCCTGGGCCCGGCACAACGCCGACGTGCACACCGCGGCGGGCAACACCCCGATCCGGCTCTACTCCGGCGACATCGCGGACCCGACGATGTTCGCCGAACTCGACGGTCTCGTGGACCTGGTGCTCTGCAACCCGCCGTACGTCCCGGAGGGCACCCCGGTCCCGCCGGAGGTAGGCGAACACGACCCGGCCCGCGCGGTCTTCGCGGAGGAAAGCGGGCTGGCAGTGATCCGGCACGCGATCGCGGCCGGCGCGCGACTGCTGCGCCCGGGCGGCGGACTGGCGATCGAACACGACGACACCCACGGTTCGGCAGTGCCCGCGCTGGTTCGGGCGCGCCGGGTGCTGACCGGCGTCGAAGACCACCCCGACTACAGCGGCCGCGCACGATTCGTCACCGCCCGCCGACTCGGCTGAGCCCCGCTTCGCCCAACGTCCGTGAAGGACTCCTTGAGGGAATCCAAGTCCGTGAAGGAGCCCCTCACGTACCGCTGGCGTGCGTGAGGGGAACCCTGAGGGAATCAGAGTCAATGAGGGTGGCCCTCACGTACTTCCCGCGGCGCTGCCCGGCCCCCGCACTGGGCCATTCGCACCTTTGCCCTGCTCCTGCCCGACTTTCGTCGTGCGGCAGCGGGGTGGATTTCGTTCGCTCGCCTAACGATCACCGTTAGCGTCGGGCCTCGGGACCGCCGGGCGGACCGGCGGAGAAGTGAGGAGCGACGATGAGATCCCCCTTACCCCGCCGGAATCACCGCACTCGCACGAGGCGCGGCCGGGTCGCTGTCGTCGTGGCGGTCGCGGCGCTGGCTCCCGCGTTGCTCGCCGGGACCGCCGCGGCTGATCCGATCGCGCAGGGCTGGCCCGCGCCGCTGGACTCCGCGCACTGGGCCGACCAGGCGAGCATGACCTGGCAGGACTACCGCCACGTCCCGGGCACCAACTGGGCCGACCCGTCGCTCAAGCCGACCGTGCGCAAGTTCAAGGGCGCCGTCGTGCTCGCCGACTACCCGGATGCCGATTTCGTCGTCACGAAGCCGCCGCATTCGACCGTCTTCGGCAATCCGTCTCCGTCGGCCAGCAATCTGCCGCGCGAGAAAGTCGCGCAGCATTACCAGGATTTCCTCAACAAACCCGAAACCCTCAACCACGGCCACACCATCAACGAGTACTGGATGGAGGACTCCGGCGGCCGGTTCGGCGTCGACCTCACCGCGTTCGGCCCCTACCGGATGCCGGGCAAATCCTTCGAGTACGGCATGGAAATGCAGCCGCAGGACTGTCCGGCGGACGCCGACTGCACCCGGGACCTGCGCAAGGACGCGGGCGACGCGTGGCGCGCCGACGTCGGTCCGGTCGCCGACCAGTTCGACTTCGTCTTCTTCCTTTCCGCGGGCCAGGACGAAAGCTCGACGTGGCAGGAATTCGGCGAGATGAAATTCGGCTCGAAGGAGAACGTGTCCGCCGAATTCGGCCCGCCGGGCAGCAAACCGGGCGACCAGAACTGGGCGCACACGCGGTACGTGCCGTGGACGTCGTGGGCGTCGGCGTCGACCATCTGGCCCAACGCGGCCAACGGGTCCTCGACGCAGGCGGAAAGCTCCGGCCAGGGCGTGTTCGCGCACGAGTTCAGCCACATCCTCGGCATCGGCGACAACTACAACAACCCGTTCGGCGATCCGCCCCGCCGGTCCTACACCGGACCGTGGGAAATGTTGTCGCGCGGCAGTTTCAACGGTCCCGGCGGCCCGCACACGCGCTGGCAGATCCCGGCGACCGAAGGCGGTTCGATGGGCGCGCACCACATGCTGCGCAACAAACTCAAGCTCGGCATCGTCGATCCGAAGTCCGTCCTGAACCTCGACCGGAACCAGCTCGCCACGACCGGTCCGGTCACCGCCCGCGTGACCGCCCGGGAGGCGGTGCCGGAGCAAGGCGCGTACGCGGGCATCACGATCGCGCTCACCGGCGGGGACCGTTCGCCCAAGTGCGATCCCGCGAAGGACCCGAAGTGCGACGGCGGCGGATATGACCACTACAGCGTGGAGGTCGTCGACCGGATGGGTTCGGACTCGTTCGCCCCGGACTCCGGTGTCCTGCTGGCCAAGACCAAGAGCCGCGACGCCGCGCCGTTCGAATGGATCGTGGACGCGAACCCGCAGGACATCGGCCTGACCGATTACGTCCGCCCGGACGGCACCCCGGTCAAGATCACCGTCGGCGACTACCGGCAGCTCAACGACGCCACGTTCAAGGCGGGCACCGGCGCGTCCAGCGGTTACGAGTACACCGACGAGGCCAACCGGTTGCGGTTCCTCGTCACCGACCTCGACCGCGACAGCCGCGGCGTGCTGTCGTACACGGTCACCGTCGCGTCGCTCGACGGCTCCGGACCGCAGGCGCGCGGCGCGTGGTTGTGGCCCGCACTGCCCGCGTTCGCCCGCGGTGGCCTCGCTACCTGCGACTTCCGCCTGTCGAACCAGGGTTCGGCACGCGGCGCGACAGCCCCGTACGACCAGGACACCTACCGGCTGACCGCGTCGACCGACACCCGCGGCTGGGAAGTCCGGCTCCCGAACGCGTTGGCCACCGCCAAGTTCGGCGGCTCGACGCAAATCCAGGCGTACGCGAAACGCTCGGCGGGCGCACCGCACACCGCTCGCGTGCGGCTGACCGCGACGTCGATCGCCGACCCGGCGAAGACCACGACGACCGCCTGTACCGCGATCGGGTTCTGAGCCACGAAAGGCGCCATCCGTCCGAACGGCGGATGGCGCCTTTCGACCGGGTTGCCCTGAATCGAGCGACCCCCTACCTTGAGGCGGCCGAACAATCAGACTTCTGGGGGAGTCCATGTTCTTGCGTCATCGCATCACCGCCGGCTGCGGAGCGGCGCTCATCGCCGCCAGCGCGCTCACCGCGAGCGCCACCAGCGCGTCCGCCGCCGCCGGACCGACCACCCTCCCGGCCAGCGAATACACGCTGACCTCGGACTACCACAAGTACGACGCGGTCTACTCCGGCCTCGCGGGGAAGCTGCACACCGTGCCGGTGCACACCGTCATGGACAACGCGAACCACGACCGCCAAGCGCTGCCGTCCACCTTCAAACCGGCCGGGCTCACCGGCGGCTTCCGGTTCGACGACGGCGACAACAGCGACTGCACCAACTACCCGCAGGGCATCACCACCAGCCGCGACGCGGTCGGCGGCGACAACGGCGGCAACTACGACGGGCACCAGCTCGTCGCGGTCAGCTGGTACACGCGCGACAAATGCGGCGGCAAACAGGTCCGCAGCCGGATCACGCTCGCCGACTGGGACGCGACGTACCCGAACAAGTACCGCAAGATCCTGCTCGTCGAACCGACCGGCACCAACGCATCGCCGAACTACAAGGACATCCCGATCCATGCCGGCGGCGTCTCCTGGTACGGCGACTATCTGTACGTCGCCGACACCGGCGGCGGCATGCGGGTCTTCGACATGCGCAAGATCCTCGAGGTCAACTCGGGCGGCACGGCGGACCAGATCGGCCTGTCCGGCGGCCAGTACTACGCGCACAACTACCGCTACGTGCTGCCGCAGGTGGGCACGGTCGCCGCGCACACGACGTCCGGCACGAACCTGGTCTGGTCGAGCATCTCGCTGGACCGGGTCAGCAAGTCGATCGTGATGACCGAGTACACCTGCAAGGCCGACTGCACCGACTACCCGAACCGCGCCCCGCGCGCGGTGCGCTTCCCGTTCGCCTCGGGCGCGACGACGTTCGCCGCCTCCACGACGGCGAGCCAGGCGCTGAAGCTGCCCTGGTACAACCTCAACGGCGTCGCCTCGCACAACGGCCGCTGGTGGTTCAACTCGTCCGCCGCGAAGCAGCTCTACTACTGGACCCCGACCGCAGGCCCGGCCACGCACTCCTGGGTGAGCAGCGGGGAGAGCATTTCGTACTGGGAGGACCCGAAGGACGCGGATCTGCTGTGGTCGCTGCAGGAGGGCGCGGGAAACCGCAACGTGTTCGCGGTGAAGCAGGCCAGTTACGGCGCCTGACCGCTGACTGTCCGTGAGGGGAACCCGCATTGACTCCGATTCCCCATGCCAGGAACTTAAGGCGGCGCTGCAGGTGCGTTCGAGCCGTGTCCGCCCAGGTCGAAGGTCTCGCCTGGCCTGGGACGCAGGACGTGCGGGCCGTGCGGGCCACCCTGAGGGAATCAGATTCCCTCAGGGTGGCCCTCACGACCCCAAGACACGGGCATATGAGGATAAATCGGGTATTTCGGCGGTGGTGGCGTCTCTTGCGGACGGTGAGCGGGACTGCGGCCACTCCGCTTAAGTTCCTGGCATTGGACTCTGATTCCTTCGGGGTTCCCCTCACGTACCTCGGCAGCGCCTGCCCGGGGTGGCGGGGGATAGGCTTCGCGGCATGAGTGCGGTCTACGACTGCGGCAAGCGCGAATCCCGAGCCGAAGGCCTGTCCGCGGCGGCCGCCGCGGTGCGGTCGAGCCGGCTGGTCGTCCTGCCGACGGACACGGTGTACGGCATCGGTGCGGACGCGTTCGACTCCGGCGCCGTCCAGGCGTTGCTGCGGGCGAAGAACCGCGGCCCGGACATGCCGGTCGGCGTCCTCGTCGGCTCCTGGTCCACTGTGGACGGTCTGGTGCTCGGCGTTCCGCCGCAGGCGCGGGCGCTCATCGAGGCGTTCTGGCCGGGCGACCTGTCGATCGTGCTGCCGCACGCGCCGAGTCTGCAGTGGAATCTCGGCAACTCGCGCGGCACGGTGATGCTGCGGATGCCGCTGCATCCGGTCGCGCTCGAGCTGCTGCGCGACGTCGGCCCGATGGCGGTGTCGAGCGCGAACGTCTCCGGGCGTTCGCCCGCTTCGACCGTCGAAGACGCGCAGGAGCAGCTCGGCGATTCGGTGTCGGTGTACCTCGACGGCGGGTCGAGCGGGGAAACAGTAGCTTCGTCCATCGTGGACCTGACCGGCGACAAGCCGCTGGTGCTGCGCGAGGGCGCGGTCACGAAGGCCGCCATCGCCGAGGTGATCGGCGTCGCCGAGGAGACGCTGGACTGAGCCGCGGAAGTGACTGCCGTTCACCGTGGCCGCACGCGGGCGCGGTAGCGTGGCGCGGTGACTCCGACCTCCCGGCGGGCGTGACGCGGTCATGCCTGTAGTCCAAGGACTTCTCCCGATCCGGGAGTACTTGCTCGTCGCGCTGACCGCGACCGCGGTGACCTATCTGCTGACCGGCGTCGTGCGGCGCGTGGCCATCCGGATCGGCGCGATCGCCAACCCCCGCGCGCGCGACGTGCACGTCAAGCCGATCCCGCGGATGGGCGGCGTCGGCATCTACCTCGGGATTGCCGCCGCGATGGGCCTCGCGCACCAGCTTCCCGCGCTCAGCCACGGTTTCGACGTCTCCTACGACGCGGTCGGCGTGCTGCTCGCGGCGGGCGTCATCTCGCTCATCGGCATCCTGGACGACCGGTTCGAACTCGACGCGTGGACGAAGCTCGCCGGACAGGTCATGTGCGCCGGGATCCTCGTCATCTTCGGCGTGCAGTGGGTGTCGTTCTGGGTGCCGTGGGGCGGCAACGGCGATTCCATCGGCTCGGTGCTGGTGCTGGACAAGAACCAGGGCGCGCTGCTGACCGTCGTGATGGTCGTGGTGATGGTCAACGCGATGAACTTCGTCGACGGCCTCGACGGGCTGGCCGGCGGGCTCGGCTTCATCGCCGCGGCGGCTACCTGCGCGTTCTCGATCGGCCTGCTCGACAACGCGGGCGGCGACTTCGGCGCCTACCCGCCCGCGCTCATCGCCGCCGCGCTCGCCGGGGCCTGTCTCGGTTTCCTTCCGTACAACTTCCAGCCGGCCAAAATTTTCATGGGCGACTCCGGATCGATGATGATCGGGCTGATGCTCGCCGGGGCCACCACGTCGGCGAGCGGACGGGTCAACTACACCCGGTTCTCCGCCTCGGACGCGCTCGCCCTGCTGTCCCCGCTGGTGGTCGTCGTGGCCGTGCTTTTCGTGCCGGTGCTCGACCTCGTGATGGCCGTCGTCCGGCGCACGCGGCGCGGGCAGAGCCCGTTCGCCGCTGACAAAATGCATCTGCACCACCGGCTGCTGGAAATCGGCCATTCGCAACGGCGCGCGGTGCTGCTGATCTATTTGTGGGCCGGAATTCTCTCTTTCGGAGCGGTCTCCATCACGATTTTCGACAGCCCGGTCGTGTTCTGGGCGATTGCCGCCGCACTGGTGGTCGCGGTGCTCGTTTCTCTCGTGCCGCGACTGCGTTCCCGGCACCGCCACGGGGTCTGAGCCCGCGGGCGGTCTATACTGGCGGGTCGAACCGAACGAGGAGCGATTGCAGTGAGCGACACCGAGACGCCGGAGACGACGCCCGAGACGTCCCAGGCCACGGCTCAGGCCAAAGCTGCGTCCTCCGCGGAGAACCCGCACGCCGCTCCGGTGCGCCAGCTCGCGCGCTCGATGACGCGCGCCTCGCTGCTGTTCACTCCGCCGTTCATCCTGGTCTGCATTGTGCTTTTCACCGTCCTCAACGGACTGCACGGCTTCCTCGGCGCCCTGGTCGGCGGCGTGCTGGCGATGGTCGCCTCGCTGTCGACGCTGGGCATGATGAAGGTATCCGCCGGACAGGACCCCTCGCTGGTGATGCTCATCGCTCTCGGCGGCTACGCGGCGAAGGTCATCCTCCTGTTCCTCGCGCTCACTCTGCTCAAGGGCGTCACCGTGCTGCACCCGCTTTCCCTCGGGATCACGATGATCGTCGCCATTCTCGTGGCGGCCGCTGTGGAGTTCGCGACATTCCGCAAAGCGCGTATCCCGACCATCATTCCCGCCTCGAATTGACGGATTCGGGACAAGGGTCCCAGCCGGATCCGGGACTTAGGTCCTGGACCGTTCGGCTGGTAAGGAGTACGCCTGTACGGCAGTGATTGACCTGCTGGTATGGTCCGCGTCATGGGTGGCGGCCTCGGCCGCGCACTCCCGACGACGAACCGCGATCAGCAGTGTGGCGACCGGATGGTTCCGCCTCTCTCACCGGCTGGTCCGAAGTAGACCGCAGGGCAGTGTTCACGCGAGACATCCCTCGAGCGCAGACCGGTGTTTGGCTCCGCGCACGGTGGGTACCGCCGCCTCCGGCGTCCCGATGCGTATCGGGTACGTTAAGTCCAGATCGTGACGATTCCCCCGGCGGAGTGAACGCCGGCCGGGAGAACCGGGAGGAGCCCAGTGGCCGCGCTGGTACTGACCGAGGGTGCGACCTTCGTACCCCCTGGCGCCGAAAGCTTTGAGCTGCCGCCGTTGTTCGGCTTCGTCACGAAGCCGATGCTCCTGGTGGTGCTCTCGGTGATCATCATCGCGGGGTACTTCCTGCTGGCGACGCGCAAGCTGAAGGTCGTTCCGACCAAAGGCCAGTTCGTGGCCGAGGGCATCTACGACTTCGCGCGCAACAACATCGCCCGCGAGCAGATCGGCTCGAAAGACTTCCAGCGCTTCGTGCCGGTCATCTTCGCGTTGTTCACCTTCATCCTGCTGAACAACCTCTACGGGGTCATCCCGTTCCTGCAGTTCCCCACCATGGCGCGGTTCGGGTTCCCGATCGCGTTGTCGGTGCTCGTGGTCTACCCGATGTACCACTACGCCGGGATCAAGAAGCACGGCCTCGGCCGGTACTTCAAGAAGGAGCTCGCGCCCGCCGGGGTCCCCGGTCCGGTGCTTCCGCTGTTCGCGGTGATCGAGTTCGCGGAAAAGTTCTTCCTCAACCCGCTCACGCTCGCCATCCGTGTTTTTTCCGCCATGTTCGCGGGTCACCTGATCCTGGCGGTCTTCACCCTCGGCGGCACCTTCCTGCTGACCGAGACCTCAAGCATCGTGCTGAAGCCGGCGTCGCTGGTGGCGTGGGTCGTCGCCATCGGCCTGACGTTCCTGGAGGCCTTCATCCAGGTGCTTCAGGCGTACATCTTCGCCCTGCTGTCCGCGGGGTACATCGGCGCCGCGCTGGCGTCGGAGCACTGAGAACACACACAGACCCCGATCCGCGTGAGTGCGCGGACCGAAGTGAAGGGAAACGCACGTGAGCAACATCGTTCTGGCCCAGCAGGCCGCCGAAGCCGTCAGCATCAACAAGGGCCTCGCCGCGATCGGCTACGGCCTGGGCGCGATCGGCCCCGGCATCGGCGTGGGCCTGATCTTCGCCGCGGTGATCAACGGCACCGCGCGCCAGCCGGAGGCCCAGAGCAAGCTCCAGGGCATCGGTTACGCCACCTTCGTGCTCACCGAGGTGCTGGCCCTGATCGGTATCGTCATCTACTTCATCGCCTCCGCCTGAGTCGTTCGCTCTCGCGTAAGGAGACGTTGTGCTGAAGACCGAAATGGTGCTCGCATCAGAAAGCCCGATCGTTCCGGACATCTCGGAGCTGATCCTCGGCATCGTCGCCTTCCTGATCCTGCTGTTCATCCTCAAGAAGTACGTCGTCCCTCGTTTCGAGAAGGCGTACGAGGAACGGGCGCAGAAGATCGAAGGCGGGATCGAGAAGGCCGAGAAGGCTCAGGCAGAGGCCGAGAAGGCGCTGTCGGAGTACAAGGCGCAGCTGGCGGACGCCCGTTCCGAAGCCGCGAAGATCCGCGACGACGCCCGGCTCGAAGCCGAGCAGATCAAGGCGGAGCTGCGGGAGCAGGCCGAGGCCGAATCCCAGCGGATCGTGGCGCAGGGCCACGCCCAGCTGCAGGCGCAGAAGGCGCAGATCGTCGCCGAGCTGCGGGCCGAAATGGGCCGCAACGCGGTCGAGCTGGCCGGCCGGATCGTCGGCGAGTCGCTCGAGGACGAGGCGCGCCGTCGCGGCACCGTCGACCGGTTCCTCGCGGAGCTGGACACCGCCGGTGCCACTAACGGAGCGGGGAAGTAACCAGAGATGACGCTGCATGCTGCGAGCCGTGAAGCGCTCGACCTCGCCGAGCGCTCGCTCGGCGAGGTGCTGGCCGGAGCGGGCGCCGATCCCGCGAAGGTCGGGGACGAGCTGCTCTCGGTCGTCGACCTCCTTGACCGCGAAATCGGCCTGCGCCGCGCGGTCGGCGATTCTTCGGTCGCTCCGGAGAGCCGCCAGGGCCTGGTCCGCCGCCTGTTCGACGGAAAGCTGAGCGAGCAGGCCCTGAAGGTGCTCGACACCGTGGCGGGCAGCCGCTGGTCCAGTCCCCGCGAGCTGGTGGACGGGCTCGAATCGATCGGTCGTTCGGCGCTGCTCACCGCCGCCGAAAAGGCCGGGAACATCGAAACCGTCGAGTCTCAGCTGTTCCAGGTCGCGCGGATCGTCGCGGGCGCCCCGGAACTCGAGGCGGCGCTGTCCGACCTGAGCGCTCCCGCCGACGCGAAGCGGACCCTGGTCCGCGGGCTGTTCGCGGGCAAGGTCGACGCGGTCGTCGAGACCCTGGTCGAGCAGGCCGTGCAACGCGCCAAGGGGCGCGGCATCGGCAACGGGCTCGACAAGCTGGTCGCGCTGGCCGCCGAGCGGCGCGAGCGCTCGGTCGCGTACGTGACCTCGGCGAACGCGCTCACCGACGAGCAGCGGGCCCTTCTCGGGACCAAGCTCGACGGCATCTACGGGCGGCCGATCGCGCTGCACGTCGAGATCGACCCGGCACTCGGCGGCGGACTCGTCGTCCGCGTCGGGGACGAGGTCATCGACGGCAGCACCTCCGGGCAGCTGGCGGCGGTGCGCCGCACGCTGAGCCGGGCCTGAGCGGCACAACAGACTTTGCACACTGGACAGAACAGAAGCGAGAGCGGGAACGAAATGGCGGAGCTGACGATCTCCTCGGACGAGATCGCCCACGCGATCGAGAATTACGTCTCGAGTTACGCCCCTTCGGTGGAGCGGGAAGAGGTCGGCGTCGTCGCCGACGCCGGTGACGGCATCGCCCACGTCGAAGGGCTGCCCTCGGCCATGGCCAACGAGCTGCTCGAGTTCCCGGGCGGCGTCCTTGGCGTGGCGCTGAACCTGGACGCGCGCTCCATCGGCGCGGCGATCCTCGGCGACTTCGAGAGCATCGAAGAAGGCCAGCAGGTCAAGCGGACCGGCCAGGTCCTCTCGGTGCCGGTCGGCGACGGCTACCTCGGCCGGGTCGTCAACCCGCTCGGCCAGGCCATCGACGGCCTCGGCGAGATCGAGACCACCGGCCGCCGCGCGCTGGAGCTCAAGGCCGCCTCGGTGGTCGAGCGCCAGCCGGTGTCCGAGCCGCTGCAGACGGGCATCACCGCGATCGACGCGATGACCCCGATCGGCCGCGGCCAGCGCCAGCTGATCATCGGCGACCGCAAGACCGGCAAGACCGCGGTCGCGGTGGACACGATCATCAACCAGAAGGCCAACTGGGAGACCGGCGACCCGAAGAAGCAGGTTCGCTGCATCTACGTCGCGGTCGGCCAGAAGGGCTCCACGATCGCCTCGGTGAAGTCGGCGCTCGAGGACGCGGGCGCGATGGAGTACACCACCATCGTCGCGGCCCCGGCCTCGGACTCGGCGGGCTTCAAGTGGATCGCCCCCTACACCGGCTCGGCCATCGGCCAGCACTGGATGTACGAGGGCAAGCACGTCCTGATCGTGTTCGACGACCTGACCAAGCAGGCCGACGCCTACCGCGCGATCTCGCTGCTGCTGCGCCGCCCGCCGGGCCGCGAGGCGTTCCCCGGCGACGTCTTCTACTTGCACTCCCGTCTCCTCGAGCGGTGCGCGAAGCTCTCGGACGAGCTGGGCGCGGGCTCGCTGACCGGGCTGCCGATCATCGAGACCAAGGCCAACGACGTGTCGGCCTACATCCCGACGAACGTCATCTCGATCACCGACGGCCAGTGCTTCTTCCAGTCGGACCTCTTCAACGCCGGTCAGCGCCCGGCCATCGACGTGGGCATCTCGGTGTCCCGCGTGGGTGGCGCCGCGCAGGTCAAGGCGATGAAGAACGTCGCGGGCTCGCTGCGCATCGACCTGTCCCAGTACCGCGAGCTGGAGGCGTTCGCCGCCTTCGCCTCGGACCTGGACGACGCGTCGAAGGCGCAGCTGGAGCGCGGCGCCCGGCTGTACGAGGTGCTCAAGCAGCCGCAGTACTCGCCGGTCCCGGTCGAGGAGCAGGTCGCCACGGTGTACCTGGGCACGAACGGCTACTTCGACTCGGTCCCGACCGAGGACGTGCGCCGCTTCAACCTCGAGTTCCTCGACTCGGCGAAGCGCAAGCACGCCGAGGTGCTGGGCGCGATCCGCGACACCGGCAAGTTCGAGGACGACACCCGCGACGCGCTGATCGCGGCGGTGAACGAGTTCAAGAAGGAGTTCACCACCTCCGAGGGCAAGCCGCTCGAGTCGAACGCCGACGCGATGGCCGCCGAGAAGGTCGGGCAGGAGACCGTCAAGGTCAACAAGCCCGCCCCGAAGAAGTGAGCTGGTAGCCCATGGCCGCACAACTCCGGGAGCTTCGCTCGCGCATCAAGGCGACGAAGTCGATCGGCAAGATCACCAAGGCGATGGAACTCATCGCCACCGCGCGCATCACCAAGGCGCGCGCGAAGGTCGCCGCTTCCCGGCCGTACGCGGACGAGATCACCAAGGTGCTCTCGGCGCTGGCCGGCGCGGCGGCCAACCTCGACCACCCGCTCCTGGTCGAGCGCCCGAACCCGAAGCGCGCCGCCGTCCTGGTCGTCACCAGTGACAAGGGCCAGTGCGGCGGTTACAACTCCAATGTGCTGAAGGCGACCGAAGAGCTGCTTGCCCTCCTGAAGAAGGAAGGCAAGGAGGTCGACGTCTACACCACCGGCAGCAAGGGCCTGAACTACTACCGGTTCCGCAACCGCAAGGTGGCGGGCAGCTGGACGGGCTTCTCCGACCAGCCTGCCTACCCGGACGCGGTCGCGGCGGCCGAGACGCTGGTGCAGTCCTTCAACGCGGGTGTCGACGACGCCTCCGGCAACGCGGACGGCATCACGGGCGTGGACGAGATCCACGTCGTCTACACCGAGTTCGTGTCGATGCTGACGCAGCGCCCGGTCGCCAAGCGCGTCGCGCCGCTGGAAGTCGAGTACTCCGACGGCGAGGACGAGAAGCCTGCCGGTCTGCTGCCGAGCTACGAGTTCGAGCCCAGCGCCGACAAGCTGCTCTCCGCGCTGCTGCCGAAGTACATCAACACCCGGCTGTACTCCGCGCTGCTCGAGTCCGCGGCGTCCGAACTGGCCGCCCGCCGCACAGCGATGAAGGCCGCGTCGGACAACGCGAACGAACTGGTGAACACGCTGACGCGGGAGGCGAACCAGGCCCGGCAGGCGCAGATCACCCAGGAGATCTCCGAAATCGTCGGTGGCGCGAACGCGCTCACCGCAGCAGGAAGTGATGACTGATGACCAGTACTGAAGCCCCGCGCGCCAAGGGGCGCATCGTCTCGGTGACCGGGCCGGTCGTCGACGTCGAGTTCCCGCGCGGTTCCGTTCCCGAGCAGTTCAACGCGCTCAAGGTCGACATCGAGTTCGAGCAGCTGCGCAAGACGGTGACCCTCGAGGTGGCCGCGCACCTCGGCGACAACCTCGTGCGCACGATTTCGCTGCAGCCGCAGGACGGCCTCGTCCGCGGCGCGGAGGTCACCGACACCGGCGGCCCGATCACCGTCCCGGTGGGCGACAAGGTCAAGGGCCATGTCTACAACGCGCTCGGCGAGTGCCTCGACGAGCCCGGCTACGGCGAGGACCTCGAGCGCTGGGGCATCCACCGCAACCCGCCGCCCTTCGACCAGCTCGAGGGCAAGACGGAGATGCTGGAGACCGGCCTGAAGGTCGTCGACCTGCTGACCCCGTACGTGCAGGGCGGCAAGATCGGCCTGTTCGGCGGCGCGGGCGTGGGCAAGACGGTGCTGATCAAGGAAATGATCACCCGTGTCGCCCGGAACTTCGGCGGTACGTCGGTGTTCGCCGGCGTCGGCGAGCGCACCCGTGAGGGCAACGACCTCTTCCTGGAGATGTCCGAGGACGGCGTCATCAACGACACCGCCCTCGTGTTCGGCCAGATGGACGAGCCGCCGGGCACGCGTATGCGCGTCGCGCTGTCCGCGCTGACCATGGCGGAGTACTTCCGCGACGTCCAGAACCAGGACGTGCTGCTGTTCATCGACAACATCTTCCGGTTCACCCAGGCCGGTTCCGAGGTGTCGACCCTGCTGGGCCGCATGCCTTCGGCCGTGGGCTACCAGCCGACGCTGGCGGACGAGATGGGCCAGCTGCAGGAGCGGATCACCTCGACCCGAGGCCGTTCGATCACCTCGATGCAGGCGATCTACGTGCCCGCGGACGACTACACCGACCCGGCCCCGGCGACGACGTTCGCCCACCTGGACGCCACCACCGAGCTTTCCCGGTCGGTGTTCCAGAAGGGCATCTTCCCGGCGGTGGACCCGCTGGCGTCGACGTCGACGATCCTCGACCCGGCGATCGTCGGCGAGGACCACTACCGCGTCGCCTCCGAGGTCATCCGGATCCTGCAGAAGTACAAGGAGCTGCAGGACATCATCGCGATCCTCGGCATGGACGAGCTTTCCGAAGAGGACAAGCTGACCGTGCAGCGGGCGCGCCGGATCGAGCGGTTCCTGTCCCAGAACATGCTGGTGGCCGAGGCCTTCACGCAGATCCCGGGCTCCACGGTGCCGCTGGCCGAGACGATCGAGTCGTTCGACCGCATCACCAAGGGCGACTTCGACCACTACCCGGAGCAGGCGTTCCTGGGCATCGGCGGGCTCGAGGACCTCGAGAAGAAGTACCACGAGATCACCGGCAAGTGAGTGCGTGAGACCGGCGGGGGCACTGTCCATTGTGGACATCGGCCCCCGCCGTTCTCGTAACCGAAGCAAGACCTATTACACTCGGTGGTGACACCCCGAGCGAAGGAGTGCTACGTGGCTGAGATGTCCGTGGAGCTGGTTGCCGTCGAGCGCCGGCTCTGGTCGGGTACCGCCGCCTTCGTGGTGGCGCAGACCACCGAGGGCGAGATCGGCATCATGCCCGGACACGAGCCGGTGCTGGGCCAGCTCGTCGAGGGTGGCGTGGTGAAGGTGACCACGACGGACGGCGACGTGCTGACCGCGGCGGTGCACGGCGGGTTCCTGTCCGTGACCGCGACCGGGGTGAGCGTGCTCGCGGAGAGCGCGGAACTGTCCGACGAAATCGACGTGGCCGCCGCGAAGGCAGCCCTCAGCACCGGCGACGAGGCCGAGCGGACGAGGGCCTCGGCCCAGCTCCGCGCGGCTGGACAATCGGTCTGAGCGGACTAGACGGGCAGGAGCCGGGCCGTGCAGATCGCTGTGGTGGTGCTAGTGCTCCTGATCGTGCTCGTCGTCGTGGTCGGCTGGTACGGCCAGCGGTGGATCCGGATGCGCCGCGGCGGCGGCGTCAGCGTGGCGCTGCGGTGGCGTCCGGACAGCCCGCGGTCGAGCTGGCATCTCGGCCTCGGCCGGTACGAGGGCGAGAAGTTCGTCTGGTACCGCGTGTGGAGCCTGCGCACCGGCCCGGACCGCGTGTTCCAGCGGGAAAGCATGCAGATCGCCGACCGGCGGGACCCGTCGGGTTCGGAGGCGTACGCGGTGCCTGAGGGCTCGACGGTGCTGCGGTGCGAATCCTCGGACCAGGAAGCGATCGAGATCGCGATGGGACCGGGCGCGCTGACCGGGTTCCTGTCGTGGCTCGAATCGGCCCCGCCTGGTCGAAGGCTGCCGCGGGCTTCGTGAGTTTGCCGGCCCGCCATCGTGTCTCCACGATGGCGGGCCGTTTGCTTCTCGTGCAGCGGGTTGACCGGCGCTACGCTGGGAACATGGACGCCCGAGAACGGGAAGACCGCGCGCGCCGGTGGCAGACCCTGCCTAAGCCGGTGCGGCTCGAGGAGCTGACGGTGGCCCAGGCTGTCGAGCCGGGCCGCGATTCGACGTGGGACGTCGATTACGAGCGCTACTGGGCTGCTCAGGAAGCTAACTGGGCCCGGTAGTCAGAGCACGGAGCGGACGATTCCCGCGAACCGTGCTGGCTTCTCGCCGTGCACGTTGTGTCCGCTGTCCACCCGCACGACCTCGACGTTGCCGATCAACGAGGCGATCCGCTGCGCGTCCTCCGCGTCGATCGCGCCCTGAAGGACGCCGTCCTCGCCGTACTTCCAGTTCGCGTGGATCAGGACCGTCGGCGCTTCGATCTTGCGCAGCGTCGCCTCGTGGTCGAAGCCCTCGTCCCAGGCGCCGGTGTAGAACGCGTCCCCGAACCGCGGGTCGTAGTGCTCGATCGCGCGCTGCATGTCGTTCCAGCTCGGCGGCATGAAGAACACCGTGATAGGCCGCTCCGGATGCTTCTTCCGCCGCTTGAGCCCGGAGCGGATGATGCGTTCCGCGCCGTCGCCGAAGAAGTCCCACAGTTTCTGGTGCGCGAAGAGGTAGGCGCCCCAGTCGGATTCGCCGGACTGCAGGTACGTGTGGCAGGCCGTGGCGAGGTCGACCCAGTTCCAGGTCTTCTCCGCCCGCGGCAGCAGGGTGGTGAACAGCGGGGGGTCCTCCAGCACGACTGCCCTCACCAGGTCCGGCCGGTTCCCGGCGAGCCAGGCCGCCAATTGGCCGCCCGACGAATGCCCGGACACGACGACCCGCGTGCCGATGACCTCCTCGACGAACCGCACCAGATCGGTGCCGACGGCGGTCGCCGTGTACTTCTCCGGCGTCCGCGCGGACTGGCCGTGCCCGTGGACGTCGACCGCGTAGACCGTGAAGTCCCGCGCCAGGTCCGGCAGCACGCGCGCGTAGCTCTGCCAGTCGACGGCCTGGCCGTGGATCAGCAGCAGCGGCGGTTTGTCGCCCGCCGGGCCTTGGGCGTAGTGCAGTTTTGAGCCGTTGACCACCACGTCGTGTTCGGTGAATCCGGCTCGCCGGGTGCGGGCAAGCGCCCAGTCGTACGTCTTGCGGTTGCGTACGGCCCAGCCGCCCGCGGCGAGGCCTGCCGTCGCCAGGACGGAGGCGCCTGCCGCGATCAGCCGCCCGGCTGCCACAGCACGTCGCCTTCGGGGTTGGCCAGGCGGGCGAGGATGAACAGCAGGTCCGAGAGCCGGTTCAGGTACTTGGCCGCGATCGGGTTGGACGTGTCCGGCTCGGCCTCCATCAGCGCCCACGCGGACCGTTCCGCGCGGCGGGAGACCGTGCGCGCCTGGTGCAGGAACGCCGCGCCCGGGGTGCCGCCCGGGAGGATGAACGACGTGAGCTTCGGCAGCCGCTCGTTGAACTCGTCGCACCAGCCTTCGAGCCGCTCCAGGTACGCCTCGGTGATGCGCAGCGGCTCGTACGGCGGGTCTTCCTGGATCGGCAGGCACAGGTCCGCGCCGACGTCGAAGAGGTCGTTCTGGATCCGGCGCAGCACGGCGGCGATCTCGTCGGTGAGCCCGCCGAGCGCGATCGCCAGGCCGAGCACGGAATTGGCCTCGTCGGTGTCGGCGTAGGCGGACAGCCGGGCCGAAGTCTTGGGCACCCGGGAACCGTCGCCGAGCGCGGTCGTGCCGCTGTCGCCGACCTTCGTGTAGACCCGGTTGATACGAACCACCATACGTTCGACTCTACCGGCCCGGGTTCGGGCAAAACTGGGCGAGAGGGCATGATTGGCGGCCATGAGCGAGCACTTCGACGTGCATGGCGGAGCCCGGCTGGTCGGCGAGGTCGACGTGGTCGGCGCGAAGAACAGCGTGCTGAAACTGATGGCCGCGGCACTGCTGGCCGAAGGCACCACGACCATCACGAACTGCCCGCAGATCCTGGACGTCCCGCTGATGGGCGACGTCCTGCGCAGCGTCGGCTGCGAGGTGGAGATCGAGGGCGACACGGCGCGCATCACGACGCCCGCGGAGCTGTCGCACCGCGCCGATTCGGCGGCGATGGGCAAGCTGCGCGCCTCGGTGTGCGTGCTGGGCCCGCTGGTCGGCAGGCTGAAGCAGGCGGTCGTCGCGCTGCCCGGCGGCGACGCGATCGGCCAGCGTCCCCTCGACATGCACCAGAACGGGCTGCGCAAGCTCGGCGCGACGAGCACCATCGAGCACGGTTGCGTCGTCGCGAAGGCCGAGACGCTGGTGGGCACCCAGATCTGGCTGGACTTCCCGAGCGTCGGCGCGACCGAGAACATCCTGATGGCGGCCGTGCTGGCCGAGGGCACGACGGTGATCGACAACGCCGCCCGCGAGCCGGAAATCGCCGACATCTGCACGATGCTGACCGAGATGGGCGCGAAGATCGAGGGCGCGGGCACCTCGACGCTCACCGTCCACGGCGTCGAGGCGCTGCACCCGACCGAACACCGCGTGATCGGCGACCGCATCGTCGGCGCGACCTGGGCGTTCGCCGCCGCGATGACCCGCGGCGACCTGACCGTGCGCGGCGTGAACCCGCACCACCTCGACCTGGTCCTGGACAAACTGCGCCTGGCCGGCGCGGAGGTGACCACCTACGACGACAAGGGCTTCCGCGTCGTCCAGCCGGAACGCCCGAAGGCGGTCGACTGGGTGACGCTGCCGTACCCCGGTTTCGCCACCGACCTGCAGCCGTTCGCGGTCGCGCTGTCGGCGGTGTCCGAGGGCACGTCGATGATCACCGAGAACGTGTACGAGGCCCGGTTCCGGTTCATCGAAGAGATGATCCGGCTGTCCGGCGACGCCCGCACGGACGGCCACCACGCGGTGGTCCGGGGCGTGGAGAAGCTGTCGAGCGCGCCGGTGTGGGCGTCGGACATCCGCGCCGGGGCCGGTCTGGTGCTGGCCGGACTGTGCGCGGACGGCGTGACCGAGGTGTGGGACGTGTTCCACATCGACCGCGGGTACCCGCATTTCGTGGAGAACCTGAACCGGCTGGGCGCCCGGATCGAGCGGGTGACGGGGGAGCCGGAGCGGGCTTGAGCGACGGGTGCTCCGCAGGCGACTACGCGGAGCGGGACGAAGAAAGCTGCCGCGACGTCGAGGTCGTCGACGGGGTAATCCGTGCTCGGCCGATGCGGTCGCGAAGGCATCAGAGAATCATTCGGAGGCTGTCTTACGAACTCGAATCGGCCTGCGGCAGCGATCTCGCCGTCGAGTTCGACGTCGACCTCCGGCTGCGCGATGTCCCGTTGCTGAACCGGCGTCCGGACTTGGTCGTCTACGACGCAGATCTGCCCACCGACGCAGTGCTGCGCCCGGAGCACTGCCGCCTCGTTGTCGAGGTGATGTCGCCAGGATCGATCACTGTCGATCAGATCGACAAACCCGCTGAGTACGCGGCCGCCGGGATTCCGCAGTTCTGGCGGGTCGAGAACACCACCGACGAGGTCGGCGGGCTTACCGTCTTCTGCTACCGACTCGACGCGACCACCCGCTCGTACGTCCCGACCGGCGCGCACCAGGGCACTTTCCAGGTCGCCACTCCGGTCGAAGTGTCGCTGGAACTGAAAACCCTGCTGTAAAGCCGGTTACGCGCTCAACGCCCGCACCACCAAATCCGTCACCTGGTCCAAATACCCCTCCTCCGCCGGAACCCCGCGCACGATCAGCCGCCAGTAAACGATTCCGGCGCCCATATCCAGCGCCAGTTCGATATCCGTGTCCGCCGGGATCTCCCCGCGCTCGATCGCTCTCGTGAACACCGCCCGGTTGACCGCCCGCCGAGGGCCGCCGATCGTCAGGCGGGCGAATTCGGCCATGGCCGGGTTCCGGCGGGCTTCCGCGATCAGCCCGGGGAAGATCCGCGAAAACCGCGGATGCGTGATCCATTCGCAGAGCGCTTCCAGCGAGGCCCGGATATCGCCGCGCAGGCTGCCGGTGTCCGGGTCCACCGCGCGCGCCACGCTGAATTCCGCGATGACCGCGCCGATCATTTCGTCTTTCGACGGCCAGCGCCGGTACAGCGCGCTCTTCCCGACGCCCGCGCGTTTCGCGACCGCTTCCATCGACAGCCTGCCGAAACCGTGGTCGGCCAGTTCGTCGATCACGGCTTCGGTGATGGCGTAGGTGACGTCGGGCTGCAGCACGGCAGCTCCGGTCGGCGTCCGGCGGGTCGTCATGGCGATCAGCATAGCGTGTGGACGGGACGGTACCGTCCCGTGTACGTTGTGGATGAGACGGTACCGTCTCGTCCATTCCTGAGGAGGGGGTTCGATGCAGCTCATCGATCACGCGCTCGACCTGCTGGTCCAGCACGACATGGCCGGATTCGTGCAGTTGTTCGCCGAGGACGCAGTGCTCGAGTTCCCGTTCGCCGCGCCCGGTGAGCCCGGGCGGGTCGAAGGCCGCGCCGCACTGGCCGAGTACCTGCGCAACTACCCGAACCTGTTCGACATCCGCGAGGTCGCCGCCAAGACCGTGCACCAGACGACCGATCCGGAGGTCTCGATCGCGGAGTTCGAACTGGCCGGCATCGCGGTCGCCACGCAGAAGCCGTACCGCCTCGGCTACGTCGTGGTGCTGACCGTCCGGGACGGCCAGATCCACCGGTACCGCGACTACTTCAGCCCGCTCGCGGTGATCGACGTTCTCGGGGTGCCGGGTGTCTGACGTCCTCGTGCTCGGCGCCACCGGCACCACCGGAAGCCGCGTCGTGCGCGGGCTCGAAGCCGCCGGGGTGCGGCCGCGCGCGGCGACCCGGAATCCCGTCGAACCCGGCCAGATCCGGTTCGACTGGGACGAGCCCGCGACGTATGGCCCGGCGCTGGACGGGGTCTCGGCGGTCTACCTGATCGCCCCCGTCGGAGCCGATCCGCAGTCGCTCGTCGAAGAGTTCCTCAAGCACGCGCCGGACGCGCGGGTGGTGTTGCTCAGTTCGTCCGCGGTGGACGAGCACACCCCGGTAGTGGGCAGGCTGCCCGGCCTCGTTCGCCGTCAGCCGGGCTGGGCGGTGCTGCGGCCGTCGTGGTTCATGCAGAACTTCACCGCCGGGCACCTGGTCGGCGACAGCGCCCGCGCGGGCCGGATCGTGACAGCCACCGGTGACGCCCGGGTGGCGTTCGTCGACGCCGGCGACATCGCCGCGGTCGCCGTCCGCGCGCTGCTCGACCCGGAACCGCACAACACCGATCACCTCATCACCGGCCCGCGCGCGCTCAGCTACGCCGAGGCCGCCGAGATCGTCGGGAAACGGCTCGGCCATCCGGTCGTGCACGAGCCGGTTTCCACCTCGCAGTACCAGCAATTCCTGGTCCGCGACGGGCTCCCCGAGTCGTACGCCGAAATGCTCGCCTTGCTGGACGAGGCGATTCGCGGCGGCGCCGAGGACCGCGTCACCGACACCGTCGAGCGGGTCGTCGGACGACCCGCCCGTGATTTCCGCACTTTCGCGAAGGAAGAGATCCGATGAAGCCGCTGCTGTTCGAAGACGACCCGCAATTCTGGTTCGAGACCTTGCTCGCGTTCGGCGAGATCGCATACGGGGGCGCGGATTTCGGCGAGATCGTCGCGATCGCGTCGAACATCAAATCCGGTGACTACGACAGCTGGCACGACGCGTGGCTCGCCACCGCCGAGCGGCTTTACGCCGAGGCCGCGACCATGCACCCGGTCAGCGCACGCGACGCGTACCTGCGGGCCTCGACGTACTACCGCCGTGCCGAGTTTTTCTTGCACGGCAACCCGGAAGACCCACGGATCAACTACGCCTACGAGCGCAACGTCGAGTGCTTCCAGAACGCGATAGCGACGCTCGATCACGTCGAACGGATCGAAATCCCCTACGACGGTCACGTCTTGCGCGGCTACTTCTACCGCGCTCCCGGCGACGGCCCGAAGCCGCTTCTGGTGGCGCACAACGGTTTCGACGGCAGCGCCGAGGATCTGCACTTCATGGGCGCGACCGCGGGCCAGGAACGCGGCTACCACGTGCTGACCTTCGACGGTCCCGGCCAGCCGAGCGCCGTCCACCGCGACGGGATGTTGTTCCGCCCGGACTGGGAGCACGTCGTCGGCCAGGTGCTCGACTACGCCCTCGCGCTCCCCGGCGTGATCCCGGAGAAGGTCGCCCTGATCGGCTGGAGCCTCGGCGGGATGCTCGCGCCGCGCGCCGCCGCGTTCGAACCGCGGCTGTCGGCCGTCGTCGCCGTGGACGGGCTCTTCGACGCCGGTGCGGCTTTCGTGCAGCAACTCCCGTGGGACCGCGACGAGATCGTCCGGCGCGCGAACGCACCGGAGGACCCTGAACTGGACGCCTTTCTAGCCGGCGCGAAGGAGCAGAGCCCGACCGTTCGCTGGGCGCTGGGCCACGGCCGGTACGTGATGGGCGGCGCGACCGATCGCGAGTTCCTGGCGAAGTACCTCGAGTACAACCTCTACGACGGCGTTGCCGAGCGCATCACGTGCCCGGCGCTGATCTGCGACGCGTCGGAGGACCTGTTCTTCACCGGGCAGCCGCAGCAGCTGTACGACCGGATCAGCGGCCCGAAGAAGCTGCTGAACTTCACCGCGGAGGAGGGCGCGGACGCACACTGCCACGTCGGCGCGATGCGGCTCGCGAGCGGCCGGATCTACGACTGGCTGGACGACGTGCTGTGAGTTCTCGTGAGTGTTGATCCCGGTTCTAACCGTGATCGCCACTCACGAGGATTCGAGGGCCAGCGCCGCGCCGAACCCGACCAGCGCGGTGCCGGTCACCCCGTCCAGCGCGCGGCGGACCTTGCGGCGGCTGAGCCACGCGCGGACGCGGTGCACGAAGAACAGCAGCACCAGGAGCCAGATCGTGCCCAGCACGGCGACCGTGTACGCGAGCACCAGCGCGTCCCAGGTCGTCGTGCGCACCGGGTCGAGGAACTGCGGCAGCACCGACAGGTACAGCACCAGCACCTTGGGGTTCGTGATATTGGACAGGAACCCTTCGCGCCACCGCCTGAAGCCGCTGGTGCGCTTGCGCTGGGTTTCGGCGACCGCGTCGTAGTTGCCGCGCCAGGCACCGCGCAGCGCTTGGAAGCCGAGGTACAGGAGGTAGGCGGCACCGAGCCACTTGAGCGTGAGGAACACCGGCTGCGAACGGGCGATCACGACGCCGAGCCCGAGCGCCGCGGCCGTGCCCTGCGCCGCGTTGCCGGCGAAGATGCCCGCTGTGGCCAGCAAGCCGCCGCGCGCGCCGCCGGACAGGGCGTTCTTCAGCATCACCATCGTGTCCGGCCCCGGCGCGAGCACGATGAGAACCACGATCACCAGATAACTGCCGTACCCGCTCCACGTCACGTCTGACCACGGTAGATCCCGGACCGGCCGACGTCTCGCGGATTTCCGTCACACCGGTTCGGCAACCTGGGCGAACCGGACGGCGTGCTCTCTTCGGGGAAGAGGGGGCGACATGTTTCCACTGGCAGAAGGCGAGCACCTGCTCTGGTCCGGGCGGCCGCAGCGGTACCCGCGTCGGTACGCGGACTTTCACGGGTACGTCGCAGCGACGGTGGGCTTCGCCACGCTTGCCGCGCTAGGCGTTTTCGCCACCGTGAAGCTCGGCATGGAGCCCGCCGTCCTTGCGCTGTGGCCGGGCTTCTTCGGCGCGGCGCTCGCGCAGACCGCCGAACGGAACCGGCAGCGAAAGCTGCTGCTCGGGGCGCTGACATACCTGGTGACCGATCGCAGGCTCGTCTTCGTCGCCGACCGTCCGGGCGGCATCGAGTTCCGCTGGGTGTGGCTTCCCGACCTGGACGAGCCGCGGGTGCGCGACCACGGCGACGGGACCGGCACCGTCAGCTTCAAGGGGCCGTCGCGCGTCCGGTTGCGCGATCAGAAGTTCCAGGCGCAGTCGTCGCTCACGACCATGACGCCCGAACTGATCGCGATCGAGGAGCCGGAGCACGTCGCCGAACTGATCGCCCGGAACGCTCCGCGCGCCCCGGTCGTTGGGTGAAACATGCTGCTGACCTTGCTGGGTCTCTCGCTGCCGGTCGCCACCATCGTGCTGCTGATCGTCGGCGGATGGGAGCTGCGGCGGAAGAAGAAACCGTCCCGGCTCAAGGCGCGAATGTCCTCGACGTACCTCGACGAGGTCACCGCGTTCCTCTACGGCACCAAGCGCAATGAGCTCGAGCACCGGGATTCGGTGGAGATGACCCTTGAGGAGGACGCGCAGGGAGCGCCTCCGCTGGGTACCGTCGACCTCGACCGCGGGGTAGTGGTCGTCCGGCCCGGGGCTTCACCCGGGAGTGGCCGAATCCACTCCGCCGATTAAGTTACCGGCGGGTACACTCGGGCGGTCGTCTCGGCGAAGAGAGGTGCACCGTGCCGTACCCCACCGACCACGAGCGCGACCGGCCCTGGGTGATGCGCACCTACGCGGGTCATTCGTCCGCCGCCGCGTCCAACGAGCTGTACCGCCGGAACCTCGCCAAGGGGCAGACCGGGCTGTCGGTCGCCTTCGACCTGCCGACGCAGACCGGCTACGACCCGGACCACGTGCTCGCGCGCGGCGAGGTCGGCAAGGTCGGCGTGCCGGTTTCGCACATCGGCGACATGCGGCAGCTGTTCGACGGCATCCCGCTCGCCGAGGCGAACACCTCGATGACCATCAACGCGCCCGCGATGTGGCTGCTCGCGCTGTACGTCTCGGTGGCGCGCGAGCAGGCCGAAGCCGAGGGCCGCGACGTCGACGAGGTGCTGGCCAAGCTCACCGGCACCACGCAGAACGACATCATCAAGGAGTACCTCTCCCGCGGCACCTACATTTTCCCGCCTGGGCCGAGCCTCCGGCTGATCACCGACATGATCGCGTGGACCGTGCACCACGTGCCGAAGTGGAACCCGATCAACATCTGCAGCTACCACCTGCAGGAAGCGGGCGCGACGCCGACGCAGGAGGTCGCGTACGCGCTGTGCACCGCGATCGCCGTGCTCGACGCGGTGCGCGACTCCGGTCAGGTCGACCAGGCCGACATGGAGAAGGTCGTCGCGCGGATCTCGTTCTTCGTCAACGCGGGCGTCCGGTTCGTCGAAGAGATGTGCAAGATGCGCGCGTTCACGCAGCTGTGGGACGAGCTGACGCGCGAGCGCTACGGCGTCGAGAACCCGAAGGCGCGGCGGCTGCGGTACGGCGTGCAGGTGAACTCGCTCGGGCTCACCGAGGCGCAGCCGGAGAACAACGTCCAGCGGATCGTGCTGGAGATGCTCGCCGTGTCGCTGTCGCGGGGTTCGCGGGCGCGGGCGATTCAGCTGCCTGCGTGGAATGAGGCGCTGGGGCTGCCTCGGCCGTGGGATCAGCAATGGGCGCTGCGGATGCAGCAGGTGCTCGCGTTCGAGACGGATCTGCTGGAGTACGAGGACATTTTCGACGGTTCGCACGTGGTGCAGGCGAAGGTCGACGAGATCGTTTCCGGCGCGCGCGAGGAGATCGCGCGGGTGCAGGACCTTGGCGGGGCGGTGGCCGCCGTCGAGAGCGGTTACATGAAGTCGCAGCTGGTTTCGTCGCTCGCGGAGTACCGGCGGGGGATGGAAAACGGCGAGCGAATTCTGGTGGGGGTCAACAAGTTCGAGACCACTGAGCCGTCGCCGTTGCAGGCGGAGGGGGCCAAAGCGATCGAGACGATCGACCCGGCGGTGGAGAAGGCCGCGGTCGCCGCGGTGGAAAAGTGGCGCGAGGAACGGGACAACGCCGCGGTGGCGAACGCGCTCGCCGCGCTGAAGGCGAAAGCGTCCACTTCGGACAATCTGTTCGAGGCCACTGTGGACTGTGCGCGGGCGGGCGTGACGACCGGGGAATGGTCGGGCGCGCTGCGCGAGGTGTTCGGGGAATACCGGGCGCCGACGGGCGTTTCCGCGGCCTCGGCGGCCGGGCAGGGGAATCCGGAACTGGAGCGCGTCCGGGAACTGGTGCGTCGCACCGAAACCGAACTCGGCGAGCGGCTGCGGATTCTCGTCGGGAAACCCGGGCTGGACGGGCACTCCAACGGTGCCGAGCAGGTCGCGGTGCGGGCCCGCGACGTCGGGTTCGAGGTGATCTACCAGGGCATCCGGCTGACCCCGGACCAGATCGTCGCGGCCGCGGTGCAGGAGGGCGTGCACGTCGTCGGGCTGTCGGTGCTGTCCGGGTCGCATCTGGAGGTCGTGCCGCTGGTGGTCGACGGCCTGCGCGCGGCCGGGGCCGGGGACATCCCGGTGATCGTCGGGGGCATCATCCCGCCGGACGACGCCGCGCTGCTGACCGAACGCGGGATCGCGCGGGTGTTCACGCCCAAGGACTACGAATTGACCGACATCATGGCCGGTATCGTGGAATTGATTCGCGAACGGCACGGATTGAGCGGTGCGTAGCCGTTCGGTTCTCCAGCGTGAAACCCCGCGGTGATCGATTACCGTTACAGTGGCGCAATCTTGGCCTGCGGCCGATTTTTGTCCACTGTGGATGATCGAATTCTCGGGGAGCCGCTGCGTCCGGGCGGAATCCTCGATGATCAATTTCCGTCCGCGCGGAAAATGTGGCGGGAAGCGCGTTTCTAATCGGTAACAGAACCGACCGGGCGCAAAAGAATCTTTGACCGCGCCCCGGCGGGTGCCTACGTTCGATCCTTGTCGGCGTCACTGCCGCCAGCTTCGCGGGGTGGGGTCCCTGGCCGGCCGTGACCGGAAATCGCAGGTCACGGGTTCGTGACCCGATCAGGGCGAAGGGGCCGCGACATGGTTCACGACGAATGGAAGCGACGGGACTTCTTCCGGCTGGCGGCGTCCGGAGCGGTGGTGCTGGGCGGAACCGCGTTCGCCGCCGCGTGCACCCAAGCCCCGCAGGCGGGCGGGCAAGGCGGCGGAGCGCTCGACCGGGCGAAGAAGGCGGGCTCCATCAAGGTCGGCATCGCGGGCGAGATCCCCTACGGTTACACCGACGGCGGCAACGTGACCGGCGAATCGCCTGAGGTCGCCAAGGCGGCCTTCAAGAACATCGGCATCGCGAAGGTCGAAGCGACGCAGGTCGAATTCAAACAGCTCATCCCGGCGCTCGCGGCGGGCCAGTACGACATGGTCGCCGCGGGCATGGCGATCCTGCCGGACCGGTGCAAACAGGCGGCGTTCTCCGCGGTCGACTACGTGACCCCCACGGCTTTCCTGGTGCCGAAAGGGAATCCGAAGCAAGTCCTGAATTTCGAGGACGTCAAGGCGAAGGGCGTGAACCTCGCGGTGCTGTCCGGCACGGTCGAGCAGCAGGTGGCGAAGGCGACCGGGATCCCGGACAGCCAGCTGCAGACCTACGACGGCCAGCCGCAAATGCTGCAGGCATTGCAGGCGAATCGCGCGTACGCGGGCGCGCTCACCGACATCTCGCTGAAGGCGCTGCTCAAGCAGAATCCGGGTGCCGCGCTAGAGGTCACGAGCGGATTCGTGCCACAGGTGCAGGGCAA
Organism: Amycolatopsis sp. CFH S0740; assembly: GCF_004522315.1. Classification (NCBI taxonomy): domain Bacteria; kingdom Bacillati; phylum Actinomycetota; class Actinomycetes; order Pseudonocardiales; family Pseudonocardiaceae; genus Amycolatopsis; species Amycolatopsis sp. CFH S0740. The sequence goes on along the minus strand of NZ_SDLS01000022.1, from coordinate 44,509 downwards.
GAAACAGATCCAGGCAGGCGGTTTCGTGTTCCGCAAGACCGACAGCGATCTGGTGAACGCGTTCAACGCCGAACTGGCGAAGCTGCACCAGAACGGCCAATGGCTGGAAATCGTCAAGCCGTTCGGCTTCACCAAGGACAACCTGCCGCCCGCCGACGTCACGACCGAGCAGCTCTGCTCGGGTTCCTGACGGCGGTGGACGGCTGATGTTCGACCACTTCGGACTGTTCGTCTCCACCGTCGCGAACGGACTGTTGCTGACGGTCGAGGCGACGGTCGGCGGCATCCTGGTCGCCACCGTCCTGTCGTTCCTCGCCGGGCTGGCGATGCTGTCGCGGTTCGCCGTTTTGCGTGCGGTCACGCGGATCTACGTCGAGGTGTGGCGCGGGACCTCGGAGGTCGTCCAGCTGTTCTGGATCTACTTCGCGCTGCCCGTGCTCACCGGTTTCCAGATCCTGCCGTTGTGGTCTGGCATCGCGGTGCTCGGCTTGAACTTCGGTGCGTATGGCGCGGAGATCGTGCGCGGCGCGGTGCAAGCGGTGCCGCGTGAGCAGCGGGAAGGCTGCGTCGCGCTCAACTTCACGCCGGCGCAGCGGATGCGGCGGGTGATCCTGCCACAGGCGCTGGTCGACATGGTGCCGCCGTTCACGAACCTGTTCATTCAACTGCTCAAGGGCACCGCGCTGCTCACCTTCATCACCGTGCCCGAGATGACCTATCAGGCGAGCCAGGTCCTGGTGACGCGCTACACCGGGCAGGCCGCGTTGATCTGGACGATCGTGCTGGTGTTCTACCTGGTCCTGTCGATCCTGATCAGCAGCGGCATGAAACTGCTGGAACGGCGGACAGCGGCGCGGGTAGGCCGCGCACCCGCCCGGCGGCGGGCAGTGCTGAGCGGGGCGGGCACATGAGCTGGGACTGGGCTTATCTGTGGAAGGTGCTTCCTTCGGTGCTGGAGGGGCTCCTGGTGACGTTCGAGGCGACCGTTCTCGGCGCACTGCTCGCCTACGTGCTGGGTTTGGTTTTCGCGATTCTCCGGCGGTCGCGGATCCGCGCGGTCAGCTGGGCGACCTGGCTGGTGGTGGAGTTCGTGCGCAGCACTCCATTGCTGGTCCAGCTGTTCTTCCTGTTCTTCGTGCTGCCGCAGTTCGGGGTGACGCTCTCGCCGCTGACTGCGGGCGTGCTCGGACTCGGGCTGCATTACGCGACTTACACGTCCGAGGTGTACCGCGCCGGGATCGACGCTGTCCCGAAAGGACAGTGGGAGGCCGCGGTCGCGCTCAGCCTGCCGAAGGCGCGCACCTGGCTGCGGGTGATCCTGCCGCAGGCGATCCCTCGGGTGCTGCCCGCCCTCGGCAACTACACGATCTCGATGTTCAAGGAAACCCCGCTGCTGCTGGCGATCGGCGTGCTCGACCTCGCCGGCGCCGCGTTCGAGGTCGGCTCGCTGAATTTCCGCTACGTCGAACCTCTCACCTTGGCGGGCGTGCTCTTCCTCGTGCTGAGCTACCCGGCGTCCCTGCTCGTGCGATTCCTGGAGCGTCGTTTTGGACTCAGCAGATGAACCGATGATCCGCTTCGACCAGGTGGTGAAGAAGTTCGGCGGCACCACCGTGCTGCGCGACCTCGATTTCACCGTCGCGCCAGGGGAATTCGTCTCGCTGATCGGGCCGAGCGGTTCCGGCAAGACGACCATCCTGCGGTTGCTGATGACCCTGGAGAAGGTCGACGGCGGCCGGATCGAGGTCGGCGGCAAGCCGCTGAGCCACATGCCCCGGCGGGGAAAACTCGTTCCGGCGGACGAGAAATACCTGCGCGGGATGCGCCGGTCGATCGGGATGGTGTTCCAGCAGTTCAACCTCTTCCCGAACATGCGGGTGCTGCAGAACATCACCGAAGCCCCGATCCGGGCACTCGGCCTGTCCTCGCGGGACGCGACGGCGCGCGCGACCGAACTGCTCGAATTGGTCGGTCTCGCGGACAAAGCGGACGCGCATCCGACGCAGCTTTCCGGCGGCCAGCAGCAGCGCGTCGCGATCGCCCGCGCGTTGGCGATGCGGCCGGAAGTGCTGCTGCTGGACGAGGTCACGTCGGCATTGGACCCGGAACTGGTCGCGGAGGTGCTGCGAGTGCTCCGGGAGATCGCCTCGACCACGGACATCACGATCCTGTGCGTGACGCACGAGATGCAGTTCGCCCGGGACGTGTCGGATCGGGTGATGATGTTCGACCGCGGTCAGGTGTTGGAGGACGCGCCGCCGGATCGGTTGTTCACCGCGCCGGAACACGAACGCACGAAGGAATTCCTGCGCGCCGTCATCGATCGAGAGTGAGAATTTCCTTGGTGGACTTGACCGTCGCGAAACGGTCGCCGTGCAGGTTCGTCGCGGTCGCGCGGTACAGCTCGTCGGCGGTGAGGACGGTGCCGTCCGGGCCTTCCAAGTCGAAGGTGAAGGTCGCGTCGAGGGCGAAAGTGATGTCGTAGCCCAGGTTTCCGCCCATCCGCGCGGTGGTTTCGCAGCAGAAGTTGGTCTGGATCCCGGCCAGCACGAAGCTCGTGATGCCGCGGGTCTTGAACCAGGCGTCCAGGTCGACGTCGCCCAGGAACGCCGAGTTGACCTTCTTGCCGAAGAGCAGGTCCGGGCGGGCGCCGTCGAGTTCGGGTTTGAAATCGTTGCCGGGCTGGCCCGGGCGCAGCGGCGAACCGGGCGTGGTCGAGTCGTGGTGCACGAGCACGACCGGGTCGCGCCGGTCCTGCCAGGCTTGGAGCAGAGCCTTCATGTTCGCTTCCGCGCCGGGGTTGTTGCGCGGTCCCCAGAACTCGGCGTCGTCGAATCCTCGCTGGACGTCGATCAGCAGCAATGCGGTGGTCATGGCTTCGATTCTGTCCGGGGGAGCACGCGGCGGGGAGTGGCACAAGACGCGCGATGCGATACTTTTCTGCCATGCGCACGATCGGGGTGCTGCTCCTGCCGGGCAGCCGGATGTTCGACCTCGCGGTGATCGCGGAGGTGTGGGCGCAGGACCGCGCCGACAGCGGGATCGGCCCGTTCGCGGTGCGCGTCTGCGCGCCGGGGCGAGGAAGGACGCGGGTGTCGCCGTTCGGCGAAGTCGTCGCGACGCACGGGCTTTCCGGCTTGGCCGACTGCGATCTGGTGCTTGCCCCCGGACGGGACGATCCGCTGGCCGAAGTGCCCGCCGCCGCTCGCGCCGCGCTTCGCCGGGCCCATCGTGCCGGTTCGACGGTGGCTGGGCTTTGCTCCGGAGCTTTCACCCTCGCTGCTGCCGGATTGCTCGACGGCCGGCCCGCGACCACGCATTGGCGGGATCTGGACGCCCTCGCGACGGCCGCGCCGGCTGCCGAACTCTGCCGCGACGTGCTCTACACCGAACAGGACGGCGTGCTTACCTCGGCGGGCGTCGTCGGCGGTCTTGATCTTTGCCTGCATCTGGTTCGCCGTGATCATGGAGCCGAGGTCGCCGCGCGGCTTGCCCGGCGGCTGGTGATGCCGCCGGTGCGGGAAGGCGGCCAGCGCCAGTACGCGGAAGCTCCGTTGCCCGCCAACGCTTCCCGGCCGGGTATCGCGTCGACAATGGACTGGGCGCTGACCCGGCTCGCGGACGAGATCGGGGTGCCGGATCTGGTCGAGCACGCCGGGATGAGCCCGCGGACCTTCCATCGCGAGTTCGCTGCCGCGACGGGGAGCACGCCCGGCCGGTGGCTGCTCGTCCAGCGGGTGCAGCACGCGCAGCGGCTGCTGGAGACCACGGATCTGCCGGTCGCCCGGGTGGCCGAGCGGGCGGGGCTCGGCAGCGCCGCGAACCTGCGCCGACGGCTGCGGGCGGAGGTCGGGGTCGGGCCGGATTCGTATCGGCGCACTTTCCGCATCCCGCCGGTCGGGGTTACGGTCGGGGCATGGGCGAGTACGAGCACCTCCTCGTGAAGCGGGACGGGGACACGGTCACCATCACGATGAACCGCGCGGCACGGCGCAATTCGCTGTCCGCCGACCATCTCGGCGAATTGCTCGCCGCGTTCCGCGAGGCGGGCGAGTCCGACGCGACCGGCATCGTGCTGGCCGGCGCGGGGCCGGTGTTCTCCGCCGGGCACGACTTCGGCGACGTCGCCGCCCGCGACCTCATGGGGGTGCGCGAACTGCTCACCCTGTGCACGACGCTGATGCGGACGATGGAATCGGTCCCGCAGGTGGTGATCGCCCGGGTGCACGGCCTGGCGACGGCCGCCGGATGCCAGCTGGTGGCGTCGTGCGACCTGGCGGTCGCGGCGGAGTCCTCGGGATTCGCGCTGCCCGGCGGCAAGGGCGGCTGGTTCTGCCACACGCCCGCGGTGCCGGTGGCGCGCGCGATCGGCCGGAAACGCCTGATGGAACTGGCCTTGACCGGCGACGTGATCGACGCGGCGACCGCGCTGGACTGGGGCCTGGTCAACCGCGTGGTCCCGGACGATTCCCTCGACGAGGCGGTCGCCGACTTGCTCGGCCGCGCGACCCGCGGCAGCCGGGCGAGCAAGGCGATGGGGAAGCAGACCCTGTACGCGCAGCTGGACCGCCCGGAAGCGGACGCCTACGCGATCGCCGTCGAGGTGATGGCTTCGGCTTCGCAGCTGCCGGGGGCGCGGGAGGGAATGGCGGCGTTCCTGGAGAAGCGCAAACCTGACTGGACGGACTGATCCTGACGTACGTGAGGGCCACCCTGAGGGAATCTGATTCCCATAGGGTGGCCCTCACGGACTTCTGGCGAAAGCCCAGTCAGCGACGTTCGTGCAGCAGCAGCAACGTATAAGCCGCCACCGTCTGCGCGTCCGAGATCTCCCCGGTGGAGATCATCTTCTCGACCTCGGCCCGGCTGAACCACGCCGTCCGCATGTCCTGTTCTTCCAGTTCCCGCTCCGGCGCGCCCTCGGTGAGGCCGGTCGCGAGGTACACGTGCCCGCGCTGGCTGGTCAGCCCGGGCGCGACGTCCAGCATCCCCAGTTCGGTGAACGCCGACGCCCGCAATCCGGTCTCCTCCCGCAATTCCCGTTGCGCCAGTTCGGCGGGCGGGGTCTCGGCGAGGTCCGGCGCGGTGCCCTGCGGGAATTCCCAGCGCCGCATTCCGAGCGGGTACCGGAATTGCTCGACCAGGTGCAGCCGGTCGCCGTCGAGGGGGATGACCAGCGCGTAGGTCGGTTTGTCGACGACGCCGTAGATGCCGTCGCTGCCGTCGGCGCGGCGGATGACGTCCTCGCGCACCGTCATCCAGTTGTTCCGATACACCTCGCGGGTCGCGACACGCTGAATGGGGTCCACCTCGCCAGTATCGCCGAGCCTGTCCTACCCTCGGCGGGTGCGTCTCGTGCTCCCCTCTCAGCAAGCCAGCCCGCTCCGTGCGGGGCGGGTCCGATGAGGCTCGTCGTCGCCCGGTGCCAGGTCGACTACGTCGGCAGGCTGACCGCGCATCTCCCGATGGCCAACCGCGTCCTGATGGTGAAGGCCGACGGCTCGGTGCTCGTGCACTCCGACGGCGGCTCCTACAAGCCGCTGAACTGGATGTCGCCGCCGTGCTGGCTGATCGAGGACCCGGACGTCTGGACGGTCCAGAACAAGGCGGGCGAGAAACTCGTCATCACCATCGACGAGGTCATGCACGACCTGAAGCACGACCTCGGCGTCGACCCGGGCCTGCAGAAGGACGGCGTCGAAGCGCATTTGCAGGAACTGCTCGCCGAGCACATCAAAACCCTCGGCGACGGCTACACGCTGGTCCGCCGCGAGTACCCGACCGCGATCGGCCCGGTCGACATCATGGCCCGCGACGCCAACGGCGGTTCGGTCGCGGTGGAGATCAAGCGCCGCGGCGAGATCGACGGGGTCGAGCAGCTGACCCGGTACCTCGAACTCCTCAACCGCGACCCGCTGCTCGCGCCGGTGCAGGGCGTGTTCGCGGCGCAGGTGATCAAGCCGCAGGCGCGCGTCCTCGCCGAGGACCGCGGGATCCGCTGCGTCGTCTTGGACTACGACGCGTTGCGCGGCACGGATTCGGACGAGTTCCGGCTGTTCTGAGCACCGCCCGGGGTCAGGCAGCGAGCGGCTGCCGGTAGCGCCGGGCCTGCGTCGCGACCCGGGCGCCGAGGTGGCGTGCCGTGGCGAGGTCGGCGGCGTGGACAGCTTCCGGGCCCTGGTCGTTCCAGGTCTGCGCGCCCGCGCCGAGGTAGAACCCGAGCCGGTTGTCGTCGTGTTCGCTGCTGGTGGTGGTGTTCCAGCCGGGCATGAGGCCGAGGCTGACCCAGTGCATGCCGTGCTGCGCGGCGAGCAGCGCCAGGTACTGCAGCGTGTGCAGTTTGTCGCCGCTCATCGAGCCGGAGTTGGTGAACCCGGACGCGAGTTTGTCCAGCCAGCGCTGGGACATCCAGCGCTTCGAGGTCGCTTCGGCGAACACGTGGAACGCGCCGGACGCCGAACCCATGTAGGTCGGCGTGCCGAAGATGATCGCGTCGCTGGCGTCGAGGGTTTCCCATTTCGCGTCGGTCATTTCGGCTACGTCGACCAGGTCGGCGCGGGTGCCGGGCACTGACTCGGCGCCCGCCGCGACGGCCTTCGCGATCTCGAGGGTGTGCCCGTAGCCGGAGAAGTAAGCGATGGCGACGTGAACAGAGGACATCAGAGGTTCCTTTCGCTGTTGACGTTGATAACGCTATTCCGATGACAGCGTCAGTGTCAACGTCAACAGGAATCTGTTATCGTCGGCACATGGCATCGGACGACCAGCGCGAGCGCATCCTGAGCGAAGCGGTGAAACTGCTGGCGACGGCCGGCCCGTCGGGGCTGTCCACCCGGGCGGTCGCGGCGGCGGCCGGAGTGCAAACTCCGACGCTGTACCGGCTTTTCGCGGACAAGGACGGGCTGCTCGACGCCGTGGTCACCTTCGGTTTCGAGAGCTACCTCGCGGAGAAGCACGCGCTCGAGCCCAGCGAGGATCCGGTCGAGGACCTCCGCCACGGCTGGGAGATGCACGTCGCGTTCGGGCTGGCCAACCCCGCGATCTACACGCTGATGTACGGAACCGTCCGGCCGGGCAAACAGCCCGCGGCGGCGGCGGAAAACCGGGCCATCCTGTGCGGCATGCTCGAACGCGCCAACGCGCAGGGCCGGCTCCGGGTGCCGGTCGAGGCGGCCGCGGTGGCGATCGAGGCGTCCACGACCGGCGCGGTTCTGCTCCTGCTGGCCCAGCCGGAAGAAGCGCGGGACATCGAGGTGATCCGGCCGTTGGGCGACCTGGTGCTCGACGCGCTGATCGACCAACCGGCCCCCGAAAGTTCCCCGATCGCCGACCGCGCGCAGGCTCTGCTCGGAATCGTCACTCCCACCAAGGACGCCGACCCGGTCACCGAAGCGGGCTTTAGCGTCTTCGAGGCCGGTCTGCTGCGCGAATGGCTCGCCCGGCTCAACGAAGCCAGCCGATGACGCCGGAGGGAATGCGTCAGACCGCCGACCCGGCTCGACGCTGAGCAGCTTTCGCAGCGAACCACGCCTTCACTTCCGCGTGGAACAACGTCGTCACCACCACTCCAGCCAGCACCAGGCCCGCCGCCGCTGCTGCGCCACCGACCGCCAGGTTGAGCAGTCCGCCGAGCGCGGACGGTACCTCGACCGCGAGCAGGACCCATCGGCCCCAGCCGTAGCCGAGCAGAACCACGATCCCGGCTGTCAGCAGTCCGGCGGTGAAGGCGTACGACAGGTACTCCAGCGAGTACAGAATCGAAAACGGTTCCTCGCCGCCAGCGCGCTGCTTGTCGATTTGCCGATGGGCGAAGACGCCGAACGCGCCGTTCAGCAGCGCTTGCAGGACCACGAGCCCGAAAGCGGCGCGAAGCCGTCCGGGGAGGGGCAGCGCGGGGCCGGTCATCGCCGGGATCTTATGGGCCCGACGCCGAGCAGCACCCCGGAACGAGTGAATCTGTCCCGTTGGTGAGGGGTTGGCGAGCGAAGCGACAGGACTCAACACGGGTGCTTCCGGGCACGCGGAATGCACAGGTCAGCGGCAGGTTGGTGAAAAACCGCGGTGTCGGGGTGCCTCTTCGGAATCCATGCAGTACTGTGCCGGTCTGACAGGAACGATGGTGTTTTCTGTGTGAGAATGTTTGATTCGGAGGTGGCAGGGTGCCGTTCCTCGCCGACGCGAACTTGCGGCTCGACGCGAGTCCGATCGACTACATCGAGTTGGCGTTCTATTTCGTCCTGGTGCTCGGCATCGGCTATCTCGCGCGAAGGCAGGTGTCGAGCAGTCTCGACTTCCTGCTGTCGGGCCGGTCGCTGCCGGCGTGGGTCACCGGTCTGGCGTTCATTTCCGCGAACCTCGGCGCGGTCGAGGTCATGGGCATGTCCGCGAACGGCGTCCTCTACGGCCTGCCGACCGTCCATTACTTCTGGATCGGCGCCATCCCGGCGATGCTGTTCCTCGGCCTGGTGATGATGCCGTTCTACTACGGCTCCAAGGTCCGCAGTGTCCCCGAGTTCATGCGGCGGCGGTTCGGTCCGACGGCACACCTCGTCAACGGCATCAGCTTCGCCGCGGCGCAGATCCTCATCGCGGGCGCGAACCTGTTCCTGCTGGCCAGCGTCGTGAAGCTGCTGCTGGGCTGGCCGCTGTGGGTGTCGATCGTCGTCGCGGCCGCCATCGTGCTCACGTACACCGCGCTGGGCGGGCTGTCCGCCGCGATCTACAACGAGGTGCTGCAGTTCTTCGTGATCGTCGTGGCGCTGCTGCCGCTCACCATCGTCGGCCTGGTCAAGGTCGGCGGCTGGCAGGGCCTGGTGCAGAAGATCACCGACGGCCCCGGCGGCACCGCGCAGCTGCACTCCTGGCCGGGCGACAACCTGACCGGCTTCGGCAACAACTTCCTGTCCGTCCTCGGCATCGTGTTCGGCCTCGGCTTCGTGCTGTCCTTCGGGTACTGGACGACGAACTTCGTCGAGGTCCAGCGTGCGATGGCGTCGAAGAGCATGTCGGCCGCGCGGCGGACGCCGATCATCGGCGCGTTCCCGAAGATGCTGGTGCCCTTCATCGTGATCATCCCCGGCATGATCGCCGGCGTCGTGGTGCCGGAGTACATGCAGGACAAGGGACTTCTGCTGCAGGACAAGACCGCGCCCAGCGGGGTCACCGCGAACAACGCGCTCCTGCTGCTGATGCGCGACCTGCTGCCCAACGGCATCCTCGGCATCGCGATCGCCGGTCTGCTCGCGTCGTTCATGGCGGGCATGGCGGCGAACCTCAGCTCGTTCAACACCGTCTTCACGTACGACATCTGGCAGACGTACGTGAAGAAGGACAAGCCGGACGGCTACTACCTGAGCCTCGGCCGCAAGACCACGGTCGTCGCGACCGTGCTGGCCATCGGCACCGCGTTCGTCGCGTCGCAGTCGGCGAACATCCTGACCTACCTGCAGGACCTGTTCTCCTTCTTCAACGCGCCGCTGTTCGCCACGTTCATCCTCGGTATGTTCTGGAAGCGGATGACCGCGGCGGCCGGGTGGATCGGCCTGGTGGCCGGTACCGCGTCGGCGATCACGATCTGGGCGCTGTCGCAGCTGGACGTGCTGTCGCTGGCCGGGCAGGGCACCAGCTTCGTGGCCGCGGGCACTGCGTTCGTGGTCGACATCGTGGTGAGCGTCGGGGTTTCGCTGGCCACTCAGCCGAAGCCGGACGCGCAGCTGGTCGGCCTCGTCTACTCGCTCACCCCGCGCGACGCGCTCAAGCACGACAACACGGGCGAGAACGCGGGCTGGTACCGCAAGCCGGGCCTGCTGGCCGGCATCGTCCTCGTGCTCACGATCGCTCTCAACATCATCTTCTGAGGAGGCCCGCATGACCGAGAAAACCTCGCGGCCGCACAAGGCGGGCGCCTTCGACATCCGGCTGATCATCGCGCTGCTGCTCGGCGTCTACGGCGTGATCCTCACGATCATGGGCGCCGGGTTCACCAGCGACGACGACCTCAAGAAGGCCGCCGACGTGAACATCAACCTCTGGTCGGGCATCGGCCTGCTGGTGGTGACCGCGATGTTCGTGCTGTGGGCGGTGCTGCGGCCGCTCGTCGTGCCGCCGAGCACCGAAACGACGGAAACCTCACCCGCCGAATAACCGGGTTGCGCCCACGTCCGGCGACCTGGCCCGCTAGGTTGCCGGACGTGGTGCACGATCGCCGGTTCGGCCGGTTCCTCAAGTTGTCCGCCCTGGTCGCGACGGGCGTGATCGCGATGTCCGCGTGCGGCGGTCCGAACCTGGGCAAGGAGAACTTCGCGCGCACGACTGTCCCCGCCGGCGGGGACAGCGCCGCGACGTCCGGCCCGATCACCGATCCCGCGGTCGCTCCCGCCGTGCTGCGCGACCTGCTGCCGTGCCAGTTCGTGGACAAGACCGCGATGAGCCCGCTCGGCACGATGCAGGGCGAGGCGACCGCGTCGAGCACGCAGTTCGACTCCTGTGTCGCGAAGGCGACCGACCCGGGCGGCAAGGAAATCCGGGCGAGCGTCGACGTCGGCGGCCTCGTGACGTTCGCCTCCGACAAGACCACCGGCGCGGTCGGCGGGCTGCCGCAGGTCGAGGTGCCCGACCTCGGCGGCGGATCCGGCTGCGTGGTCAGCGCGCTCACCGAGCGGAACCCGGCCATCGGCGTCTCCTTCCGGATCGACTACACCGGCGGCGACGCCTGCGCCGCGGGCCGCAAGCTCGTCGCGACGGCGGTCGAGAAACTGCACAACAACCCGCAGAAGTACACGCCCGGCCCGGGCACGCTGCTCGCCGTCGACCCGTGCACGGTGCTCGACCCGGCCGCGGTGGACGGGGTCGTGAAGGGCGGGAAGCCGCGGCCGTCCGGACTGCACTCGTGCGAATGGGGCCTCATCCCGAGCGTCCGGGTGACGATGTTCCCCGGCGTCGCGCCGAGCGAGGGCGACGGCTGGCTGAAGGCCGACGTCGGCACGCCGAGCCAGGCGTACTCGAAGCAAGGCACCTCCGGGTCGAGCTGCCAGGTCAAATGGCAGCACCGGCAGTGGAAGGAAGAGCGCGTCGAGGTGGTCCAGCTGGAGTACACGAACTCCGACGCGCAGCCGGACAAGGACGACCCGTGCGGCAAGACCGTCGGGCTCGCCAAGCAACTGGCCGGGAAACTGCCCGCGGCGTGACCAGGGGGCGCTTTGCGGCGCGCCCGGCGACCTCATAGGTTGGGGTTCGTCCACGACGCCGAGGTGCCGGAGGTCCGCCATGAAAAAGATCATCAACGATCCGGCGGCCGTCGTCGCCGAATCGCTGAGAGGGCTCGCGGTCGCGCACGCGGACCTGCTGCGCGTGCGCGACGATCCGGCGCTGGTCGTGCGCGCGGACGCGCCGGTGGCGGGCAAGGTCGCGGTGGTGTCCGGCGGCGGGTCGGGGCACGAACCGCTGCACGGCGGGTTCGTCGGCCCCGGGATGCTCGACGCCGCGGTGCCCGGCCCGGTGTTCACCTCGCCGACCCCGGACGCGGTGCAGGGCGCGATCGCGGCGACCACCGGACCGGCCGGGGCGCTGCTGATCGTGAAGAACTACACCGGCGACGTGCTGAACTTCGAGACCGCCGCCGAACTGGCCGCGGCCGAGGACCTGGACGTGCGCAGCGTGGTCATCGACGACGACGTGGCGGTCAAGGACTCCACGTTCACCGCCGGGCGGCGCGGCGTCGGCGGGACCGTGCTGCTGGAGAAGATCGCCGGTGCGGCGGCCGAGCGCGGCGATGCGCTGGACGCGGTGGAAGCGTTGGCGCGCAAGGTGATCGGGCAGGTCCGGTCGATCGGGGTAGCGCTGTCCGCGCCGACCGTTCCGCATGCCGGCGAGCCGAGTTTCGACCTCGGGCCGGACGAGATCGAGTTCGGCATCGGCATCCACGGCGAACCCGGCCGCGAACGGATCCCGGCCGAACCGGCGGACGCGCTGGTCGCCCGGATGGTCGAGGCGGTGGTGTCCGACCTGCCGTTCGAATCCGGCGACAAGGTGCTGCTGTTCACGAACTCGATGGGCGGCACGCCGCAGCTGGAGCTGTACCTCGCGCACGGCATCGCCGAGCGGCTGCTGGCCGAGCGCGGGATCCTGGTCGAACGCAGGCTGGTCGGCCCGTACATCACCAGCCTGGAAATGCAGGGCATCAGCCTGACCCTGCTGAAACTGGACGACGAGCTTACGCAGTTGTGGGACGCGCCGGTGCGCACGCCCGCGCTGCGGTGGGGGATCTGATGGCCTGCACTGCCGAAGGGGTCGCGGCCGCGTTGCGCGCCGCCGCCGAAGTGATCGCCGAACACCGCACCGAACTGGTGGACCTGGACCGCGCGATCGGCGACGCCGACCACGGCGAGAACCTCAGCCGGGGGTTCACCGCCATCGTCTCCGCGCTGGAGACCGCGGTGCCGGAAACCCCGGCCGGAGTCGTGAAACTCGCTGCCACCACGTTGATTTCCAAGGTTGGCGGCGCGGCCGGACCGCTTTACGGGACGGCTTTCCTGCGTGCGTCGGCGAAGCTTGGCGACGCGGCGGAGATCGATGTGCCGTTGCTGCTGGACGCGTTGCGGGCAGCATTGGAAGGCGTGCAGGCGCGCGGCAAGGCAGTGGGCGGCGACGCGACGATGGTCGACGCGCTGATCCCGGCGCTCTCCGCGGCTGAAGGCGCTGCGGACGGAACGATCGCGGACGTCCTCACCGCGGCGGCGGACGGAGCGGACCGCGGTGCGGAGTCCACTGTGGACTTGATCCCGCGCAAGGGGCGTGCCTCGTACCTCGGGGAACGCGCGGTCGGGCACATGGATCCGGGCGCTCGTTCGACGGCGCTGCTGCTGCGTGCGTTCGCGGAGGCGGCCCGGTGACCGTCGGAATCGTTCTTGTGTCGCACAGCGCGAAACTGGCCGAGGGCCTTGCCGACCTGGCGGCCCAGATGGCCCCGGACGTCCGGATCGTCCCGGCGGGCGGTCTGCCCGACGGCGGCGGCATCGGCACCGACTACGACGAGGTCGTCGCGGCCACCCAGCGGGCGGATTCAGGCGACGGCGTGGTGCTGCTGTACGACCTCGGCAGCGCGCAGATGACCGCAGAGCTGGCGGTCGAATCGCTCGCTGACCCGTCCGCCGCGGTCGTGGTCGACGCACCGCTGGTGGAAGGCGCGGTGGCGGCGGCCGTCGCGGCGCAGGGCGGGGCGAACGCCAAGGCGGTGGGCGAGGCCGCGGCGAGCGCCGGTGTCGCGCCCGATCTGGCCGCGGTCGACCTGTCGGCGGCCGGCGAGGAAGGCGTGGTGGAGAAGGAATTCACGCTGACCAACGACGTCGGCCTGCACGCGCGCCCGGCCGCGGTCGTGGTGCGCAGCCTGGCGGAATTCGAGGCCGAGGTGTCGATCCGGCTGGGCGAGCAGGAGGCGGACGCGCACAGCGTGCTGGCGCTGATGTCGCTCGGCGCGCGCCAGGGCGACCGGATCGTGGTGCGGGCGCGCGGGCTCCAGGCGGCGGAGGCGGTCGCGAAGGTGGCCGAGCTGGTGGAGTCGAACTTCGGGGAGTAACGCCGGTTTCCGACCGGGTGACTTCGCCCGGACTGACTCGATTCCGATGTGCTTTCGAGGGGCTCGCGTGGCACAGTGAGCGGCAATTACCAGCGGGTAACCTCTGGAGGCCCTGTGGCACGGGAAATCTCGACGGTCGGTGTGGTCGGTCTTGGCACGATGGGCGCGGGCATCGCCGAGGTGCTCGCCCGCAGCGGGCTCGACGTGGTCGCGGTGGAACTCGACGAGGCCGGGGTCGAACGCGGCCTCGGCCACCTGCGGCATTCGACCGAACGGGCGCTCGCGGGCGGCAAGCTCGACGAGGCGGGCCGCGAGGCGCTGCTCGGCCGGATCCGCACCACGACCTCGCTGACCGAACTGTCCGAAGTGGACTTGGTGATCGAGGCGATCCCGGAGAACCTCGCGGCGAAGGCCGAGGTGTTCACCCAGTTGGACCAGGTGACCCGGCCGGACGTGGTGTTCGCGTCCAATACGTCCTCGCTGTCGATCACCGAGATCGGCGTGCACACCGCGCGGCCGGGCAAGGTCGTCGGGATGCACTTTTTCAACCCGGCTCCGGTGCTGAAGCTGGTCGAGGTCGTGCGCACGGTGGTCACCGAGCCGGACGTGGTGTCCGACGTCGTGGAATTCGCGCAACGGCTGGGCAAATCGCCGGTGGTGATGGGCGACCGGGCCGGGTTCATCGCGAACGCGTTGCTGTTCGGTTATCTCAACCACGCGGTGCGGATGTACGAGCAGCGCTACGCCACCCGCGAAGATCTTGACGCGGCAATGCGTTTCGGCTGCGGCTACCCGATGGGCCCGCTCGCGCTGCTCGACCTGATCGGGCTGGACACCGCGTACGAAATCCTCGACACGATGTACCACCAATCCCGGAACCGGCTGCACGCGCCCGCGCCCTTGCTGAAGCAGATGATCACCGCGGGGCAGTTGGGCCGCAAGAGCGGACGCGGTTTCTACACCTACGACGCACCCGATTCGCCGGTGGTGGTGGATTCGGTCACTTCGTCCGAAGTGGACTCTTCGGTGGCTCGCGAAGTGCGGTCTGTCGGCGTGATCGGCACCGGCACAATGGCGACCGGAATCGCGGAAGTGTTTGCCAAGCGCGGGTTTGACGTCGTGCTCCGGGCGCGGAGCATGGAGAAGGCCGAAGCGTCGGTGGCGAAGGTGAAGAAGTCGCTCGACAAGGCCGTGGTGAAGGGCAAACTGTCCGAAGAGGACGCTGCGGCCGCGCTCGGCCGGATCCGTCCGGTGACGGACTTCGAGGAACTGGCGGACGTCGACCTGGTCGTCGAAGCGGTGGCCGAGGAACTTTCCGTTAAGCAGGCGGTGTTTTCGGCGTTGGACGAGGTCGTCAAGCCGGGTGCGGTGCTCGCCACCACGACGTCTTCGCTGCCGGTCATCGAATGCGCGGCGGCGACTTCGCGCCCCGGTGACGTGATCGGCCTGCACTTCTTCAATCCCGCGCCGGTGATGAAACTGGTGGAAGTGGTGTCGACGATCGCCACCGCTCCGGACGTCACTGCGACCGCGACGGCAGTGTGCGCGGCGGTCGGCAAACACCCGGTGCATTGCGGCGACCGGGCCGGATTCATCGTGAACGCGTTGCTGTTCCCGTATCTCAACGACGCGGTGAAAATGCTGGAAGCGCATTACGCGTCGGCGGACGACATCGACACTGCGATGAAGGTCGGCTGCAGTCTGCCGATGGGGCCGTTCGAATTGCTGGACGTGGTCGGGCTGGACGTGTCGCTGGCGATCGAGCGGACGCTGTTCAACGAGTTCCGCGAAGAAGGCTTCGCGCCGGCGCCGTTGTTGGAACACCTCGTGACGGCGGGACGATTGGGCCGCAAGACCGGCAAGGGTTTCAAGGACTACTGACGCTTCTACGGGTAGAGAACGGTCCGATCACCGGTCGCGCCGCCGGATGCGCGCGCCCTGCGCGGGTTCGCCGTCCGGCGGCAGCAGCGGGCCGCCTTGCCACTGCTGGAACACAAGGTTGGTGTGCACGCGGGCGACCTCGTCGCGGGAGGTGAGCTCGTCCAGCACCAGCCGCTGCAACTCCGCGGCCGAGGTGGTGGCGACGTGCGCGAGGAAGTCGTCCGGCCCGGTCAGGTGGTAGACCGCGCGGATCTCCGGCAGTGCCAGGAGATGTTCCACGAACTGCTCGACCAGCGGCCGTCGATGCGGCCGGACCTGCACGAACAGGAACGCTTCCAGCGGACGCCCGACCTTCGCCGCGTCGACCTTGGCGTGCTGTCCGGTGATCACGCCGGTCTCGCGCAGTCGCGCCACCCGGTCCAGACAGGTCGACGGCGCGAGCCCGACCGCGGCCGCGAGCTCCTTGTTCGACGTCCGGGCATCGTTCTGCAACACCCGCAGAATCTCAAGATCAACCGGACTCAGTTCGACGGTCTCGCTCATCGCTGAATCTTATCCGAGATTGTTGCGTTGCGGCCGTGTCGTGTCCGAACGTGACTGCCATGACTTCCGCCTTGCGCACCCGAGCCGTCCACGCCGGTCGCGACGATCTCGCCGACCTCGGCCTGCACGCCGCCCCGCTCGACTTCTCCACGACCTACCCCGCGCGCGACAGTGCCGAGGAGGCCCGCCGGATCGACGAGTTCGCCGCGGGCGGGAACGTCACCGGCATCTACGGCCGGATCGGCAACCCGACCGTCGAACGGTTCGAGCAGGCGCTGGCGGAACTCGAAGGCTTCGACCACGCCGTGGCCTTCGCGAGCGGCATGGCGGCGGTCTCCGCGTGCCTGCTTTCCGCGGTATCGCAAGGAAAACGGCACATCGTCGGCGTCCGGCCGCTGTATGGTTGCACGGACCACCTGCTGACCACCGGCCTCCTGGGCACCGAGGTCACCTGGACCGCGCCCGAGGATGTCGCGGAGGCTCTGCGCCCCGACACCGGCCTGGTTTTCGTGGAGACGCCCGCGAACCCGACCTTGAGCGAACTGGACATCGCCACCCTGACCGAGGCCTGCGGCGACGTCCCGGTCCTGGTCGACAACACCTTCGCGACGCCAGTCCTGCAGCGCCCCGGCCGGCTGGGCGCCCGAATGGTGCTGCACAGCGCGACCAAGTTCCTGGGCGGCCACGGCGACGTCATGGGCGGCATCGTGGCCTGCGACGCCGAGGAAGCCGCGCGCCTGCGTTCCCTGCGCTTCGCGACCGGCGGCGTGCTGCACCCCCTCGCCGGATACCTGCTGCTGCGCGGCCTCTCGACACTCCCGCTGCGGGTGAAGGCTGCTTCGGAAACCGCCGCCGTGTTGGCTTCGCGTCTGGCCTCGCACCCGTCGGTGAACGCCGTGCACTACCCCAAACTGGGCGGCCCACTGGTGGCCTTCGAAGTAACCGGCGACCCCCACGCGGTCATCGGCGCGGTCCGGCTGATCACGCCCGCGGTGAGCCTGGGCAGCGTCGACACGCTGATCCAGCACCCGGCCTCGCTGACGCACCGCATCGTCGCCGAGGACGACCGTACGGGCTCGGGCATCACCCACGGCCTGCTGCGGCTTTCGGCGGGGCTGGAGGATGTCGAGGACTTGTGGCTTGACCTGGATCAGGCGCTGAAGTCCTGCTGATCGGGTGGGCGCGCGGCATCCACCGCCGGGGTTGGCGGTGGATGCCGGGGCCCAAGAGTTCGCCGGACCGGTGAGCACGGGGCTGGGCTGGAAGTTCCGCCGACCAGCTTCGGTGCCGAGCCCCTCGCCAACCGGTCGGCCCGGTCGCGAGGTGCGCTGATCGGCTGCGGCAACCGTGCCGGGCTAGGTGGGAAGCTTTGCCAGCCAGCCCCTCGCCAGCCGGGCGTCCCAGCCGCGATGCAAGCCGGTCAGCTGCAGCAACCGCCCCCGCAGCACCCTCCGCCAGCCGGTGCGGGCGCGGAGGCCGAACCGGTGAGCGCGACCGTCGTGAGGAGCTTGACCGTGTCCGTATGCCCCTCCGGGCACGGGGCGGGCGCGCTGGACTCGGCCATCGGGCGCTGGAGTTCGAACGTCTCGGTGCAGTCGCGGCAACGGTAGGCGTAGGTGGGCATGCGTCGATTATCGCTGGCGGGCCGCGTTGGTGGGAAGCTGTCCGGGTGGATGTGCCTCAGTACGCGGATGTTCCGCACCTCGGCCAGGTCGTTCCCGCCCTGCTCGGCGCGCTGGGCGTGCCCGGCGAGGACGGCGGCCTGGCGCTGCCCGAAGCCCGCAGCGCGTGCGTGCTCCTCATCGACGGCCTCGGCTGGGAACTGCTCGCCCAGCACGCCGCCGACGCCCCCGTTCTCACCGAACTCGCCAGCAGCCCCCTGCGAGTCGGCTTCCCGTCGACAACCGCCGCCGGTGTCGCCGCGATCGGCACCGGTCTGGCGTCGGGCGAGCACGGCATGGTCGGCTATACCTTCGAGATCCCGGGAATCGGCGTCCTGAACGCTCTGCGCTGGCGCTCCCACGACGACGGCAGCGACCTCCGAGGTGCCCTGCCTCCCCGCGAAGTCCAACCCCTCCCGACGACCTTCGAACGCGCCGCCGCCGCAGGGATCGAGGCCGCGGTGGTGTCCTCGGCACATTTCGCCAATACGGCCCTGACCCAGGCAACGCAAAGCGGTGCCCGATACGCCGGCGTACACGCGCTGGGCGACCTGGCCGCGCGAACCTTGGACATCCTCTCGTCGCGCGCGTTTTGCTATGCCTATCACAGCGAATTGGACCTGCTAGGCCACCTTTACGGCCCCGGATCGACCGCGTGGCGGATGCAGCTCCGGCACGTCGACCGGCTTGTTGAGTCCATTGTGGACGGACTGCCCGCCGGTGCCGTGCTGGCGGTGGTGGCGGACCACGGAATGGTGACCGTCGAGGAGAAACTGAACCTGGAAGACACTCCGGAACTGCTGGCAGGCGTCCGCGCGTTCGGCGGCGAGGTCCGCGCGCGGCACGTCTACACCGAACCTGGCGCGACGGCGGATGTGGTGGCCGCGTGGCGTGAGGTCCTCGGTCAGCGGGCCTGGGTGTTGCCGCGCGAGGAGGCGATCGCGGCAGGCTGGTTCGGCGCCGCGGTGAGCGATCGGGTGCGCCCGCGGATCGGCGACGTCGTCGCCGCGGCGACGGGAACCTTCGGCATGGTTCGCGAACTCGCCGAGGCCGTGGAGTCGAACCTGGTCGGCCAGCACGGCTCGCTGACGTCGGCGGAGCAACTCGTCCCACTGGCGATCGCCCGAGGCTGACTTCCTGCCGGAGCTCTCGCAGGTGCGTGAGGGGAACCAGGTTCAATGCCAGGAACTTATGGCGAGGTTGCGGGTGCGGTTGAGTCGTGGCTGCCCGGGCCGCGTGACCCCGGTGAATGTACGTGAGGGAAGCAGGTTCCCAATGCCAGGAACTCAAGCGGTGCCGATCCCGCTCGCTGACCGTCCACACGAGACGCCAACAGCAACCGAAATGCCCGACTAACGACCATCTGACCGATACTTGAGGTCCGTGAGGGCCACCCTGAGAGAATCAGATTCCCTCAGGGTTCCCCTCACGTACCTGCCGCAGCGTCGGCGGGTGCGGCTCGGGGTGTGTGGCCGAACCGTCCCGACGTCCGGTTACCGTGGCTGCGTGCCCAGACGCAATCGACCCGGCCGAGGCCGTTCCGGTCCCGTCGAACGGCCGGACGCCGGCGCGGTCAGCGGCTGGGCCCGCAGCGAATCCGCCCCCGACGGCGACTGGCTGGTGCGCACGGTCCCCGGCTCGCAGGCCGCCAAGACCTACCGCTGTCCCGGTTGCGACCACGAGATCCGCCCGGGCGTCCCGCACCTGGTCGTGTGGCCCGCGGACGAGACCGGCGGCGTCGCGGATCGCAGGCATTGGCATCGGCCCTGCTGGGAGGCCCGGGCGCGGCGACGGCCGAACCGGCGTTGGTGAACGAGAAAGCGACACGAGCCGGCGAGTAAGGCTACCCTTGCTTGTCGTGATCCAGTCTCACCAGATCTGCGGTCCGACCGGCTCCGCCGCGGCCGAGGACAGCCACGCGGCCTACCTGTCGTCGATCGCGTGCGCCGAACCAGGGCCCGACGGGACGGTCCGGCACCGGCTGCGGCCGGAGTTCGGCGACGGCGCCATCGAGGTCACGACGCTGCGCCGCGGGCTGTCGCTCGTCCGCTACGACGTCGAGTTCTCCGGGACGCACCGGGTCGAATACCGGTTCCCCGGCGACCATTTCGAGCTGGAGCACTGCCTCGGCGGGCGGATGCGCATCCGCGAGTCCGGCGCCGGCATCGGCGAGATGCGCGCCAGCGCGGTGTCGCTGAGTTCCCGCAGCGCTCTCGAAGGAATGGTCGAATACGAGGCGGGGGAGCGTTATCGCGCGGTCTCGGTGACCGGGACCTGGACCGGGCTGGAGTCCTACCTCCAGGACCTCGGCGCGTACTCGCTGCCCGCGATCGGGCCGGAACACCTCGCCCGCGAGCGGTATCTGGGCCGTTCGACAGCGTTGCTGCCCGCCGCCGATCCGCTGCGGGAGATCTTCGCGCATCGCCGGGGTTCCGCGGGCCGCCTGCTGTTCCTGGAATCCCGGGTGCTGGCCGCGCTCGCCGCACTGGCCGACGGGCTGGGAGCCACGCCTGCTGCCGAAACCGGCGAACCCGAGCTGGAAGACCACGAGGCGGCCGCTTTGCGCCGCGTGCCCGACCTGTTGTGGCAGCAGCGCCACGACCCGCCGACGCTGGCTCAGCTGGCCAGGGCGTCCGCGATGTCGGTGCGCAGGCTCACCACCGGATTCCGGTCCCTGTACGGGATTCCGGTGATGGAGCACCACCGGCACCGCTGTCTCGACCGGGCGGCGGTCCTGCTGGTCGAGACGGACTGGCCGATCGCGCGGATCGCGTCCGAGGTCGGATACGCGTCGGCGAGCAACTTCGGGTACGCCTTCCGCCGGGACCGCGGGAGTTCGCCCGCCCGGTTCCGCCGCGACCGGACCTGACGCCGCAACGATCTCCACAGCACTGAGCCTCGCGCTCCACACCACGACCGCGCCGAGCCGCCGACGATGACGGCAGCGGTCGCTCGCCGGCCGCGTCGTGGCTCGGACGGAGTGGAGGCTCATGAACGGCGGCATCGACACCGCGACCCCGCGTACCGGAACCGGACGGCTTGTCCTCGTCCTCGGCGGTCTTTCCGCGGTGTCGCCGTTCGCGGTCGACATGTACGCACCGGGATTCCCACAGATCGTCTCCTCGTTCGGGACCACGACCGCGGCGGTGCAGTTCTCGCTCACCTCGTGTCTCGTCGGATTCGCTGCGGGGCAGCTCGTGCTCGGCCCGGTCAGCGACACACTCGGCCGCCGTCGGCTGCTGCTCGCCGGCACCGCGTTGTTCGCGGTCTTTTCCGTGGTGTGCGCGCTCGCCCCGAACCTCGCGGTGTTCGACCTCGCCCGGCTGTGCCAAGGGGTGGCCGGAGGCGCGGGGATCGTGCTCGGACGGGCGGTGATCAGCGATCTGTTCACCGGCGCGGGCGCGGCGCGCAGGCTGACCGCGCTGAGCGTGATCGGGTCGACCGCGCCGGTGCTGGCCCCGGTGCTCGGCGGGGCGGTCGTCGGGCTGGGTTCCTGGCGGCTGGTGTTCGCGGTGCTCGCCGTGACCGGGATGCTGCTCCTGGCCGGGGTCGGCTACTGGGTGCCGGAATCGCTGCCCGCGCACCGGCGGCTGCCCGGCGGCTCCCGGCGGGCGGCCTCCGCGATGGGCCGGCTGCTCCGCCGGCGCGCGCTGGTCGGGCATCTCCTCGTCGCCGGCTGCGGGATCGGCGCGTTGTTCGCTTACATCAGCGGCTCGCCGTTCGTCTTCCAGGACGGCTACGGCTTGTCGCCCGCCGTCTACAGCCTCGTTTTCGCGACGAACGCGGCTGGCACCGTCGTGGCCGGCGCGCTGTTCGCCCGGCTCGCCGGACGCGTGCGGCTGAACACCCTGCTCACGATCGGCGTGCTCGTGATGGCGTTCGCGACGGGCACGCTCGTGCTGCTGCTTCTCGCCGGCGTCAGCACGGTGCCCACGACCTGGATCTGCCTGTTCGGCGCGACCTTCGGATTCGGCATCGTGCTGCCCGCTTCGACGACGATCATCCTCGCGATCGGCGGGGACGCCTCCGGCGCGGCCTCCGGCCTGATCGGCGGCGCGCAGTTCCTGATCGGCGCGGCGGCGGCCCCGCTGCCCGGCGCCGCCGGAGCCACCACCGCGCTGTCCACCGCCGTCGCGGTGCTGGGTTTCGCGCTCGTGGCGGCGGTTGCCCTGTTCGTGCTCGCGCGCCCGGGGGAAGGGAACGGCGAGCCCGAAACCGCATGAGCGAAAGGAGATTCCCGTGCCCGTTCCGGAAGACGAACTGACCGCGGCTCCCGAACTGGAGCTCGCCCGGGCCTGCCCCTACCGGCCCAACGCGCAGCACGTGCGGGTGCGGGACGCGGCCCGCCCGGTGCGGATGCGGCTGCCGTCCGGGATGCCGGTGTGGGCGGTGGCCGGGCACCGCGGTATCCGCGCCGTGCTCGCCGACGACCGGTTCAGCGCCGACCGGCAACGGCAGGGTTTCCCCTTTCCCGTGGACGGCCAGCCGGGCGCCTTCCGCCGCACGATGATCTCCATGGACGGTGCCGAGCACCGCGCCGCCAGATCCGCGGTGGCGGGCGAGTTCACCGTCCGCCGGGTCCGGCGGATGCGGCCGCGGATCGAACGCGTCGTGCACGAATGCCTCGACGCCCTGCTGGCCGGCCCGAAACCCGCGGACCTGGTCCGCGCGCTCGCGTTGCCGGTGCCCTCCCGGGTGATCTGCGAACAGCTCGGGGTGCCCTACTCCGACCACGACTTCTTCCAGACCCGCTCCACCACGATGCTGCTGCGCACCGCCACCGCGCCGCAGCGGTTGCGGGCGATCGACGAACTGCTGGCCGCGCTGGAAACGCTGATCGTCGAAAAGGAAGCGGCCCCGCCCGACGATCTGCTCGGCCGCCAGATCCGGAAAGGCCGCGAGGACGGCGAATACCGGCGGACGTCCTTGGTGCGGATGGCTTTCCTGCTGCTCGTCGCCGGACACGAGACGACGGCGAACATGATTTCGCTCGGCGCGCTGAAGCTGGCGCGTGCTCGGCCGAGGCCGCTCCGGTCGCGGCGAGCCCGCGGCGCGCAGCCCTCGACCCTCTGGCCGGACGGGCGTTGGCAAAGGGAACCCCTTAGGGCGAAAGCATTTCCTTCCGGCGCGCCCGGTGCCTCCGGACCGCGTCGCGGTTGACGCACGCGTGGGTGCAGTACCGCTGCGTGCCGCTGCGGGTGAAGTCGACGAACGCTCGGCGGCATTCCGCCGCGGCGCAGCGGCCGAGACGGTGCAGGCTGGTCGAGGTCAGGTACTGGGCCGCCGCCACGGAAGTCACCCCGCGCAACACCGCGGGCAGGCGCATCCCGTCGTCCTGATAGTGCAGATGCCAGCTGTACCCGTCGTGCTCGGTGATCCGCGGGCAGGCGGCGGCCTCGGCCAGCAGGGCGTTCAGCAGCCGGACCCGGTCCGTCTCGTCCGTGGCGTCGACGACCTCGATCCACCGGTCCAGGAAAGCGCACACCTCGGGAAAATCCTCGTCGGCGACCGGCGGGACCGGGCCCATCTCCGGTTCGTCCCAGCGTCCGAGCAGGTCGGCGAGGTCCGCGGGACGGTCATTGGAGAGGCCGGTCACGAATTTGAGGAAACTCCGGTAGTAAGAGTTATGCGGCATAAGCCTATTACAGCACGCTCTCGGTATGTCTCTAACGAGCCGCGCTGAGCCCGAAGCTCCGTCCTGGGTTCCGTTGATCGCCGCGTGCGTTGGCACGTTCCTGCTGCTGATCTACACCAGCATCGTCACCGTCGCGCTGCCCGCGATCGGAGCCGAGCTCGGCGCGGGATACGGGCAGCTGCAATGGATCGTGGACGTCTTCACGGTCGCGCTCGCCGGTCTGCTGCTGGGTTTCGGCTCGTTGAGCGACCTCCTCGGCCGCAAGCGCGTCTACCTCGCCGGGCTGGTCCTGTTCTCCGTCGCGACGCTCGTCTGCGGCCTGTCCGGAACGCCCGGCGAGCTGATCGCCGCGCGGGTCGTGCAGGGCGTCGCGGGCGCGGCGATGTTCGCGACGATCCTGCCGCTGGTCGGGCTGACCTACGAGGGCCGGGACCGCGCCCGTGCGTTCGCGGTCTGGGGCACGGTCGCCGGAGTGGCCAGCGCGGTGGGCACCTTCTCCGGCGGCGTGCTCGCGCAGGTGCTCGGCTGGCGCTGGATTTTCTTCGTCTCCCTGCCCATCTGCGCGGTCGCGATCGTCATGGCGGCGACGTCGTTGAAGGAGGGGCCGCGAGCGCGCGGCCGCACCGTCGGCTACCCGGGCATCGCCACGTTCTCGCTCGCCGCGACGGGCCTCACCTATTCCGTCATCACCGGCGGCGATCGCGGATGGTCGTCTGCTGGCGCGGTGATCGGGTACCTGGTCACGGCGGTAGCCGTCGCGGCTTTCGTGGTCGCGGAACGCCATAGCGGTACGCCAATGGTGCCTCCCGGCTTGTTCGCGACGCGCCGATTCCTCGGCGTGCTGCTCGTCGCGTTCAGCTACTACTTCGCGGGATTCGGTGCGCTGCCAGTGATTTCGCTGTGGCTGCAGAACACGACCGGCCTCACCTCGGCGGCGACCTCGGCGGTGCTGGCACTGCAGGTAGTGGTGTTCGTCGTGGTGTCGGCCTTGATCAGCGGACGGTTGCAGACCACATCGCCAGACCGAGTTCTCGGAGGCGCGACGGTGTTACTCGGCCTAGGCTGCCTGACCGCGGTCGCGGTGCTGCTCAGCCCGACCTGGCTAGCCCTGCTCCCGGCGCTGATCCTGACCGGAATCGGCGCGGGCATCGTGTCCCCGGTCTTCCCCGCCGTGGCGATCGCTTCGGTGCCCGCTGAGTACGGCGGCACCGCTGGCGCCGCCGCGAACAGCTCCCGGCAACTCGGATTGGCCTTGGGAATCGCGGTGTCCGGCGCGGTCTACGCGACCCACGGCGAGGGGAGCACCGGGGCGACCCACGGGGTGCTGCTGGTCCTGTCCCTGTGCGGCGCGATCGCGGTAACGAGCGGTCTCGTCGGCGGATGGTTGTTGCGGGACAACACGAACCGCTCGGCTCAAGACATCACCGACGGCTCAACCCGGGGCAACGCCAACCGCTCGACCCGGATCAACACCAACCATCTCAGCGAAAGGTGACCTGTCCGGCCGCGAGTTCCACCGCGCAAGCTGCCTACCTGATGCGATAACCGGCGGACTTTCCACGCCAGGGTTCAGGGCAGCGAACCGCAGAATCGGTCCCACGCCCAGCCACGCCCGGCCCAGCCCAGCCACGCCCGGCCCAGCCCAGCCACGCCCGGCCCAGCCCAGCCACGCCCGGCCCAGCCCAGCCACGCCCGGCCCAGCCCAGCCACGCCCGGCCCAGCCCAGCCACGCCCGGCCCAGCCCAGCCACGCCCGGCCCAGCCCAGCCACGCCCGGCCCAACCCAGCCACGCCCGGCCCAACCCAGCCACGCCCCGCCCAGCCTCACCGCCGGAAATGCCGCGAAATCGCCCCGTCGTACTCCTCCTCCACGTAATCCGTAAAACCCAGCTTCTCCACCACCCGCAACGACGGCGTGTTCGTCACCGCCACGCTGATCAGCACCGGAATCGCCGGTATCTCCCGCTCCGCCCACTCCACCGACGCCCGCGCGGCTTCCACCGCATAACCCTTCCCCCACGCCGACGGGCGGAAGCGGTACGCCAGGTTCAGCACCTTCTCGCCCCGGAACTCCCGGTTGCGCACTCCGGCCATGCCGATCACGTCCGACCCGTCGGCGGCTTCCGGCCTGCCTCGCTCCCGGACCGCCAGATACCCATAGCCGAACGTCGCCCAGTGCTCGAGCCAGCTGTCGAACATCACCAGCGTGGTCGCGGTGTCCGGCGGACGCGGGTTGTACCGGTTCGTCTCCGGGTCGCTCTGGATCTCCACCACCGCTTGCCGATCCGCCTCCACGAAGTGCCGCAGCACCAGCCTTTCCGTCACGATCTCTGTCACGCCCCCGACCATAACGACGGGGTCCGACAAAAATCGCGCCCCAAAACAGCGACAATCTCCGCCATGACCGAACTGCCGTTGGTGCTCCTGCACGCCTTCCCGCTCGACGCCCGCATGTGGGACCCGGTCCGCGCGCCGCTCGCGGAACGCTTCCGGGTCATCACGCCTGATCAGCGCGGCCTCGGCCGGAGTCCGCTGCCGGAGAGCGAAGCCGAGCCGGAGCTGGCGGACGCGGCGAGGGACGTCGTCGCGCTCCTGGACAAGCTCGAACTCGACCAGGTGGTTCTCGGCGGCTGTTCGATGGGCGGCTACCTCGCGATGGCCGTCCTGCGGCAGGCGCCCGAGCGCGTCGGCGGGCTGGTCCTCATCGACACCAAAGCCGCCGCGGACACGCCCGAAGCCGCGCAAACCCGGCTCGACGTCGCGAATCGCGCCGAGGCCGAAGGCGTCAAAGGCTGGCTGGCCGACGCGAATCTGCCGAACCTGCTGGCCGACACCGCGTCCGCCGACATTCGCGCGCGCGTGCGCGAATTGATCGACGCGCAGCCGCCGTCCGGGGTCGCCTGGGCCGCGCGGGCGATGCGCAACCGGCCCGATTCCGTTGACCTGCTGCGCGAAACGGACGTCCCGGCGCTCGTCATCGTGGGGGAGCGCGACGCGATCACGCCGCTCGACGCCGCCAACACCATGGTCGAAGCACTCCCCGACGCGACCCTCGCCGTCCTCCCGGACGTCGGGCACCTGACGCCGCTGGAGGACCCGGCTGGGGTGGTCGAAGCGATTCTCGGCTGGGTCAGCTGAAGTAGTCGACGGCCGCGGCGCGTGCTTCGTCGAGGCGGTGTGGGAAGCGGCGTGCGATCAGAAACCGCCACGTGACCGCGAAGAGCGAGCGAAGCTGCGTACACGTCGCGAGGACGGCTTCGTCCGCTTCGCCCGGGTACGCGGCGAGGAACTCCGGACCGCCCTGTCGCGCGAGGATCGCCAGGTCCCATTCGAGCGGTCCGCGCCAGGTGTCCTCGAAGTCGAGCCAGCACGGGCCGTCGGCGGTTTCGATGAGGTTGCCGGGGTGCGCGTCGCCGTGCAGGGGCTGGACCGGGCCGGACGGCAGCAGCGCGGCGAGCCGTTCCGTTTCCGCGCCGATCCGGTCGGCGAAGCCGTCCAGCAGCGAACCGCTGCGGGCGACGGTGTCCAGCAGTTCGCCGACCGGGCCGCGGGACGGCAGTTCGCCGGGATATTCGCGCAACGCGGCGTGGACCCGGGCGAGCGACGCGGCGGTCTCGTCCGGCCCGTGCCGATGGTCCGGATCGTGCGCGGTCCAGTGCCAGAGCGTGACCGGCAATCCCTCCGCGAAATGCGGTCCGGCCGGGGGATCCGCGGTCGGTGAGACGACGCGCACACCACGTTCGGTGAGGTAGGCCGAAAGGGCGACATCCCGTTCGAGCCACGCCGTCGCGTCCGGCCGCAGCAACCGCGTGGTGGCCGGGACCCTCGCCACCACCGGACCCATCCTCACCAGCACGTTCGAGCGCTCGTGCAGCACCTCGGCCGACCCCGTCGCCAGGCCGAACCGGCGGCCGGCGGCGAGCGCGGAGGAGACCGCCGCGGCGCGGAACGGGTCGGTCATGCGGTGATCTAAGCAGCCGGTGCGAGCGACTGTCGGTACCGAGGGCTACGATCCCCTTGACCGCCCGGATCAGGCCCGCCTGAGCCCGAGCGCCCCGAAGTTGACCACCACAAGGTTGCAGTGTTGGAGGCAGGAGTGACGGCCGTAGCCCCCAAGCCGATCGCGACGCGCCCGTATCCCGCGCGCGAGACGGCAAAGGGTTCGTACCTGCTGCGGTTGTTCCGCACGACGGACCACAAGCAGATCGGGATCATGTATCTGGTCTCGTCGTTCGCCTTCTTCATGATCGGCGGCGCGATGGCCATGCTCATCCGGACGGAGCTCGCCCAGCCCGGGCAGCAGTTCCTGTCCCAGGAGCAGTACAACCAGCTGTTCACCATGCACGGCACGGTGATGCTGCTGCTGTACGCGACGCCGAGCCTCTTCGGGTTCGCGAACTTCGTCCTGCCGCTGCAGATCGGCTCGCCCGACGTGGCGTTCCCGCGGCTGAACGCGTTCTCCTACTGGCTGTTCCTGTTCGGCAGCCTGATCGTGCTGTCCGGCTTCCTGACGCCCGGCGGCGCCGCCGACTTCGGCTGGTTCGCCTACACGCCGCTCTCGGACGCCATCCACTCGCCCGGCGTCGGTGCCGACCTGTGGATCGCGGGCCTGGCAGTATCCGGTCTGGGCACCATCCTCGGCGCGGTCAACATGATCACCACGGTGGTCTGCCTGCGCGCACCGGGCATGACGATGTACCGGATGCCGATCTTCACCTGGAACATCCTGATCACGAGCATCCTGATCCTGCTCGCGTTCCCGATCCTCACCGCGGCCCTGTTCGGCCTGATGGCGGACCGGCACCTCGGCGCCCACGTGTTCGACCCGGCCAACGGCGGGGTGATCCTGTGGCAGCACCTGTTCTGGTTCTTCGGCCATCCCGAGGTCTATATCGTCGCGCTGCCGTTCTTCGGGATCGTGTCGGAGATCTTCCCGGTCTTCAGCCGCAAGCCGGTGTTCGGCTACAAGGGCCTGGTGTTCGCGACGCTGTCGATCGCGGCGCTGTCGGTGGCGGTGTGGGCGCACCACATGTACGCGACCGGCGCGGTCCTGCTGCCGTTCTTCTCCTTCATGACGTTCCTCATCGCGGTCCCGACCGGCGTGAAGTTCTTCAACTGGATCGGCACGATGTGGAAGGGCCAGCTGTCCTTCGAGACGCCGATGATCTTCTCGATGGGCTTCATCGTCACGTTCCTCTTCGGCGGTCTGACCGGCATCATGCTGGCCGCCCCGGCGATCGACTTCCACGTGTCGGACAGCTACTTCGTGGTGGCGCACTTCCACTACGTCCTCTACGGCACGATCGTGTTCGCGACCTTCGCCGGGATCTACTTCTGGTTCCCGAAGATCACCGGCCGGATGATGGACGAGAAACTCGGTAAGTGGCACTTCTGGACCACGTTCATCGGCTTCCACACCACGTTCCTGGTCCAGCACTGGCTGGGCGCGGAAGGCATGCCGCGGCGTTACGCGGACTATCTGGCCAGCGACGGGTTCACCACGCTGAACACGATCTCCACGATCGGCGCGTACATCCTCGGGGCGTCCACGCTGCCGTTCATCTGGAACGTGTTCAAGAGCTACCGGTACGGCGAGATCGTCACGGTCGACGACCCGTGGGGCTACGGCAACTCGCTCGAGTGGGCCACGTCCTGCCCGCCGCCGCGGCACAACTTCACCGAACTGCCCCGGATCCGCTCCGAGCGGCCCGCGTTCGAACTGCACTACCCGCACATGGTCGAACGCCTCCACGCGGAAGGCGAGATCGGCTTCTTCGGCAAGGCCAAGCACGTCGGGGCCCCGTCGCAGAAGCTCGTGGACGCCACCATGCCGGGCGACCACAGCAAGGACAACGCGAGCGAGCAGTAACCAGCGCTCGCAGGATGTGCCCGGCGCGTGCCCGGTCGAGGTTTCCCTCGGCCGGGCACGCGCCGTTTTTGCGCCCGGAGTGCCGTGGCTGGGCTCGGCTGGCTGGAATCGGCGTGGAGGCCCCCGAGGACCGGACTGGGCCGCCAGACCTAGCCCGAGCAACGTTCGCGCGGCCGGTCCGCTGCCGCTCGACCTGCTCTCGGCGGAGACCTCTCGGCTGCCCGAGCCGCCCGCCTGCCGTCGCTGAGGACTGCCCGTGCCGCACCTGCCCGTGGACTCTTAGCCGTCCGCCGCGCGCGCCTGACCCCGCCGCTCACCCGGCCTCATCCGACCCGTCCCCAGCGCCTCTCATCGCCCGTTCGTGGCACCGGCGGTGTGAAGCACGGCACGGGGGCGTTCTGCCCGCCGCCGCTGGAGGCCAGACTGGGCGTGCCGACTCGCCGTGGCCTAAGCGTCGGTGCCGAGACGAACGAGGGATACCGAACCAGTGAGCCAGACTCCCGTCCTCATCACCACGACCGGTCCGGACAAGCCCGGGGTCTCGTCCGTGCTGTTCGCCGTGCTCACCCGGCACGACGTGGACGTGCTCGACATCGAGCAGGTGGTCATCCGCGGGCAGCTCGTGCTCGGCGTGCTCGCCGGCGTCTACCGCGACCCGGAGGGGCTCCAGGAGTCCGTCGAGCAGGCGATGGCGACCGTCGGCATGGAGGTCGAGGTCCGGATCGGCGACGCGATCGGCGCGGACCCGTTCGCGCTCGGCCGGCGCGATTCGTCGCACGTGCTCGTCCTGCTCGGGCGTCCGGTGACCGCGCGGGCGTTCTCCGAAATCGCGCGGCGGCTGGCGGGCGTCGGGGCGAACATCGACTCGATCCGCAGCGTCGCCGACTACCCGGTGACCGGGCTCGAGCTGTACGTCTCGGTGCGCGAAGACACCGAGGAAACGGACGCCGAACTGCGGTCCATGCTGGCCGACGCGGCGTCCGAGGCCAACATTGACGTCGCCGTCGAGCGCGCGGGCATCACGCGCCGGGCGAAGCGGCTGGTGGTCTTCGACGTCGACTCCACGCTCGTGCAGGGCGAGGTCATCGAGATGCTCGGTGCGTACGCCGGGGTCGAGGAGCAGGTCCGCGAGATCACCGAGGCGGCGATGCGCGGCGAGCTGAACTTCGCCGAGTCGCTGGAGCGGCGCGTTTCGCTGCTGGCCGGGCTGCCCGCCAGCGTGATGGACGAGGTCGCGGCGAAGCTCGAGCTGACCCCGGGGGCCCGCACGACCGTCCGTACGCTCAAGCGCATGGGCTTCCGCTGCGGCGTCGTCTCCGGCGGGTTTACCCAGGTCATCGACCATCTCGTGGACGACCTCGGCCTCGACTTCGCGGCGGCCAACGAACTGGAAGTCGTGGACGGCAAGCTCACCGGCCGCGTGGTCGGCGACATCGTGGACCGGGCGGGCAAGGCGACCGCGCTGCGCCGGTTCGCCGGCGAGTACGGGATCCCGCTGGGCGCGTGCGTCGCGGTCGGCGACGGGGCCAACGACATCGACATGCTGGCCGCGGCCGGCATGGGCGTCGCGTTCAACGCCAAGCCCGCGCTGCGCGAGGTCGCCGACACCGCGCTCTCGCACCCGTACCTCGACGCGGTGCTGTTCGTCCTCGGCGTCACGCGCGCCGAGGTCGAGGCGGCGGACGCGGCCGACGGACTCGAACTGGCCCGCCCGTGAACCCGCTGCTCGAACCGCTGCGCGCCCGGTACGCCTCGTGGCTCGGGCTGCCCGCCGAGGACACCTCGGACACGTCCGACGAGAACCCGGACGAGGTCCGCGCGATGCCGATCATCCTGCGGATCGAACGCGCCGAACCGCCCGGCCGCACCGCGCTGCTCGAAGCGGCGGCCGCGGCGGCGCTGGCGGTGTGCCTGGACGACCGCGCCCAGCCCGGCGGCGAATGGGCCGAGCCGGTGCACGCGTGGCTGGACAACCGCATCCGGAAGGTCGCGCGCCGGGCTCGTGGTGCGCACTGGCAGGCGGTGCTCGACCAGCCGGGAATCACCATCGAGGTCGACGGCGCGCAGGCGCGTGCGCTCGTGCCCGGGCTGGTCAGGGAGGCCCCGAAAGAGGTCTCGCGACTGCAGATCTCCGGCAGCGAACTGCCCGCCGACACGCCCGGCCGAGCCCCGGCGGACGTCCCGTTGGTGATGCTGAACCCGGACGTCCCGATGACCGTCGGCAAGGCGTCCGCGCAGGTCGGGCACGCCACGATGATCCTCGCGGCACTGCTGCCGGACGACGAACTGGCGGCCTGGGCGGCGAAGGACTACCGGGTCGCGGTCCGCACGCCCAGCCCGGCCCGGTGGAAGGAGCTGTGCCCGGTCGAGGACCCGGAGGCGGGCTGGCGGGACAACCGCGTCATCGCCGTCCGCGACGCGGGATTCACCGAGGTCGATCCCGGCACGATCACCGTGCTGGCACAGCAGCCCGGAACATCGGCGTGACCCGCGCGGTTGCGCCAATGCAGTGACCCGACGGGTGGAAAGGCGTCTCGGATGACCTTGGAAGTACAGCGCGAAGGCACGCACAGTTTCGTAGGCCGCAACGAGCGCGGCGCGGAAGTACGACTGGGCCGGGCCGGCGCGGAGGGCGCGTTCTCCCCGGCGGAACTGCTGCAGATCGCGGCCGCGGGCTGCTCCGCGGTGACGGCGGAACAGCTGATCACGCGGCGAGTGGGCGAGGACTCGAAGTTCCGGGTCTCCGTGACCGCCGACCGGCGCGAGGGAGCCTCGGAACTGGACGCGGTGCACGTCGCGTTCGACGTCGACGTGTCGGCGCTGGACGAAACCCAGCGGGAGGCGTTGGCGGGCGCGGTGGACCGGGCGATCGAGCGGCTGTGCACGGTGAGCCGGACGTTGAAGAAGGCGATTCCGGTGACGGAGACCTTCCCGACTGCCTGAGGCATGGCGCTGGCGCGAGGGGCACCGGGCCGTGGGGGCCTCGTCGCCGAGCCATCCGGGCGGCGGCTTGCGATCGGGCTGGTGAGTTGCCGTAGTGGGCGGGCTGGTGAGCCGGGGCCGCTGGTGGTTCTTGCGGCGGCGCGCTGGGCCGTGGCGGCGGGCGGTTCGTGGGCGGTTGCCGCGGCATCGCGCTGGGCTGACGCGGCGAGTCGCCCTTGCCGCGCAGCAGTGGTGAGCGGTTGCCGTGGCATCGCGTTGAGTTGAGGTGGCGAGCCAGCTGCCGCAACGAAACTCGCCGCCATCACCGCTCGCCAACCCTTGCCCAGCAAGGCTTCCTTGCCGGGTCGCTTTCAGCAAAG
The DNA here is from genome assembly GCF_004522315.1 of Amycolatopsis sp. CFH S0740. Lineage (NCBI taxonomy): Bacteria > Bacillati > Actinomycetota > Actinomycetes > Pseudonocardiales > Pseudonocardiaceae > Amycolatopsis > Amycolatopsis sp. CFH S0740. Next base: position 12,046 of record NZ_SDLS01000022.1, on the reverse strand, counting down.
GCAACCCGGCGTCGAGCTGATCCGGTTCAGCTTTGCCACACCACGTACGCCTGGTCGGCGTCCGTGGTCATCGCCTCGATGAACTTCTCGTTGTCGAAGCCGGGCAAGGTCTGCAGGCGTTCGATGAGGGCGTCCGCGGCCGGGTCGCCGCTCGGGACCGCGGTGCCTTTGCCGTCGTTGCCGACCAGCATGAAGAAGACGTCTTCGTTCCAGGGGCCGTCCGGGATGACTCTCACCATGACGGATTGCAGGTCCGACCACGTCACAGCTTCTTCGCTGCCATCGGCGAGCCGGCGCCGGACCCCGGTGTCGTCAACACTGACGGTCCGGGATTGGGCGCTGGACGAATCCTGGGTCAACGGTGCTCCCTGTCGTGTTCGTTCCACTCACCGTACCCGCCTGTCCGGTTCGCTCGGTCAGGCGGGCGCGGCCGCGTCGAGGCGCTTCAGTGCGTCGCGTGCGACCTGCGGATCTGTTGTCGGCCAGAACGGCGGCAGCGACGCGCGCAGGAAACCGCCGTAGCGCGCGGTGGCCAGCCGGGAATCCAGTACGGCCACTACGCCGCGGTCGGTGACCGAGCGGTGCAGCCGTCCGGTGCCCTGTGCCAGCAGCAACGCGGCGTGCGTCGCGGCGACGGTGAGGAATCCGTTGCCGCCTCGGGCTTCCACCGCGCGCTGGCGTGCGGAGGACACCGGATCGTCCGGACGGGGGAACGGGATCCGGTCCACCACCACGAGCTGCAGCGACGGTCCTGGCACGTCCACGCCCTGCCACAGGGTGAGCGTGCCGAACAGGCAGGTGCGCGCGTCTTCGGCGAATTGCCGCACCAGCAACGGCGTGGCGTCGTCGCCCTGGCAGAGGATCGGGTGGTCGAGCCGTTCCCGCATGGCCTCCGCGGCCTGTTTCGCCGCGCGCATCGAGGAGAACAGGCCCAGCGTACGGCCGCCCGCGGCTTCGACCAGTCCGGCCAGTTCGTCCATTGTGGACTCAGCGAGTCCGTCGCGGCCGGGCGGCGGCAGGTGCTTGGCGAGGTAGAGGATGCCGTTGCGGCGGTGGTCGAACGGCGAGCCGACGTCCAACCCCGTCCACTTCGGGCCGGAGTCCTCGTCCGACGGGGCTTCCTTGTCGGTGGCCGTGCCCGGCGACTTCACCACACGCGGGCCGCTCGGCGGGAGGCCCCATTGCCGTGCCATCGTGTCGAATTCGCCGCCGAGGGTGAGCGTCGCCGAGGTCAGCACGGTGGTGTGCTGGTTGAACACGCGCTCCCGCAACAGCCCCGCGACGCCCAGCGGCGCGACTTTCAACGCCGGCGGACGCGGGTTCGCCGAATACTTGTCGCCGGTCAGCCACACGACGTCGCGTTGGTGCGCCAGGTCCTCGTCGTACGCGTCGAGCAGCCGCACCGCGGTGTCGTGCACTTCTTCGAGCAGCGAACGCGCCAGCTTGCGCGCAGTGGCCTCGCCGACGTCTTCCTTGCGATCCGAGCCCAGCGCGGTGAGGCATTCCTTCGCCGCGTCGCGCACCGCCGGGATCGCGCCCTGCAACGGGCGGGGCAGCGCGTCGAGCCTTCCGGCCGGGATGTCGTCGAGGATCAGCGCGAGGCCGTCGGACGACTCCAGCAGCCGGTCCGCGATGCCCGCGTCCATCAGCTTTCCGCAGCGCCGCGCGGCGGCCGAGACCATGGCGCTGGTGAGTTCGCCGGTGGCGACCGAGGTGACCCGGTCGACCAGGTCGTGCGCCTCGTCGATGATCACCAGGTCGTGGTCCGGCAGGACCTGGTAGCCCTGCAGCGCGTCGATGGCCAGCAGCGCGTGGTTGGTGACCACGACATCGGCGCGACCCGCTTCGGCTCGCGCGCGTTCGGCGAAGCAATCGGTGCCGACTGGGCACTTCGCGGCGCCGAGACATTCCCTTGCGGTGACGGAAACCTGCCGCCATGCCTGGTCGGAGACGCCGGGCACCAGCTCGTCGCGGTCGCCGGTTTCGGTGTCCGACGTCCACTCGTGCAGCCGCGTGACTTCCTTGCCCAGCCGGGACACCGCGAACGGGTCGAACAGCTGCGCGTCCTCGGGCTCGTCGGCCGGGCCGGTGTCGAGCCGGTGCAGGCACAGGTAGTTGCGGCGGCCCTTGAGGATCGCGAAAGTCGGTTCGCGCCCGAGCGGCTTCTTGAGCGCCTTCGCCAGGCGCGGGAGATCGCGGTCGACCAGCTGGCGCTGCAACGCGATGGTGGCCGTGGAGACGACGACGGTGGTGTCTTTCTCCACCGCGTGCCGGATCGCGGGCACGAGGTACGCCAGCGATTTGCCGGTGCCCGTTCCCGCTTGCACGGCGAGGTGTTCGCCGGTGCGGATGGCGTGGCCGACGGCATCGGCCATCTTCACCTGGCCGGGGCGTTCAGCGCCGCCGACGGACTCCACCGCGTGGGTGAGGAGTTCGAGGACGCCGGGGAAATCGGTTCGGGCGGGCACAGCGAGACACGATAGCCGCCAGGTCCGACAGGATCTTCGATCCGGCGCGAACGGACCCCTCGCGCCGGATCGAAGCTCCCGGAAATCCGGCTCAGTCTTCCTTGCGGAAGCGCGAAACCGCGGTCCACGCGAGCGGCAGCACGCCGGCCGCGACCACGGTCTTCAGCACGTCGCCGATGAGAAACGGCGTGACGCCCTTGTCGAAAGCGGTGGCGAGATCGAAGCCGGTGACGGCCATCAGCCACGGCACGCCGAAGGCGTAGATCGCGACATTGCCGAGCACCATGGTCCCCGCCATGCGCAGCGGGGTGCGGTCGCCGCCGCGACGGGCGAGCGCGCCCACGAGCGCCCCGGCGAACACGAAGCCGACGATGTAGCCCGCCGAGGCTCCGGACAGCCCGGAGGTCCCGCCCTGGAACCACGGCACGCCGGCCGCGCCGACGAGCAAGTACAGCAGCATCGAAGCCGCACCGCGGCGCATGCCGAGCGTCGCGCCGACGAGCAGCGCGGCGAAGGTCTGGCCGGTCATCGGCACCGGCGTGCCCGGAAGCGGGATGACCAGCTGCGCGGCCGCGCCGGTGAGCACGGCGCCGCCGGCGACCAGCGCCAGGTCGCGCACCAGGGTGCCGGGCACGAGGTCGGCCAGCACCTGACGGCGGGCCGGGAGAGACAGTGACGACACGGGACCTCCAACCACGGAAAACGGACGTCCGGGCAGGTTATCGTCGAGCGAGGCGGCGGAACGAGACAAGTTGCGTTCCTCACCACCCCTGTCTTCCGCCACACGTCCGGGTGAGCTGCGACCGTCGACGTTTGGGACCCCTGCCGCGCTGCCGATGTCGAAGCACGGGCGAAGGGAGACAGGGCGAATGCGCGGACGGATCCTGCTGGTCACCGGGGTTTTCCTAGCGACGGCGCCGGCGGTGGCGCACGCCGGTCCGCCGACCTCCACCGGCTGGGGCTCGGCGGGCAGCCTCGACGTGCTGGTGGACCACGAACACGTCGTCACCGGCGAACTGGCCCGGTGCGACGCCGACGGGCCGGCCTCCGCGCGCACTCCCGGCGGCGCGGCCGGCGACGTCGCGGTGTTCGGCTTCGGCGGCACCACCTGCGAACGGAAGGGCCCGGTCGCGGACGTGAAGACCGGCGGGCAGCGGTTCGAATCCGACCTGCTCACCCGGTACGGCGGGCCGGAGCTGAAGGTCCGCACGTACTCGGTCGGCTGCGCCACCACGACGGATTCGGGCAGCACCGGTTCGATGTCGATCGGCGAGGTCTCCGGCTTCACCGTGCCGTCGTCGATCCCGGCGAACTACCGCGTCACGATCCCCGGCGGCGCGGCGGGCACGGCGCTGGCCACGATCACGCTGAACGAGACCGTGACGCCGCAGCCCGCCGACGGCAGCCTGGTCACGCACGCGGTGCACGTGAAGCTGTTCCCGCAAGGCGGTCCGGCGAGCGGGGACATCTACCTCGGCACCGCGGCGTGCAACCCATACGGCAAGGGCGGCGCGCCCCAGCAATAACCGATCAGGCGGGCGGCAGGGCGGGCGTGCCGGTGTAGCGCACCCCCGCCTCGTCGAAGTCCTTCAGCGTCGCGTCCACCGTCGGCTGCGAGCCGCCGACGGTCAGGTCCAGCAGCACCTGCACGTTGAACCCCGCGCCCGCGGCGTCGAGGGCGGTGGCGCGCACGCAGAAGTCCGTCGCGATGCCGACGACGTCGACGTCGGTCACCTCGTGCGCGCGAAGCCATTCCTCGAGCGTTTTGCCGTCGCCGGACTTGCCCTCGAAACCGGAGTACGCGGCGGTGTACTCGCCCTTCGAGAACACCGCCTCGACCGGCACCACGTCCAGCGCCGAGTGGAACGACGCGCCCGCCGTGCCCGCGACGCAGTGCGGCGGCCAGCTGGTGTTGAAGTCGGGCGTGTCGCTGAAGTGGTCGCCCGGGTCGATGTGGTGGTCGCGGGTGGCGACGATGTGCGTGTAGCCGCCCTCGGCCATCTTCTGCGAGATGGCCGCCGCGGCAGCCGCCCCGCCCGGCAGGCCGAGCGAGCCTCCCTCGCAGAAGTCGTTCTGCACATCCACCACGATCAGCGCGGTTCCCATGGTCGGCTCCCTACAGAAAAGTCGTCGGTATCGCGGGCTCGCCGTGCGAGAGCTTGAGGCCCTCCCACGGCAGGCTCACCTGCGCGCGCCGCAACCGGGCCCGCGCGTCGTCCAGTGTGGGCAGATCCTCCACCGGCGCGCCATCTCGCACCAGAGGAATCTGCAGGTCGAGATCGTTCTCGCCGGGTTCCGGGCGGCCGCTCGCGGCGGTCCAGACCACTTCCTCGACCGCGGTCCCGGTGCTGCGGTGGCGGCGCAGCGCGTGCTTGCGCCCGCCGCGGGATTCCTTGTGCGCACTGCGTTTCGCGACCGGGCGGCCGTCGACCTCGACCAGCTTGTACACCATCCCGGCGGTCGGCGCGCCGGATCCGGTGACCACCGAGGTGCCGACGCCGTACGCGTCCACCGGCTCCGCGCGCAGCGCCGCGATCGCGTGTTCGTCGAGGTCGCCGGACACCACGATCCGGGTGTCCTTCGCGCCGAGCGAGTCGAGCTGGTCGCGGGCCTTGCGGGCGAGCGGGCCGACGTCGCCGGAGTCGATCCGGATCGCGCCCAGCTCCGGGCCGGCGACGCGCACGGCCGCCTCGATGCCCGCGGTGATGTCGTAGGTGTCCACCAGAAGCGTGGTGTCCGGACCCATTTTGCTGACCTGGGCGCGGAACGCGGCTTCCTCGCTGTCGTGCAGCAGCATGAAGGCGTGCGCGACGGTGCCGCGGGTGGGGATCCCGTAGCGGCGGCCCGCCTCGAGGTTCGACGTGGTGGCGAATCCGGCCAGGTAGGAGGCGCGCGCGGCGGCGACCGCGGCGTACTCGTGGGTGCGCCGTCCGCCCATCTCGATGATCGGCCTGCCGTGCGCCGCGCCGGACATCCGCGCCGCCGCCGAAGCGATCGCGCTGTCGTGGTTGAGGATCGACAGCACCACCGTCTCCAGCACCACCGCTTCGGCGAAACTGCCGGTCACCGTGAGGATCGGCGATCCGGGGAAGTACAGGTCGCCTTCGCGGTAGCCGTCGATGTCGCCGCGGAACTCGTAGTCGGCCAGCCACGCCAGCGTTTCCGGGTCGACGACCGCGGTCTGCTCCAGCATGGCCAGTTCGGCGTCGGTGAACCGGAAGTCGGCGATCGCGTCGAGCACGCGCGCGGTGCCCGCGACGACGCCGTAGCGGCGGCCGTCGGGAAGCCTTCGCGCGAAGACCTCGAACACGCACGGCCGGTCGGCCGTCCCGTCCGCGAGCGCGCTCGCCAGCATGGTCAGCTCGTAATGGTCGGTGAGCAGCGCCGTGCTGGCGCTGGTGACCGGCTCGGGGGAACCCATGGGAGCAGCCTATTCACTCACATGGACGGACCTGGCGCGGCGTACCGGGATGGCCCCGTGACACCATGGTGTGCATGTCCACGCCTGTCGCATCCGAACAGACGCAGGTCGATCCACTCGGGGCCGAGCTGGCCGAATCCGACCAGCCCTGGCGGACGATCGTCTGGAACGATCCGGTCAACCTGATGTCGTACGTGACGTACGTCTTCCAGAAGCTGTTCGGCTACAGCCGGGACCACGCCACGAAGCTGATGCTCGACGTGCACAACAAGGGCAGGGCGATCGTGTCGTCCGGTTCGAAGGAGAAGGTGGAGACCGACGTGGCGAAGCTGCACGCGGCGGGCCTGTGGGCGACCATGGAACAGCCCTCGTGAAGGCCTGGCGGCGCAAGGGGGACGCCATCCTCGCCGGGTTCGAACAGCAGGAGGCCGCGGTGCTGCGCGGGCTGGTCGGGCAGCTCGAGGACATGCTCACCGCGCGGGCCGAGGAGGCCCCGCAGGACGAACTGGCCGAGCTGACCGGGATCCGCACCGGGCCCGCCGAATCGCCGGACGACCCGGTGCTGTCGCGGCTGCTGCCGGACTTCCACCGGCTCGACCCGGACAACCCGAGCCGCGAGGACCTCGATTCGGCGGCGGCGATGCGGTCGCTGCACGAACCGGAGCTGCTGGAGAAGAAGGTCGGCGTCGCGAAGATCGTGCTGGACACGCTCCCGCGCGACGGCGGTTCGGTGAAGCTGAGCTTCGAGCAGGCCGACGCCTGGCTCGGCGCGTTGAACGACGTCCGGCTGGCGCTGGGCACGGCGCTCGACGTCACCGAGGACATGCCGGACGAACTGCCGGAAGACGACCCCCGCGCACCCCATCTCGGCGTCTACCATTGGCTGACATGGGTGCAGGAGACGCTGATCCAAGCGCTGACCGCCTGACCGGCGGGAAAATCACCGACGTTCCCGGCATTCTCGTAGGCCATCACCAACGGGTCGGCGACGGCTGGGCGAGCGGAACCACTGTCGTGCTCGTGCCGGACGGGGCGACCGGCGCGGTCGACCAGCGCGGCGGCGCGCCCGGCACCCGCGAAACCAACCTGCTGGAGCCGGAAAACCTGGTACAGCAGGTGAATGCGGTCTGTCTTTCCGGCGGAAGTGCTTACGGGCTCGCTGCGGCGGACGGCGTGATGCGGTGGCTGTCCGAGCGGAACTACGGGTTTCCCGTTGGCGCGCAGCCGTATGAGGTGGTGCCGATCGTGCCCGCGGCGGTGCTGTTCGACCTGCCGCGCAGCGCGTGGGGCAATCGGCCGGACGCCGATTTCGGTTACGCCGCTTGCGAAGCCGCTGGAGAGACCTTCGCGATGGGCACTGTCGGCGCGGGCTCCGGTGCTGTCGTCGGTTCGCTCAAGGGCGGCATCGGGACGGCGAGCGAGGTCGTCGGCGACGTGACGGTCGGCGCGATCGCCGCGGTGAACGCGGCGGGCCAGGCAGTGGATTTCGCGACGGGGCGGGCTTTTGCCGCTGATCACGAGGTGGATGGCGAGTTCGGCGTCCGCTGGCCGGATCGGCCCGGCGAGGTGCCGGGGCAGCGGACCGATCTGAACACCACGATCGGTGTGGTGGCTTGCGATGCGGCGCTGACGAAGGCGGAGGCACGCCGGTTGACGGTCGCCGCGCAGGACGGATTGGCGCGCGCGGTGCGTCCGGCGCACTCGATGTTCGACGGCGACACCGTGTTCGCGCTGGCGACGGGCGCGCAGCAGTTGCCGGGGGAGCCCGGGTCGTTCGCGTTGGCGGCGCGAGCGGGCGCGCTGGACGCCCTCTGCTCGGCGGCGGCGCGGGTGTTCGCGCGGGCGATGGTGCACGGACTGCTGGCGGCGACTTCCGCGGCCGGTATCCCGGCTTATCGGGATGTGTGGCCGGAGGCGCTGACGGTCAGAACGGGTCCTTAGGGAGCGCGTCCTCGCTCCGCTCGAGGTCGGCGGCGCGCACGGTGGCCACGTACTCGTCGTCGATCTCCAGCACCAAGCCGCCGAACGACACCGTCGGCCCGAGCGAGGGATGCAGGTCCACCGGGCCCAGTTCGGTCGAGCGCGGCAAGTGCGCCCACACCGAAACCGGCCTCCACCGGCGGAAAGTGCTGCAGGCGAGCACGGTCACGTGCCGGTCGGTGACCACGACGACGAAGTTCCGGTGCGCGGCCATCATCGAAACCATCAGCGATGTGGCGGGGAACACGTACTGGACGACGTCCCCTTCGGCCAGCAGGCCACGGCAGCGTTCGCGGATCTTCGACGACACCGGCATCCCGTTATTGTGCCCTGACCTGCGGATGAGCGGTAGCTCTCACAGTGTGGACTCGTTCGGTCCACGAACTAAGATGTCCGTGTGCTCCGGATCCGCCGTGAACTCGTCGACGAGATCGTCGCCCACGCCCGCCGTGACCACCCCGACGAAGCGTGCGGGGTGGTGGCCGGTCCTGCCGGCTCGGACCGCCCTGAGCGGTTCATCCCGATGCTGAACGCGGCCCGCTCGCCGACGTTCTACGAGTTCGACTCGGGCGACCTGCTCAAGCTGTACCGCGAGATGGACGCGAACGACGAGGTCCCGGTGGTCATCTACCACTCGCACACCGCGACCGAGGCCTATCCGTCGCGCACCGACGCGAACATCGCCGCCGAACCCGACGCGCACTACGTGCTCGTCTCGACAAGAGAGCCCGATTCGCACGAGTTCCGCTCGTACCGGATCGTGGACGCCGAGATCACCGAGGAGCCGGTCGAGATCGTCGACTGAACTCTCGCGGAATAAAGCGCGGCGTCCGATACGTCAGCGTGTAGGAACCCACCCGGAGGTAGAAAACCATGGCCGTGACCGTGTCCATCCCGACCATCCTGCGCACCCACACCGGCGGCGAGAAGTCCGTCGAGGCGTCGGGCAAGACTGTCCTCGAGATCATCGACGACGTCGAGTCGCGGCACGCCGGGCTGAAGGCGCGCCTGGTCAAGGAGGAGAAGCTGCACCGCTTCATCAACGTCTACGTCAACGACGAGGACGTGCGCTTCTCCGGCGGGCTCGACGCCGAGGTCAAGGACGGCGACACCCTGACCATCCTGCCCGCCGTCGCGGGCGGCGCGCGCTGAGCCGATGACCCGCTACGAGTCCCTCCTCGACGCGCTCGGCGGCACGCCGCTCGTCGGCCTGCCCCGCCTGTCGCCCACCGACGAGGTGCGGCTGTGGGCGAAGCTCGAGGACCGCAACCCGACCGGCTCGATCAAGGACCGGCCCGCGCTGGCCATGATCGAGGCCGCGGAGCGGGACGGCATCCTGCGGCGCGGGTCCACGATCCTCGAGCCGACCTCGGGCAACACCGGGATTTCGCTGGCCATGGCCGCGAAGCTCAAGGGCTACGGCCTGGTGTGCGTGATGCCGGAGAACACCTCGGCCGAACGCAAGCAGCTGCTGCAGGCGTACGGTGCGCGGATCGTGTTCTCGCCCGCCGCGGGCGGCTCGAACGAGGCCGTGCGGCGAGCCAAGGAGCTGGCGAAGCAGAACCCCGACTGGGTGATGCTCTACCAGTACGGCAACCCGGCCAACGCGGACGCGCACTACCGCGGGACCGGGCCGGAGCTGCTGAAGGACCTGCCGACGCTGACGCATTTCGTCGGCGGCCTCGGGACGACCGGGACGCTGGTCGGGGTCGGCCGGTACCTGCACGAGCACAAGCCGGACGTCCAGGTCATCGCGGCCGAGCCCCGGTACGGCGAGCTGGTGTACGGCCTGCGCAACCTCGACGAGGGGTTCGTGCCGGAGCTGTACGACGAAAGTGTGCTCAACGGACGCTATTCGGTGGGGGCGTACGACGCTCTCCGGCGGACGCGGGAGCTGCTGGAGCACGAGGGCATTTTCGCCGGGATCTCCACGGGAGCGGTGCTGCACGCCGCGCTCGGGGTCGCGGAGAAGGCCGCTGCCCGCGGCGAGAAGGCGGACGTGGCTTTCGTGGTCGCGGACGCCGGCTGGAAGTACCTGTCGACCGGCGCGTATTCCGGGTCGCTGGACGAAGCGGCAGAACGGCTTGACGGTCAGCTCTGGGCCTGACCTAGCGCTCGTGAGGGGAGCCCGGCCGGGTTCCCCTCACGGCAGCAATCCCTTGACGAGCGCGCGCACGCCTCGTTCGTAATTGTCTTGTGCGGTAAGGGTTTCCCAGCGCGGGCCGATCTGGGCGAGCGCCGGGAATTCCGTCGCGTCCAGTTCCGCGAAGACTCGCTGGCGGTAGGTGTCGCCGCCCTGATCGCGCCGTCGCGCGGCGGCCGCGCGTGAGCTGATCTCGCCGAGCGTGTAGTGCCACACCGCTCGGTAGACCTCCACCGCCGCCTCGATCGGCAGCCCGGATTTTCCCGCCGCCGCAACGATTTTCTCCGGATACCACAGCCCGCCGACCGACAGCAGGTCGTCGGAGCGCAGCACTTCCACGATCCACGGGCAGTTCGCCAGCCCGTCCCGCATCGCCGTCGCGACCGCCACGATCCGGTCGCACGGTTCCTCGGGGAGGTTCTCCGGCCGAGACATTTCGCGGTGCGCGTAGTCGTCGAGCAGCAGAAGAAGCAGCCCCTCTTTGTCGCGCACGTGGTGATACAGCGCCATCGCCGTGCTGCCGACCTCCCGGGCGAGGCGGCGCATGGTCAGCGCGTCGACGCCCTCGGAGTCGATGACCCGGTGTGCGGCGGCCACGATGTCGGCCTTGGAGATCTTCGGCGGTCGGCCGGTGCGCGCTGGCATGCCGTCATGCTACTTTTTATACATGTATAAAAACTACTGGGGGACGGTCGCCGCGCTGGCGTTCGCGGTGGCGGTCGGGACTTTGCAGATGACCGTGGTGGTGCCGTTGCTGCCGCAGCTGCAGCTCAAGCTGGGGGTGCCGCTGAGCTCGGTGTCGTGGGCGCTGACTGCCGGGCTGCTGGCGGGCGCGGTCGCGATTCCGCTGGTCGCGCAGCTGGGCGACCTCTACGGCAGGCGCACGATGTCGCTGGTCGTGCTCGCGTTGCTGGTCGGGGGATCGGTGCTGGGGGCGGTCGCGGAATCGTTGCCGCTGCTAGTGGTGGGCCGGATCCTGCAAGGGACCGCCGCGCCGTTGCTGCCGCTGGCGATCGGCCAGGTCAGGAACGTGCTGCCGCCGCGATCGCTGCCGACCGCGATCGGCGTGCTGAGCGCGACGATCGGCGCGGGCAGCGGCGGCGGGATGATCCTCGCCGGGCTCGCCGGCGGCGATCACCAGCTGGTGTTCTGGGTGCTGGCGGCGCTCGGCGTGGTGGCGTTCGCGCTGGTCGCCGCGGTGCGGGAGGACCGGACGGCCGAGGCCCGGAGCGGTTCGCCGGACCTGCTGGGCGCGGTGCTGGTGTCAGGCTGGCTGATCTGCCTGCTGCTGGCGATCAGCAAGGGTTCCGAATGGGGCTGGGCGACCGTCGCGCTCCTGGTCGCGGCCGTGGTGCTGGCGGTGGTGTGGGTGGCGACGGCGCGGCGCACGAAGACGCCGTTGATTGAGATTCCGATGCTGCTGCACCGAAAAACGGTCGGCGCGACGGTATCGTCGTTCCTGCTCGGCTTCGCCTTGTTCGCCACGATCATGACGCTTTCCGCGTACGCGCAGGGGGTGCTCGGGGCGTCGGTGTTGCAGGTGGGGCTTTATCTCTTGCCGACGACGATCTTGATGCTCGTGGTTTCCGTGCTGGCCGGTGCATTGATGCGCCGGTTCAGCGCGCCCGCCCTGGTCGCAGGCGGTTCGGCGGTGGTGCTGGTGGCTGCTCTGTGGCTGACGTTGCTGCCTGGCGACGGACTGGGTCTCTATGCCGTCGCAGCGGTGCTGGGGCTGGGCATCGGGCTCGGTTACGCCGCGCTGGGGACGATGGCCGTCGAGCACGTCGAGCCCGCGAAGACGGCCGCGGCGGGCGGGATCAGCGCGCTGGTCCGGGTGGTGGGCAGCAGCCTCGCCGGAGCAGTGGGCGCGGTGGTGTTGTCAGCGGGCGGTCCGGGATGGAGCTTCGCGGTGGCGGCGGTGGCCGCGCTACTTTCCGCCTTGTTCGCCGCCGCCTACGGAAACTTGCTCCGGAAGCCCGCAATGGTCTGACTGGCGGTCCGTGAAGACATCCCTGGGTTTTGTTTGTCAAGCGG